>NZ_JAAFYV010000031.1:0-71948 GCF_011770055.1 Rhodococcus sp. B10 | reverse complement strand
CGATGACGGTGCGGGCATCGTCCAGATTGGCCAGTGCCAGTTGTCCGGTGACCTCGCCGGTAGCGGGGTTGGTGACCGGTGCGGTGTTACCGGAGGTGCCGGCGAATTCCTTGTTGTCCAGCCAGTGGCTGATCACGTTGCTCATATCCGTCCTTACTTCTTGAACTTTGCGATGTACTCGTTCATCGTCTTCAGCTGGTAGCGAGACACTTCGTGCGCGTTCTCGTTCTCTCCGAAGACGCTCGACACCATCACGGTGTCGTCCTTGTCGTAGAAGCCCAATTCGCCCAGGCCGCCGAAGAATTCGTTCCAGTTGACGTCGCCGTCACCGATCTTCAGGTGCTGGTGGACGCGTACTGCGTTTCCGGGCGGGTTGGTGATGTAGCGCAGGCCGTGCGAACGGTGGTGGTCCATCGTGTCGGCGACGTGCACCAGGCGCACGAGATCGCCTGCGGTGCGCAGGATTCCGGGCAGGTCTCCGCCCATGTGGAACTGGTGGCACGCGACGACGACCATGCCGAAGTTCTTCGAATTGATGCCCCGGATGACGCGAATGGCCGCCTGGCCGTCCTCGACGAAATCGTCCGGGTGCGGATCGATTCGGACGTCGATGCCTTCACGCTCGACGATCGGAACGAGTTCTTCCATCGAACGGTAGAAGGCGCGCTCGGACTCTTCGGCCTTCTCCGGGCGTCCGCTGAACTCGGTGTTCATGACGTTCACGCCGAGGTCGACGGTGATCTGGATGGCACGCTTCCAGTACCGTACGGCTGCTTCGCGGGCGTCCTCGTCCGGGCCGGACCAGCGCAGCACGGGCAGCACCGAGGCGATGCCGACGCCGGCGTCCTTGCAGGCCTTCTTGAACTTGGCGACCAGGTCGTCGTCGGCCTTCGGGTGGTTGAAGAACGGGATCATGTCCACGTGCGGCGTGAGCTGCAGGTACTCGTAGCCGAGGTCGGCCACGACACGAGGCAGCTCCAGTAGCGAGAAATCGTGGTGGAACGGGGTGGGATCGAGTGCGATCTTCATCGTGTGGAGATTCCTGTCAGTTTCCGGACGGACGGAGGAAGGGGCGCTGGATCTTCTTCCACTTCTCGTAGGTGGCGTACGCGGTCTGCGTCGACTCGAGCGTGGAGGTCGCGCTGACCGGGACGTCCCACCACGACTCGGAGTCCGGAGCCGCGATCAGCGGGTCGGTCTCGACGTGGATGACGGTGGACGTCTCGCTCGCCTTGGCGGCCTTGACCGCGTCGGTGAACTCGGAGCCGTTGTTCACGCGGACGACCTCGACGCCGAGGCTGGCTGCGTTGGCAGCGAGATCCACAGGCAGCTTGTCTCCCTGCAGGCGGCCGTTCTCCGCGCGGTAGCGGTAGTCGGTGCCGAAGCGCTGCGAGCCAAGGGATTCCGACAGCGAACCGATGGATGCGAATCCGTGGTTCTGCACGAGGATCATGATGATCTTGACGCCCTCCTGCACGGCGGTGACCAGTTCGGTCGCCATCATGAGGTAGGAGCCGTCGCCGACCATGATGAACACGTCGCGATCGGGCTCGGCCATCTTGGCGCCGATGCCGCCGGCAACCTCGTATCCCATGCAGGAGAAGCCGTACTCGACGTGATAACCCTTGGAATCGCGTGTGCGCCACAGCTTGTGGAGGTCACCGGGCATCGATCCTGCAGCGCAGACCACGACGTCGCGAGGATCGGACAGCGTGTTGGCCAGACCGATCACCTGGTTCTGGTTCAGTGGTGCCGACGGGTCTTCGATCTTGTAGACCGACGCCACCGTGTCGTCCCACTCCTGTGCGAGTTCGCTTGTACGCGTGCGGTATTCGGACGGAACAGTGTAGTCGCCCAATTCGACCGCAAGAGCCTCCAGCGCTTCGCGAGCGTCGGACACGACCGAGATGCCGCCCTGCTTCACCGAGTCGATCGACGCGACGTTGATGTTGACGAAGCGAACGTCGGGGTTGTTGAACGCGGTGCGCGACGCGGACGTGAAGTCGCTGTAGCGCGTGCCGATTCCGATGATGACGTCGGCTTCGGTGGCGAGGGCGTTGGCCGACGTCGTACCGGTCGAGCCGAGAGCGCCGACGGACTGCGGGTGGTCGTACTTCAGCGAACCCTTGCCCGCCTGGCTCTGGCCGACCGGGATCCCGGTCTTCTCGCAGAACGACGCCAGCGCGTCGGTCGCGCCGGAGTAGATGACGCCACCGCCTGCGACGATCATCGGCTTCTTCGCCGTACGGATGACCTCGGCGGCACGGGCGATGACGGACTTCTCCGGCAGCGGGCGTGCGACGTGCCAGGTACGCGGTGCGAACAGCGACTCGGGCCAGTCGAACGCCTCGGCCTGAACGTCCTGCGGGATGGCGACGGTGGCCGCGCCGGTCTCGACCGGATCGGTCAACACACGCATCGCACCGAGCAGAGCGCCGGGCAGCTGCTCGGGACGCCACACGCGGTCGAAGTAGCGCGAGAGCGGCTTGAACGAATCGTTGACCGTGACGTCGCCGCTGGACGGAAGTTCGAGCTCCTGCAGCACGGGTGCGCTCGCACGGGTGGCGAACGTGTCGGCGGGAAGCAGCAGCACGGGCAGGCGGTTGATCGTCGCCAGCGCGGCGCCGGTCAGCATGTTCGTGGAGCCGGGGCCGACGGAGGCCGTGACGGCCCACGTCTGCAGGCGGTCCTTCTGGCGTGCGTAGGCGACGGCGCTGTGCACCATGGCCTGCTCGTTGCGCCCGAGGACGTAAGGCAGTTCGGGGTCGGTGCCTGCTTCGACGGCGTCGATCTCGGCCTGCAGCAGCGCCTGGCCGAGGCCGGCGACGTTGCCGTGTCCGAAGATGCCGAACGCGCCGGCGAAGAACTTGGTGCGAACGCCGTCACGCTCCACGTACTGGTTCGCCAGGAACTTGACGGTCGCCTGGGACACCGTGAGACGAACTGTGCCCTCGGTGTTTTCGGTCTTGCTCGCCGAGATCGGCGCGGTGGACACCACGATCATGCTCCTTCGGATGCGGTGTTGGTGGAAGAGCTGTGGAGGGGCAGGCGCGGATCGACGGCCTGGTCTGCCCAGGTGCCGCGGATCCAGGTGTGCTCGGGATCGTCGACGATGTTCCAGGCCCGTTCCTTGCCCGGTCCGGCCATGACGTTCAGGTAGTACATGTGGTACCCCGGGGCTGCGACGGACGGGCCGTGGTAGCCGTGCGGCACCAGCACGACGTCACCGGTGCGGACCTCTTCGAGCACCTCGATCGGACGCTGCGGTGTGCCGTAGACGCGGTGGTAACCAAATCCGTTGCTCTGGTCAGGTCCCGGCGCGATCTCGAAGTAGTAGATCTCCTCGAGAGCGGACTCGTGCTCGGTGTTCTCGTCGTGCTTGTGGCCGGGGTACGACGACCAGTTGCCGCCGGGAGTGATCACCTCGCACGCGATGATCGAGTCGGCCTCGAACGTGTCGGCGGTACCGAAGTTGTGGACCTGTCGGCTGCAGTTGCCCGCGCCGCGCAGTTCGACGGAGATGTCGGCTGCCGGAACGTAGCGGAACGGCAGCTTCTTCTCGGCGCGGGCGCCGCAGAGAGCGAACCGTCCGCCGTCGGTGCTGGAGACGGTGTAGGCCGAATCCTTTCCGACGTAAGCGAAGTCGGACGGGCCGTCGAACACCGATGCACGGCCGGCGAGCTCGAACTTCGTGCCGTCACTGGTGACCGTCGCCGAACCCGACAGCGGCACGACCATGATCTCGTCGGGGCCTGACGACAGATCGACGGACTGCCCTGCGGCGAGAGTCAGTGTCCAGAGGCTGGATTCGGTCCACCCCGCGGATTCGGGCGTGACGACGACGTCGAAGCCGTCCTTGGCTCCGTCGCCTGCTGCGATGTAGTACTCGGAGTTCATGTCACCTCACCATGTTCACTGCGGTCGCGACGGCGGCTGCGACGTCGCCGTCCTTGGGGTACAGCAGGGTGCGTCCGACGATCAGACCGCGCACGGCCGGGATCGCGAGCGCGTTCGCCCAGCTGGCGAAGGTCTCTTCCGGAGCGGTCTGCGGGTCGCCGCCGAGAAGAAGCGTCGGGAGCGTCGTGGCGTCCATGACGCGTTCCATCTCGTCGACGACGGGCAGCTTCATCCAGGTGTACGCGGACGTGGATCCGAGGCCCTGGGTGATGTGAATGGACTTGATGACGGCGTCGGTGCTCAGGTCGTTCTTGACGCGTCCGTCGACACGGCGTGACAGGAACGGCTCGACCATGGCGATGAGCTGACGCTCGGCGAGTTCGTCGATGGCCTGGGCGCAGGCGGTCATCGTGGACAGCGTGCCCGGGTCGTCGAGTGCGATGCGGGTCAGCATCTTCGCGCCGTTCATACGCGCCTTGGCCGTGGCGGCTGCGGTCGCTGCGGTCATGCGGTCGTCGAGCTCGAACGACGCGCCTGCGAGGCCGCCGCGGTTCATCGACGAGAACACGACCTTGTCCTCGAGAGCGCCGAGGAGCACGAGGTCGTCGAGGATCTCGGGGGAGGCGAGGACGCCGTCGACGCCGGGGTTCGCGAGTGCGGTGCGCAGCCGGTCGAGCAGCTCGGTGCGGCTGTTCATCGCCGTCATGTTCGAGCCGACGGACAGCGCGCCACGGGCAGGGTGGTCGGCGGCGACGATCATGAGCCGGCCGTTGCCTCGAATGGTCTCACGCGTCGTACGCGTCGCCCAGGCACGCTCGATGGCCTGCGGATCGCTTGCGCGGATCGCGGTGACCTCGGCGTAGCTGGATGCAGCGGGTGCGGGGGTCAAGGTGGTCTCAGACATTCACGGACTCCGTAGCAGCCTTGTCGGCGAGTTCGGCGACCTCGGTCGCGGTGGGCATGGCGGTGGAGCACTCCAGGCGCGAAGCGACGATGGCGCCTGCCGCGTTGCCGTAACGGAGAATCTTCTCGAGCGGCCACTCGGCGAGCAGGCCGTTGCACAGCGATCCGCCGAAGCTGTCGCCTGCACCGAGGCCGTTGACGACGTCGACGAAGTTCGGCGGCACGGTGACGGTCTCGTTCTTGGTCTTGCCCATGACGCCCTTCGGGCCCATCTTGACGATGGCGAGTTCGACGCCCAGGTCCAGCAATGCGTCGGCAGCCTTGTTCGGATCGGTTTCGCCGACGGCGACCTCGCACTCCTCCTTGTTGCCGACGGCGACGGTGACGTGCTGGAGCGCCTTCTGGACCTGCTCGGTCGCAGCGGCGGTCGTCTCCCAGAACATCGGACGGTAGTCGAGGTCGAGGACGGTCAGCGGTGCGCGGCCACGAGCTTCCCACGCGGTGAAATGCGCACTGCGGCTCGGCTCTTCGGACAGGCCGGTGACGGTAGACCAGTACAGCCGTGCGTTCTTGACGGCGTCGACGTCGATGTTCTCCGGACGGATCTGCAGGTCCGGTGCCGACGGCTTGCGGTAGAAGTACAGCGGGAAATCGTCGGGCGGGAAGATCTCGCAGAAGGTGACCGGGGTGGCGAACTGCGAGTCCGTGACGACGAAGCGGTTGTCGACGCCCAAGCGAGCCAGTTCGCCTGCGACGTAACGCCCGAAGGGATCGTTGCCGACGCCCGAGATCAGTGCCGACTTCCGTCCGAGGCGTGCCGCGGCGACGGTGACGTTCGCCGCGCTTCCTCCGAGGAACTTGCCGAAGGACTCGACGTCCTCCAGACCGACACCGGTCTGCAGTGGGTAGATGTCGACGCCGCTGCGCCCGATGGCGAGGACGTCGAAGGCCGTGGTCGTGGCATCGGCTGAGGTGCTCAAGTTCGACTCCAAAGGTGTTTGGGGACTGACGGTCGAGAGGTTCTGAGGCAGGGGCTGTCGCCTACTACTGTGCTGCAGGCCACATGTCCATGTCAAGACTTTGTCCTGACATTCTTACTTCCAGTCATGCTGATGTTAGTGTTCGCCTACACTTCCGATCAAGCCGGGCTGTAGATTTACCGCCCCCGAGGAGATACGGAGCCGGACAGTGACTGCTTCCAATGCGTCGACGTCGGATGCGCCCACGAGCGGCGCGAGTTCGACGGTGGCCACACCGCTGTCGGTCGAGCTCGATCGAGGCAGCCCGGTTCCTCTGTACTTCCAGTTGGCGCAGGCGATCGAGTCGGCCATTCTCGGCGGGCAGTTGGCCCCGGGAGATCGGTTCGAGAACGAACTGGCACTTGCCAAACGACTGAATCTGTCACGTCCGACCACGCGTCGTGCAATTCAGGAACTCGTCGACAAGGGACTGCTGGTCCGTAAGCGCGGTGTCGGCACTCAGGTCGTCCAGAGTCCGGTGCATCGACCCGTCGAGCTCACCAGTCTCTTCGACGACCTCGCGCGCGCCGGGCAGAGCCCGTCGACCAAATTGCTCGACTACCACGTCGGGACGCCGTCGGAAGAGGTCGCACGCGAACTCAACATCTCCGCCGACACCGAGATCGTCACCATCCGCAGGCTTCGCAGCACCAATGGAGAACCGTTGGCGCTGATGGCGAATCACCTGCCGTCGTCGATCGCGCCCGATCCCGACGAGCTCGAACATCACGGCCTCTATCAGTCGCTGCGGACGAGGGGCGTGCACATCCGCCTCGCACGCCAGCGGATCGGAGCCAAGGCCGCCGACCGCGACGAGGCGCTGCTGCTCGACGAGAAGTACAAGGCCCCGCTGCTCACGATGCACCGCACGGCGTTCGACGACTCGGGGAGCGTCGTCGAATTCGGCTCGCACGCCTACCGTGCGTCGCGGTACTACTTCGACACGACGGTCGTCGATCGCTGATCCTTGCCGCATTCTTCGGCATCGATGGTCCGTGGCATCCGACAGACAGTTGCCGTGGACCAACGATGCGCGGGAGTCATGGCCCCGGAGTCAGGGCCCGGGAGTCATGGCGCCGGCGGGGCCGTCGACCCGCGCACCTGAATCGCGGGTGGCACCAACGTCAGCGAGCCGGGGCGATCCGGGTCGGCGATGCGATCGACGAGCGCCGTCGCGGCTCGCTCGCCGACTTCGATCGTCGCGTTCTCGACGCTTGTCAGCCGGACGTGGCGTAGCTGAGCGATGGACGTGTTGTCGTAGCCGACGATCGACACCTGCTGCGGAATCGACAGTCCGCGTTCCTGGCAGGCGGTCATTGCGCCGATCGCGACGATGTCGTTGACGGCGAAGATCGCGGTGGGACGCGTCCGTCCGTCGAGGATGCGCGAGCAGGCCGCGTGGCCTGCGTCCTCGGTCATGCCGCCGGGCTCGACGCGAATGTGCCGCTTCAGGCCGTGCGAGACCATGGCGTCGTGATAGCTCTGCGCTCTGATGTCGGCGACGGCCCCGGTTCCTGCGATGTGGGTGATGCGTCGATGTCCCTGTGCGACAAGGTGTTCGACGGCCAAGCGGGTGCCGAGTTCGTCGTCGTTGGCGACGACGTCCACGCCCGGGAAGTCGAGGTCGCGGCTGGCGACGACGACCGTCGGAATCAGCGCTGCTGCTTCGGCGATGGCAGGCGTCGGCCGTCGGGTGCCGACGAGAGCCAGACCGTCGAGGCGGAGGTCCATGAAGCTGCGGACGAACGATTCGTCGGAACTGCGATCGAGACGACCGTCGGCGAGGAACATCTTCAGATCATGTTGCTGCAGAATCGAAGTCATGCCCTCGAGGCAGTCGACGAACCATGGGTTGCGTAGGTCGTTGAGGAGAACTCCGACAATGTGTGTGCGATTCTGCGTCAGGCTGCGCGCGCTGAGATTGGGGCGGTAGCCGAGTTCGCGGATCGCGTCCTCGACAGCCGCGCGCTTCTCCTCGCTCACCGAGCTGGATCCGCGGAGAACAAGGGAGACAAGCGATTTGGATACACCGGCGTGCGCTGCGACGGTACGAATGGTCGGCTGCGCCACGTTCGTGTCCCTTCTCGGCGGTGTCTTCGTCAGACGCTAGCAGGGTCGGTGTTGACACGTCGGCGTCGTGTGGCGCAGACTCTAGTACAGATTGGACCGGTCCAAAACCGTGTTCGGATCCCGGACGTTCAGTATTCGTGAGGAGACAGATCCAGTGAGTTCATCGCAGAACATCCGTGTGGGTGTCGCCGGCTTCGGCTGGATGGGCCGCGTGCACACGCAGGCCTACGCGCGCATCCGCCACCACTATCCCGAACTCGCGCTGACTCCGGTGCTCGCGTCGGTCGCCGACGAGGTGCCCGGCCGCGCCGACGACGCTGCCGCGCAGTTCGGCTTCGAGACGTCGACCACCGATTGGCACGACATCGAGAAGGACTCGTCCATCGGCGCAGTGTCGATCACCGCCCCGAACTTCCTGCACCGCACCATCGGTACCGCGATGGTCGAGGCAGGCAAGCACATCTGGATCGAGAAGCCGGTCGGCCTGTCCGAGGACGACGCCCGCGCTGTCGCCGTCGCCGCGGACAAGGCAGGTGTGCAGACCGCAGTCGGCTTCAACTACCGCAACGCCCCGGCCGTCGAAGAGGCGAAGGCACTGATCGAGGCCGGCGAGATCGGTACCGTCACCCACGCTCGCTTCCGCTTCTTCAGCGACTACGCGGCGCACCCGGACGGCGCGCTCAGCTGGCGCTTCGAGCGGGCACGCGGCGGCAACGGTGTGCTGGGCGATCTCGCGTCGCACGGCGCCGACCTGCTCTGGTACCTGTTGGGAGACATCGACTCTCTCGTCGCCGACACCGCGATCTTCGTGCCGCAGCGTGCGAAGCCGACGGGCGCGACCAGCGGTCATGCCCTCGCGACCGGTGGCGAGCTCGGACCGGTGGAGAACGAGGACTACGTCAGCAGCCAGGTGCGTCTGGCATCGGGTGCGCGCGCGACGCTCGAGGCGAGCCGCGTGTCGGTAGGGGAGCAGAACGCGTACGGCTTCGAGATCCACGGCACCAAGGGTGCTGTCTTCTGGGACTTCCGACGCCTCGGCGAACTGGGCCTCTGCGTGGGTGACCGGTACCAGGATCAGCCGGTGTCGACGATCTTCGTCGGCCCGAAGCAGGGTGAATACGGCGCGTTCCAGCCGGGATCCGCGTCGTCCATGGGCTACGACGATCTGAAGGTCGTCGAAGCCAAGCGATTCCTGCAGTCCATCGCCGACGGCAAGCCGGTCGGCGCGACGATCTGGGATGCGGTGCGCAGCGCGCAGGTGCTCGACGCGATGACGCGCTCGGTCGAGTCGGGGAGCTGGGTGAAGCCGGGCGCCTGAGCGGGCGACCCGAGATCCCCCGTACGCACATGCGCACGGGGGAGCCGAACCTCAGCGGGGCGACATTCCGGCGGCGCGGTACGCGTCGTCGATCATCGCCATGTTGTCGACGGCGTCGTCGAGCCCGATCGGCAGGGGTGTCCCGTTCTGCAGGTGATCCGCGAACGCCTCCAACTGATACGTGTACGACGACCGCGTGCCGAGATGCTCGACGCGGGTGTCGGATCCGACCGTGACGGTGACCCGGTCGTCCTTGTTGGGCTTGATGTAATCGTGCGCGAACGCCTCGCCTTTCGACCCGATGACACGGAGCGTGAACAGGTGGTCCTCGTCGATCATCGAGTTGCGGGACACAGCTGTTGCGCCGCTGGGGAATTCGAGTTCGACATCGATCGATTCGTCGACGCCCGGGAATCGTTCGACGGCCTTGGCTGCGCCGATGGTCGGTGCGCCGCCCGCGAATCGGCCGAAGGCCCGCAGCGCATGCAGGGCGTAGCACCCCAGATCCATCATCACGCCGCCTGCGAGGTCGAGCGACCATCGTAGGTCGCCCGGCTCCGGTGCGGGCATGCGCATGACGACGTCGATATGGCGGAGGTCGCCCAGTGTGCCGTCCTCGACCACCTGCAGCAGTCGCTGCGTCACCGGATGGAACAGGTAGTGAAAGCCTTCCATCACAACGACATTCGCTTCTCGGGCGGCTTCCGCGACGGCGAACGCCTCCGCGCGATCGCGCGCGAAGGGCTTCTCCGTCAGCACATGTTTGCCCGCCTCGACCGCCGCGAGGTTCCACGGCGCGTGGAGGGAGTTCGCGAGCGGGTTGTAGACCACGTCCACTTCGGGATCGTCGATGACGGCCTGGTAGGAGTCGAGAACCCGCTTCACACCGTACTTCTCGGCGAACACCTCGGCACGCGTCCTGTCGCGTGCAGCGCACGCGACAAGACGGTGTCCGAGAGTGTTCGCCGGTTCGACGATCGCTTCTTCGGCTATGCGAGACGCGCCGAGGACGCCGATCCTTAGTTGATTCACGCCGACGAGGCTACCCGGGCTTCCACGACGCTTCTGAGGTAGGAGACGCTGGAAATGACGTCGGACACAGGTCCGGCGCCTGCGGGCTCCTCGGCGAGGATGGTGTCCTGCTCGAGCACGAACCAACCGTCGAAGCCCGCGTCGAGCAGCTCGTTCACCACGCGCGCGATGTTCACGTCGCCGGTCCCGAGCGGGGTGTACATGCCCTGCGCGACGGCCTCGGTGTAGGTGAGTTCGCCGGCTTGTACGCGCGCGGCGAGGGCGGCGTCGACATCCTTCAGGTGCGCGTGCGTGATGCGCGACGCGTGTGCCTCCACCAGGTCCAGCGGATCGGTGCCGCCGATGAGGAGGTGTCCTGTGTCGAGGCACAGCGGGATGGTCGAGCCGTTCAGGACGCGGTACACCTCGTCGCGCTTCTCGATCATCGTGCCGACGTGCGGGTGCAGCACGGCGCGGATGCCGCGTTCGGCCGCAGCTTCCTGCAGACGATCGAGGTTGCGCAGCAACGTGTCCCATTGTGCGTCGTCGAGTTCGGGACGCGAGTCGTAGCCGTCTGCGCCGGTCGCCGCGGCGAGGACGAGGACCTCGGCCCGGGAGGCGATGAACGCGTCGAGAAGCGGTGCGATGCCGGGAACGGGATCGTGATGCGCGTGGTGCAGCAGCACCGGTGCGAATCCGCCGACGGACTTCAGGCTGTACTTGTCCAGCGTGGCGGCGAGCTCGTTCGGATCGGCGGGCAGAAAGCCCTCGGGGCCGACCTCGGTGGCGGTGAGCCCGGCGTCGCGCATCTCCGTCAGGACGCGGTCGGAGTCGATCTGGTAACCCCAGCCGGGGACCTCGCAGACACCCCAGGAAATGGGTGCGCCTGCAATGCGGATGTCAGCGGAAGTGGTCACAGTCGTACCTCGTCGATTCGCACCGGGCGGTGCTGTTGCAGGGACAGGGTCGCGGCCTCGGCGATGTAGGCCACTTCGAGCGCATCGCTTGCGGTGCAGGGAGATTCGATGCGGCCGGCCGCCATGTCGACGAACGCGCCGAGTTCGACCTGGTACGCCGACGTGAAGCGGTCCATGAAGAAGCTGTGCGGCGTACCGTTCGGGAACGTCGCTGCCGCTTCGAGATTGCGTACGGGGACCTGCTCATCCCAGCCCGCGACGACGGCGTCGGCCGAGCCGTGGACCTCGAGGCGGCAGTCGTAACCGCGTGCGTTGTAGCGCGTGTTCGACACGACGCCGATGGTGCCGTTCTCGAACGTGAGCGTCGCCGTGGCGGTGTCGACGTCGCCGTACTCGGTGAACGCCGGATCGCCCTGGTTGGAGCCTGCCGCGTAGACCTCGGCGACCTCGTGACCGACGATCCACCGCACGATGTCGAAGTCGTGGACGCTGCAGTCGCGGAAGATCCCACCGGACACGGCGACGTAGTCGAGCGGCGGGGGAGCAGGGTCGAGCGTCGTCGAACGCACGGTGTGCAACCAGCCGAGTTCACCGGCGTCGACGGCGGTCTTCGCCGCGGCGAATGCGGGTGCGAATCGGCGGTTGTATCCGATCTGGACCTGGACGTCGCTCGACTCGATGGCCTGGACGACGGCGAGGCTCTCGCCGGGTGTCGCCGCGAGCGGCTTCTCGCAGAAGACGGGGATTCCCGCGTCGACGCAGGCGAGCACCAGCGACGCGTGTGCGGGCGTCGCGGCTGCGACGACGACACCGTCGACGCCGGATTTCAGAAGCGCGTCCGCGCTGTCGACGGCCTTGGCGTCGAACTTCGCGGCGACGGATTCGGTGACGGCGGGTCGCTCGTCGGTGACGACGAGGCCGTCGACACCTGCCAACGTGCTCAGTGTTTCGGTATGGAATGCGCCGATGCGGCCGAGGCCGACGACGCCGATGGTAACGCCCATCAGTGTGGTCCTCACAAGGGAAAGAAGAAATTCGGGTACACCGAGTCTGACGGCGTCCTGCCGTACTATCAACCGGCAGACACCATCAAAAACGCCTCAGGAGGGCGCCCGTGGCGCATCGGTACAAGGTTCGCGAGATCGCGCAGCAGTCCGGTCTGAGCGAGGCGACCGTCGACCGTGTACTCCACGACCGTCCCGGCGTGCGCGCGAACACGAGAGCCGAAGTGCAGCAAGCGATTTCGGATCTGGACAAGCAGCGTTCGCAACTGCGACTGAACGGCCGAAAATTCCTGTTCGACGTCGTCATGCAGACCCCGGCGCGATTCTCGGCCGAGTTCCGTGCGGCGCTCGAGGCGGAACTCCCGATGCTCGCGCCCGCGGCCGTGCGATGCAGGTTTCACTTCAGGGAGACCGAGTCGGTGGCGGCGATGGTCGACACGCTGGGAAAGTTCACGGCCAGGGGATCACACGGTGTCATCGTCAAAGCGCCCGACGATCCGGACGTCGTCGCGGCGATCGACCGTCTCGTCGACCTCGGCATTCCGGTGGTCACCTACGTGACGGACGTGCCGGCGAGCAAGCGTCTCGACTACGTCGGAATCGACAACCGTGCAGCCGGGGCGACGGCAGCATATCTCGTGGACAGTTGGCTCGGGGACTCCGACGCGTCGGTGTTGATCATCTTGACCAGCAACATCTTTCGCAACGAGGGGGAGCGCGAGATAGGGTTCCGCAGCACGTTGCGCTCGCTCGGAGGCGAACAGGGCGACCCCAATCGGCGTCGCGTCGTCGAGATCACCGACAGCGAGGGGCTCGACGAGACCGTCGAGAAGCTCGTCGGCGCTGCGTTGTCGGCGCATCCGGACATCGAGGCGGTCTACTCGATCGGCGGCGGGAACACCGGTGCCGTGCGCGCTTTCGAACGTGCGGGTCGTCGCTGCCGGGTGTTCGTCGCGCACGACCTCGACAGCGACAATCGGCCGCTGTTGCGGTCGGGTGCGTTGTCGGCCGTACTCCACCACGACCTCAGGGCCGATGCGCGGCGGGCGTGTCGGCTGTTGATGCAGGCGGGCGGCGGGCTCGACGGCATGGTCGACGAGCGGTCGCAGATCCATGTCGTGACCAGGTTCAATACGCCGGCGTGAACAACCACGTGCACGGAAATGCACAGAGGGCCATGTATTTCCGCGCACGTGCAGGTGCGCGCTAGCGCTGGAACGGCCCGCCTGTGATGCCGAGCTGCTCGCGGATGCTGTCGACGATCGCCAGCGTCTCGACGGCGTCGGAGATCGTGTGGACCTTCGACTCGAGCCGACCCTCGGAGATCGCACGGGCGGCGTCGACGGCAGCGAAGTGCAGACCGTCGACCTGTAGGCCCTTGTCCTCGCGGTAGACGATCGTCTCGCCACCGCGGATCGCGAGGGTGAACGAACCGGGCATGAAGAACGGGCCGTGGACGGTCAGCGTCGCGTCGCGACCACAGATCACGGCGACGGTCGGGGTGTCGCTCAGAATCGTCGTGTTCATGACGGCGTGGTTGCCGTCGCCGTCGGTCAGAATCGCGGACACCTGACCGTTCAGTTCGTCGTTGGCGGGCTGCCCGACGGCGGTGACCGACGTGGGCGCGCCGAGAACGAAGTGAATGAACGACGCGTCGTACGTGCCCAGGTCGAGCAGTGGTCCGCCGGCGAGCGAGGGGTCGTAGATGCGGTGGTCCGTCGTGAAGTGCTCACCGTGGTCGACGAGGACCGTGCGAACCGGGCCGAGCACGCCGCTCTCGAGGATCTGTGCGATCACGTCGAACTTGGGGAGGAACTTGGTCCACATCGCTTCGCCCGCGAACACGCCTGCGTCGGCGGCTGCGGCGCCGATCTCGGCTGCGCGGGCGGCGTCGACCGCCAGTGGCTTCTCGACGAGGACGTGCTTACCTGCGGCGATGGCAGCGAGCGCGCACGCGTGATGTTCGGTGTGCGGAGTTGCGACGTAGACGATGTCGACCTCGGGATCGGTTAGCAACGCGTCGTAGCTGCCGTGCGCGCGGGGAAGAGAGTGCTGCGCGGCGAACTCGTCCGCCCGTCCCTGATTGCGGGAGGCTACGGCGACCACCTGCTGCGTCGAGTACTTCTTCAGCGATTCGACGAACCGGTGAGCGATCCATCCTGGACCGAGGATTCCCCAGCGGAGGGAGGGTGCGTCCATCGGATCGGGGACGCGTGACCGTGGAATCGTCATCTGCAGTGCCTGTTCTCGAGAAAAGCTTCTTTGTTAGGACATTCGGATGTCATACTCAGGGCATGACTGTACGCGTTGGAATCGTCGGTGTCGGCGTTATGGGTGCCGACCATGCTCGCAAGATCAACGGCCAGATCTCGGGTGCGGAGGTGACGGTCGTCGCCGATTTCGACGCGGACCGCGCCAAGGCCGTCGCGGCGGAGATGCGCGACGCGACCGTTGCATCCGACGGCTTCGAGCTCATTTCCAGCGATGCCGTGGACGCGATCGTCGTCGCATCGCACGACTCCACGCACGCCGAGCTCGTCCACGCTGCCCTCGCCGCGAACAAGCCTGTGCTGTGCGAGAAGCCGCTGGCCCCCACCGCGCCGGAGTGCCGCGAGATCATCGCCGCACAGGGCGATCGGAACCTCATCTCGGTGGGCTTCATGCGCCGCTTCGACCCCGCGTACAACGAACTCAAGCGCGCGTCGACGCCCGAGCGCATCGGCGAGACGCTCGTCGCGCACTGCATCAGCCGCAACGTCGTTGCCGGGCCCGGTGATTCGGCCGCGACGATCACCAACTCCGCGATCCACGAACTCGACTGCATGCCGTGGCTGCTCGGATCGCCGATCACCGAGGTGAGCTGGCACGCGGGCCGTACGTCGAGGCACTCGGGGGTTCGTCAGGACCCGCAGATCATGTTGCTGCGCACCGAGTCCAACGTCCTGATGACGCTCGAACTGTTCGTGAACGCACGCTACGGCTACGACACGCGCTGCGAGATCGTCGGCGAAGAAGGCATCGCGCAGTTCGCGATTCCGGCGCACGTCATCGTCGACAGCGAATTGAAGCGGTCCATCGAGTACCCGCTCGATTGGGTTCCGCGCTACGCCGAGGCGTACCGCTACGAACTGCAGGAATGGGTCGACGCGATCTCCGAGGGTCGCCCGTCGACGCTGGCCACCGCCGAGGACGGCCTTCGGGCAGGTGTGGTCGCCGACGCGTTGGTGGTATCGATGAACTCGGGTGGCCGTACGGTCACCGTCGACTACTGATCGAAAGAGGTCTCATGACACCGACATTCACCCTCGCCGACGGAACACCCCTCCCTGCAGTAGGTCTCGGCACCGTCAAGGCCCACGGGGAGGACATGACGGCTACCGTCGGGTCCGCGTTGGACGCCGGTTACCGTCTGATCGACACGGCGCTCAGGTACGAGACCGAGGGTGGTGTCGGTGATGCCGTGCGCGCGTCGAGCGTCTCACGCGACGACATCCTCGTGACGACGAAGATCCCAGGCCGGCACCACGGATACGACGAGGCGAAGGAGTCGGTGAGACTCTCTCTGGCCAACCTGGGGCTCGAACAGATCGATCTTCTGCTGATCCACTGGCCGCTGCCGAAGGTCGACAAGTACGTCGACACGTGGCGGTCCATGATCGACATGCAGAAGGACGGACTGGTCAAGTCGATCGGCGTATCCAACTTCACCGAGGCCCACCTGGACCGGATCGCGCAGGAGACCGGAGTGCTGCCCGTCGTCAACCAGGTCGAACTGCATCCGTACTTCCCGCAGGCCGACCTGCGGGCTTACCACGCCGAGCACGGCATCGTCACCGAGAGTTGGAGTCCGCTCGGTCGTGGATCGGAGCTGCTGAAACTGGCACCCATCGCGGATGCTGCTGCAGCGCACGACGTCTCGGCCGGACAGGTGGTGCTGCGCTGGCATCATCAGCTCGGTGCAGTACCGCTGCCCAAGTCGTCGAACCCGGATCGTCAGCGTCAGAACCTCGACATCTTCGGATTCGAGCTGACCGACGCCGAGGTCTCGGCCATCTCCTCGCTCGAACGCGGCCGGATCTGGGATCAGGACCCCGACACGTACGAGGAGTTCTGAACACGTCTGTGACGCCGGTCTTCCCACGCGGTCTCGCGCTGCTCGTCGCGGGCGGGTATTTCATGGAGATACTCGACGCGACGGTCATCGCGACCGCAGTGCCCGCGATGGCAGAGTCCTTCGGGGTCGACGCCGTGGATGTCGGAATCGCGATCTCGGCGTACATCCTGACGCTGGCGATCATGATTCCCGTCAGCGGCTGGATGGCCGACCGCTTCGGTGTTCGACGCGTATTCCTCGCCGCCATCGTCGTGTTCACCGTCGCGTCGGTGGGATGTGCGCTGAGCCCGTCGCTTCCCGTACTGGTCGCAATGCGAGTACTTCAGGGTATGGGCGGGGCCATGATGGTTCCGGTCGGCAGGCTAGCGGTGCTCCGTGCAACGTCGAAGTCCGAATTGGTCCGAGCCATAGCGTATTTGACGTGGCCTGCACTGACCGCTCCGGTGATCGCACCTGCACTGGGCGGTGCACTCGTCACGTTCGCGTCGTGGCGCTGGATCTTTTTGATCAACGTTCCGCTCGGCATCGCGGGCTTCGTGGTCGGGCTGCGCGTCGTCCGCGGCGTCGACGGTGACGTCCCGACGCGAACGCTGGACTGGCGTGGATTCGTCCTCACCGCGGTCGGCATCGCCGCGCTGATCGTGTCCCTCGACAGCATCCGGACCGACGGAACACCCTGGGCGGCCGTCGGTATCGGCCTCGCGGTGGCGGCTGTGGTTCTGACGTTCGCCGTCCTGCACCTGCGACGCACCGAGCATCCGTTGCTGGATCTCTCCGTGTTACGCGTCGACACGTTCCGGAACACCGTGACGTACGGATCGTTCTATCGGATGGTCATCACCGCGGTGCCGTTCCTGTTGCCGCTGATGTTCCAACTGCGGTTCGGGTGGTCGCCGTTCGTGTCGGGACTGATGGTCATCGCGCTGTTCGTCGGCAACATCGCGATCAAGCCGGCGACGACGCCGCTCATGCGGCGCTTCGGAATCCGAACGGTCGTCATCGCCGACGGCGCACTGTCTGTTCTCTGCTTCGGCGCGATCGCGCTCCTCGCTGTCGACACGTCGCCCGTCGTCATCGCCGCGGTGCTCGTGGTCAGCGGTGCCCTGCGGTCGATCGGATTCACGGCGTACAGCAGTCTCGCGTTCGCCGACGTCGACAGCGAACGGCTCAACCATGCGAACACGTTCAACGCGACCGCGCAGGAACTGTTCTCCGGCTTCGGCATTGCGCTCGGAGCCATTGCGCTGACGCTGTCCACCGGCATCGTCCAGGCTCTCGGGCGTCCCTCGGGGGAGGCGTTCTCGATGTCGTTCGCCGCTCTGGGCGTGCTCATGATCGTCATCGTGGTCGGGGGTCTCGGGCTGCGCACGGACGCGGGGCGCGCAGTCACGGCTGGTGCGCGCTGAGCCCCACCGACGCATACGTTTGCGTGGGTCGGGAACCATGAGAACAGCCTCATCCTGAATTCCTTTTCGTCTCACGTTCGGCCGTCATCGTTGTGGTGTCAGCGAAAAACGAACGAAAGGGACATCATGAAGATCGCCGCGAAATTCGCCGCAGCCGCAGTAGCTGCCACCGCCCTGACCCTCGGGGGTATCGGGGCCGTCGCGATGGCCGACGACGACACCGAGCGCACCCAGCGCCCCACGCCCATCTCCGTTCAGCAGCAAGCGCCGGCGCCGGCGCCGCCCGCTCCGGCAGCTCCCGCCGCCTCTGCACCGCAGGTGCCGTTCGACGACGACTGGGACGATCGCGACGACCGGCACGACGACGACTGGGACGACCACGACGACTGGGACGACCACGACGACTGGGACGACCGGCACGACGACGACTGGGATGACCGCGACGACCACGACGACTGATTCGACTGGCCCGGTTCGAGCGACGTGACGCTCGTCCCGGGCCTTTTCTCGGTCTGGAGACTAGGCCAGCCGGTACCCCATGCCACGGACTGTCTCGATGCGGTCGCTACCGAATTTGCCTCGGAGATATCGGACGTAGACGTCGACGACGTTCGACCCTGGATCGAAGTCGTATCCCCATACCTGCGACAGCAACTGCTCGCGGCTGAGTACTTGCCCTGGGTGGCGGAGGAACGCCTCCGTCAACGCGAACTCCCGCGCGGACAGGTCGACGGACCGTTCACCGACCTGCGCCCGGCGGGTTCGGAGGTCCAGCGACAGGTCACCCGACGACAGCACCATCTGCTCGGACACGCGCGCCCCGGCGAGTCGTAAACGGATGCGCGCCAACAACTCCTCGAAACGAAACGGCTTCGGCATGTAATCGTCCGCACCGTTCTCCAGCCCGGACACGACGTCACGGACGCTGTCTCGGGCAGTGAGGACGATGATCGGGATCATGACGTTCTCGCCACGAAGTCGCTCGAGAACTTCGAATCCGTCCATGTGCGGTAGGCCGATGTCCAGCACGACGAGATCGAACTCGCCGCTGCCGGCGAGGTCGTAGGCGGAGGCGCCGTCGGCGACGACCGTTGTCGTGAATCCCTTGGCGCGCAGACCCTTCTGCACGAACGACGAAATTCGGGGTTCGTCCTCCGCGATCAGAATACGAGCCATTACTGGTCCTTCCCTGCAGTGACCGGAACGGTGATGGTGAAGGTGGATCCGTGCCCGAGTGCGCTACCGACGCCGACTCGTCCGCCGTGCGCCCGCGCAATCGCGGTCACGATCGACAGTCCGAGGCCCGCGCCTTCGCTGCGTCGGGTTCCGTCCCGACCGCGGGCGAAGCGGTCGAAGATGCGCGCTCGGTCGGCGTCGGCGATGCCTGTGCCGGTGTCCGTGACCCAGAAGCGAATATCGTTGTCGGACAACTGAGATCCGATGCCGATGCGATCGCCTGGTTCGGTGTGATGTGTCGCGTTCTCGGCGAGTGCGACCACAGCTTGCGTCATGCGCTGCTCGTCGAGTCGTGCGCGGACCGGTGCCGTCGTTTCCAGGACCCAGTCGCGGTCGGCGAGTCGGTGCACCTTGTCGAAGATCGTGCGCGTCAGTTCGTCGACGTCCACATCGGTCGGCTTCACGAACGACGTCTGCTCGGCCCGCATCAGCAACAGCAGATCGGCGACCAAGCGATTCATACGTTCGAGCTCGTCGTCGACGAGCGTCACGGTGTCACGCACGTCGTCGGGGTCCGAGGCGTCGAGAACGTCGAGGTGGCCACGCACGATCGTGATCGGCGTTCGTAACTCGTGACCGGCATCGTCCAGGAACCGCCGCTGAGCCGCCGAGCCTGCCTCGAGGCGACCGAGCATCGCGTTGATGCTGTCGACGAGGATGCCGATCTCGTCGGTACGGCTCCCTGAACCTTCGTGCGTGATGCGTCTGGACAGATTGCTGTCGGTGATCGCCGTGGCTGTGTCCGCGATGTTCTTGATCGGCTTGAGGATTCGGCCGGCCACGATCCACGCCCCTATCGCGGCCACCACCGATGCGCCCGCGCCGACCAGCAGCATCAACGCGGCGACGTCGTCGGCCGGCTGCCGTTCCTGATCGGCGAAATACGCGGCGACGACGACGGCGGGCGTCGGATCTCCGTCGAGCGCGACCGGTACCGCGAGGTAGAAGACCTCACCGGCTGCGCTGTCGTAGCCACCCTCGGTCGGTTGTGTCGTCGACCCGACCAGCGTGGTGAACGCGGCGTCCTCGGACAGCCGGATCGGAGCTTGCTGACGGCTCTGCAGTGCGAACGCTCCGTCGACGTACCCCAGGAACTTCTCGTTCGGGCGCGCGAGGTTGTACGTGATCACGACGCGGAGCACGTCGGTGACGCTGGCGAACGGTGCCCCGGTGGCCGGATCGACGCCGGCTTCGGTGAGCGTGGTGAATTCCGCGATCTCGGTGCGCAGCGATTCGCGCATGCGATTGTCGGCGGACCTGATCATCAGCAGCCATGTCGTGACGGTCACGATCGCCAGCGAACCCAGGACCAGAGGTAGAACCCACGCGACGATGCGCGCACGAGCGCTTTTCGGTTGTAGCCAGGCAGTACGACCTGTCATCGAAGATCAATCGTCATTGTCGTCGTATCCGTCGTCGTCGAAACCGTCGTCCCAGTCGTCATCGTCGTCGCTCGGAAGCGGCGGTGGTTGGACCGAGCCGTCGGCGGCTGGAGGAGGCGCCGGGGCTGGTGGGGGAGGCGTTGAAGACGGGTCTGCGGGCGGTCGAACGGGAGCCGACGGAACGGCAGGTGCCGTGATGGGGGCCGGGGCCGGGCCGCCGGCATCGGACTGTCTGGTCACCAGGAACACACCGGTGAACACCGCCCCGAGGAAGGCAAGTGTGAGGACAGCCGCCACAAGGATCTTCACCGTTTCACCGTGCCGTCGACGGATGGGACCGACATGAGAAGGGGATGAGAGAACTCTCATCTGCGCGCTGACCCTGAAAACATCGATGGCCCGTAGCAGCTGTCTATCGGATGCTGCGTGAAATCGATGCCGACGCGTGCGCGCTGACCCCGAAAACATCGATGGCCCGTCGCAGCTGTCCATCAGCTGCCACGGGCCATCGATGCGCGAAAAGTGCGGGATCTAGCGAGCGAAGAGCAACGCCCGCTTGACCTCCTGGATCGCCTTGGTCACCTGGATGCCACGAGGGCACGCGTCGGTGCAGTTGAACGTCGTGCGGCAGCGCCACACACCTTCGACGTCGTTGAGGATGTCGAGACGCTCGGAAGCGCCCTCGTCACGGCTGTCGAAGATGAAGCGGTGCGCGTTGACGATCGCGGCCGGTCCGAAGTAGCTGCCGTCGCTCCAGAAGACGGGGCACGACGTGGTGCAGCATGCGCAGAGGATGCACTTGGTCGTGTCGTCGAATCGGGCGCGGTCGGCCTGGCTCTGGATGCGCTCACGCGTCGGCTCGTTGCCGGACGTGATGAGGAACGGCTTGACGGCACGGAACGCGTCGAAGAACGGCTCCATGTCGACGACGAGGTCCTTCTCGACCGGCAGACCCTTGATGGGCTCGATCGTGATGGTCAGCGTCTTCGACGAGTCCTTCGGCAGCATGTCGCGCATCAGCACCTTGCAGGCGAGACGGTTGACACCGTTGATGCGCATCGCGTCGGATCCGCAGACGCCGTGCGCGCACGAGCGGCGGAACGTCAGGGTGCCGTCGAGGTAGCCCTTCACGTACAGCAGCAGGTTGAGCAGACGGTCGGTCGGCAGCGTCGGGACCTGGAAAGTGTCCCAGCGCTGTCCGTCGCCGTTCTCCGGGTCGAAGCGGGCGATCTTCAGGTTGACGATCACCGCGCCGTCGGGCATGGGAGGAAGGTCGGACTTGTCTTCGCTCTTGTCGATCGCTGGTGCGCTCATCAGTACTTCCGCTCCATCGGCTCGTAACGGGTCTGGACGACCGGCTTGTAGTCCAGACGGATGTCGGTGAGCAGGCCAGTGCCTTCCTTGTAGGCCATGGTGTGCTTCATGTACTCGTCGTCGTTACGGTTCGGGTAGTCCTCGCGGGCGTGTCCGCCGCGCGATTCCTTCCGGTTGAGGGCTCCGACGACGGTGACCTCCGCCATCTCCAGCAGGAAGCCGAGTTCGACGGCCTCGAGGAGGTCGCTGTTGTAGCGCTTCCCCTTGTCCTGCACGGTGATGTGGTTGTACCGCTCCTTGAGGGCACGAACGTCCTTCAGTGCGGTTTCGAGGCGCTCCTCGGTACGGAACACCGACGCGTTGTTGTCCATCGACTGCTGCAGCTCGCTGCGGATGTCGGCGACGCGCTCGTGTCCGTGATCGGACAGCACCAGCTCCAGCCACTCCTCGACCATCTTGGCCGGTTCGTCGGGCAGCGGGGTGAAGTCGACCGAGTTGGCGTACTTCGCGGCCGCGATGCCCGAGCGACGTCCGAAGACGTTGATGTCGAGCAGCGAGTTGGTGCCGAGACGGTTCGCGCCGTGCACCGACACGCATGCGCACTCACCGGCTGCGTACAGACCGGGAACGATGTCGTCGTTGTTGCGCAGGACCTCGCCGTTGATCTTGGTCGGGATGCCGCCCATGACGTAGTGGCACGTCGGGTAGACGGGGACCGGCTCCTTGACGGGGTCGACGCCGAGGTAGGTGCGCGAGAACTCCATGATGTCGGGGAGCTTCTCGTCGAGAACTTCCTCGGGGATGTGCGTCACGTCGATGTAGACGTAGTCCTTGTTCGGACCGCCACCGCGTCCCTCCAGCACCTCGAGAACCATCGAACGCGCGACGATGTCGCGAGGCGCGAGGTCCTTGATGGTGGGGGCGTAGCGCTCCATGAAACGCTCGCCGGACTCGTTACGCAGGATGCCGCCCTCACCGCGAACGGCTTCGGAGATGAGAATGCCGAGGCCTGCGAGACCTGTCGGATGGAACTGGTGGAACTCCATGTCCTCCAAGGGAAGTCCCTTGCGGAAGACGATGCCCATGCCGTCACCGGTGAGGGTGTGGGCGTTGGACGTCGTCTTGTACATGCGTCCCGAGCCGCCGGTCGCGAAGACGATCGACTTGGCGTGGAAGATGTGCAGTTCACCGGTCGCCAGCTCGTAGGCGATGATGCCGGTGGCAACGGGTCCGTTGTCGGTCTCGGTCAGGCACAGATCGAGCGCGTAGAACTCGTTGAAGAACTCGACGTCGTGCTTGACGCAGTTCTGGTACAGCGTCTGCAGGATCATGTGGCCCGTGCGGTCGGCTGCGTAACAGGCCCGGCGAACGGGAGCCTTGCCGTGGTCGCGGGTGTGGCCACCGAATCGACGCTGGTCGATCTTGCCCTCGGGCGTCCGGTTGAACGGCAGGCCCATCTTCTCGAGGTCGAGAACGGCGTCGATGGCTTCCTTGGCCATGATCTCGACCGCGTCCTGGTCGGCGAGGTAGTCGCCACCCTTGACGGTGTCGAAGGTGTGCCACTCCCAGTTGTCTTCCTCGACGTTCGCGAGAGCGGCGCACATGCCGCCCTGCGCCGCACCGGTGTGCGAACGCGTCGGGTAGAGCTTGGTCAGTACCGCGGTGCGGGCGCGGGGGCCCGCTTCGATGGCCGCGCGCATGCCTGCGCCACCTGCGCCGACGATGAGCACGTCATAACGATGTTCCTGCATGAATGCTTCAGTTCCCTTAGCTTGCCGAAATGTTCGGATCGAAGGTGAAGATGACGTACGTGCCCAGGCCCATGATGAGAATCATCGACAGGACGAGCAGCGTCGTCAGCCAGAATCGGGTCGAGTCCTTGCGCGAGTAGTCCGCGATGATCGTCCGCAGGCCGTTACCACCGTGCAGCTGAGCCAGCCACAGCATCGTCAGATCCCAGAACTGCCAGAAGGGGCTCGACCAGCGTCCGGCGACGAACGCGAAGTTGATGCGGTGCACGCCGTCGTCGAGCATCAGCATGATGAACATGTGGCCCAGGACGAGGACGACGAGGGCGAGGCCCGAGAAGCGCATGAACAGCCACGCGTACAGCTCGAAGTTGCCGCGCGACGAACGCCGCGGCGAGCGCGGGTTGTCCAGGCTGGCCGGACGGTCGTAGGTCTTACCGAGGGACTTGGCCTCGGATCCTTGTGTCGTTGCCATCAGTGACCGCCCGCCGTGAACATGTTGTAGAAGATTCGACCCGCTCCGGGGATCACGACCACGAACCAGATCGCGGCGACGATCCACAGCATCAGCCTCTGGTACTTCGGTCCCTGTGACCAGAAGTCGACCAGCATGACGCGGATGCCGTTCAGAGCGTGATACAGAACTGCGCCGACGAGGCCGATCTCCATGAGGCCGACGAGCGGCGTCTTGTAGGTGTCGATGATCGCGTCGTAGGTCTCGGGGTTGACACGCACCATGGCAGTGTCCAAGACGTGGACGAACAGGAAGAAGAACGTCAACACGCCAGTGATTCGGTGAAGAACCCAGGACCACATTCCCGGATCTCCGCGGTACAACGACCGCTTACGCTCCTTGGCCGGAGCGACTTCCGTCGTGCTACTCATCGAGTGCAAAGCCTCCAACGTCATTGGTGGACGCGTCGAGCCTGGTTGCCGGGCTGACCCTGGCTCGATTTGTCGAACTCCGGCTCCACCGGTATTCAAAGAGCCGCCGTCTTTGAACTGTAAACCCATTGGAAAGCCGGAACTAATTCGACTCGAGATTCGTACCGAGATCGAAATATGACTTAGGTATGCCTTCCCAATTCTTCGTGATCGGTTCAGTGGAGTGCGATGCGGCGTCCCTCGCGGCGTGATTGGATGGTGCGTATGCCGGAAATCGACTGGAAAACGTTGCGCGACAGAGCCCATGGCGCTATGAGGCAAGCCTACGCACCGTACTCGAACTATCCCGTCGGCGCGGCCGCTGTCGTAGGCGATGGCCGAATAGTCACCGGATGCAATGTGGAAAATGTCTCATATGGTTTGGGCCTGTGCGCCGAGTGCGGCCTGGTGTCCAACCTTCATTCCACCGGCGGTGGCCGGCTGGTTGCATTCGCCTGCTGCGACAGCCGCGGAGCGCGGTTGATGCCGTGCGGGCGCTGTCGACAGTTGCTGTACGAGTTCGGCGGCGGCGATCTCCTCGTCGATACCGACGACGGCCCGACTCCGCTGGCGCGGCTTCTCCCTGCTGCTTTCGGTCCCGACGACCTCGAGACAGGACGGGTGGACGGGCATGTCTGACGCCGTTTCCGTCATCACCTCCAAGCGTGACGGCCACGAACTCTCGACCGCTCAGATCGACTGGGTCGTCGACGCATTCACGCACGGCCGCGTCGCCGACGAGCAGATGTCCGCGCTGGCCATGGCCATCCTGTGGAGGGGTATGTCCCGCGCCGAACTGAGCGCATGGACGTCGGCGATGATCGCCTCGGGCAGTCGAATGGACTTCTCGACGTTGTCGAAACCGACCGTCGACAAGCACTCGACCGGCGGTGTCGGGGACAAGATCACGCTGCCGCTGGCCCCCGTCGTCGCAGCCTGTGGCGCCGCGGTTCCGCAACTGTCGGGACGCGGGCTCGGACACACCGGGGGCACCCTGGACAAGCTCGAGTCGATTCCCGGGTGGCGGGCGGATCTGAGTGCCGACGAGATTCACTCGATACTGGCCGATCCGGCCGTCGGTGCCGTCGTGTGCGCGGCCGGTGCGGATCTCGCGCCTGCGGACAAGCGGCTGTACGCGCTGCGCGACGTCACCGGCACGGTCGAATCGATTCCTCTGATCGCGAGTTCGATCATGAGCAAGAAGATCGCCGAAGGCACCGGGGCGTTGGTGCTCGACGTCAAGGTCGGAGCCGGTGCGTTCATGAAGAACATCGACGACGCGCGCGAGCTCGCCTCTGCGATGGTCGATCTCGGCGCCGACGCCGGTGTCCGCACGATCGCGCTGCTGACCGCCATGGATTCTCCGCTCGGCCTCACGGCGGGTAACGCTCTCGAGGTCGAGGAATCGCTCGAGGTCCTCGCGGGCGGAGGTCCGGCCGACGTGGTCGAGCTGACGGTCACGCTCGCACGGACCATGCTCGTCGCGGCAGGCATCGAAGGCGTCGATCCGGCGGATGCGCTCGCGGACGGTTCGGCGATGGACCGTTGGCGTGCCATGGTCGCCGCTCAGGGCGGCGATCCGACGGCTGCGCTTCCCGTGGCGAAGGAGTCCCTGACGGTCACCGCCGAGCGAAGCGGCGTGGTCAGCGGCCTCGACGCGCTGTCGGTGGGCCGTGCAGCATGGCGTCTCGGCGCCGGTCGTGAACGCCAGGGAGAACCGGTGCAGGCCGCCGCGGGAGTGCGGCTGCACGCGAAGCCGGGAGACCGCGTCGCCGTCGGCCAACCTGTCGCCACCCTGTACACGGACACGCCGGAGAAGTTCGACTACGCGACCGAGGCCATCTCGGACGCCTGGACGATCGGCGACTCGCCGTTCGAGGCGTCTGCCCTCGTGCTCGGGCGGGTCGGGGATCAGTAACCCGGCGGCGGCAGGATCGGCGCGATACCGTTCGGACATGAGTACCGCCGATCCTGTCTCCCCATCGAACAGCGGCGCGACGCCGCTCGATCTCCCGTCCATCACGACCGCGCCGAAAGCGTTGCTCCATGACCATCTCGACGGTGGTCTGCGGCCGCAGACCGTGCTCGAGCTCGCCGATCGGTGCGGGTACGACGGTCTGCCCGAATCGGACGGTGCCGCGCTGGCGCAGTGGTTCCGCAACGCGGCCGACAGTGGTTCGCTCGAACGGTATCTGGAGACGTTCGCGCACACCGTGGCCGTGATGCAGACGCCCGAGGGTCTGAATCGCGTCGCGCAGGAGTGCGCAGAGGATCTCGCCGACGACGGCGTCGTCTACGCGGAAGTGCGGTTCGCGCCCGAACAGCACCTCGAACGCGGACTGACGTTGGATCAGGTCGTCGAACACGTGCTCGAGGGATTCCGGGCGGGTGAGTCGGCTGCGCGGGTGCGGGGCAAGCGAATTCGGGTCGGGTGCCTGTTGACGGCGATGCGTCATGCAGCCCGGTCCCGTGAGATCGCCGAACTCGCCGTCCGATTCCGTGATCGCGGGGTCGTCGGGTTCGACATCGCGGGCGCCGAGGCCGGGTTCCCTCCGAGCCGCCATCTCGACGCGTTCGAGTACATGCGAGCGTCCAACGCGCACTTCACCATTCACGCCGGCGAAGCCTTCGGTCTGCCGTCCATCCAGGAGGCGGTCGCCTTCTGCGGCACGGATCGCCTCGGACACGGTGTCCGGATCGTCGACGACATCACCGTCGGGTCGGACGGTGATGCGTCGCTGGGACTGTTGGCCGCCTACATCCGCGACACCCGCATGCCGCTCGAGCTGTGCCCGAGTTCGAACGTGCAGACCGGGGCCGTCGACAGTCTCGAGAAGCACCCCTTCGATCTGCTCGCGCGGCTGCGCTTCCGCGTCACCGTCAACACCGACAACCGGCTGATGAGCGACACGACGATGAGCCGTGAGATGCACAAGCTGGTAGGTGCGTTCGGCTACGGCTGGACCGACCTGGAACGGTTCACGATCAACGCGATGAAGTCCGCGTTCATCCCGTTCGACGAGCGACTCGAACTCATCGACGACGTCGTCAAGCCGGGATACGCGGTACTCCTGGGTTAGCTTTCGCTGGTGTCGGCTGTTCCTACTGCTTGCGGAGGCGGGCCTCGAACTCACGCTCGAGTGCTCGCCACGCCTCGGCTTCGGCGTCGAACGGCGCGCTCGGAGCGAGACGGTTCGGGTCCGGTTCCAGCGTGTACGAGACGTACCACCCGAGCGGAGTCGACGTCGCGAGTGCGGTTTCGACGGACTCGTCCCCGGCGAAGTCGGCGGCATCGGTGAACAACTCGACGGCCAGGTCGAGTTGGTCGACGTCGACGGCAGAAGGCCCCTCTGCGAGGTCGTCCGCGAGACCCGGAAGCACGTAGACGTTCTCGTCGGTCACCTCGATCTCGAGCGATCCGTCGACGGCTGCGGTCTGCACGTCGGTGAACGTGCTCACTTTCGCCAGATCGTGGTCGTGGTCGTCGGCGAGGTAGCGGGCCAGCGACCGCTCCGACCCGAAGACGGTGATGCTGCCCGCGCGGCCGAGGAAGATCGGCTCGTCGTCGATGTAGCACCGCAGCGTGTACAGCGTGTCGTCGGACGTGATGATGCGGATGGGATCGATACCGACGTCGGTCCAGAAACCGTCGTCCGACGCAGCTCGGGCGACGGGGTCGACGTCTTCTTCGGCTTCCTCGTCCGTCTCGTCCTCGTCGGTTTCGTCCTCGTCTTCCGAAAGGTCGTCGGCGTCGACGATGTTCTCGGCAGCGGCGAGTAGTTCGGCCTCGGCGACTTCGACGGCGGACGCGTCGACGTCCGGTGTCTTCACGACGGAGTCGATCGCGTCGACGACGTCGTCCCAGCTTTTGGCGACCGCGGACCCGATCCGGTCCCAGAGCGCCTCGCCGTCCTTGCCGAGGAATGCCTCGACGCCGACGCCGACCGCACCGAGGTGTGGGTTGTTCGCGAAAAACGAAGTGACGGAACCCAGTTCGCAGACATCGCCGAGTGTCTGCACCATCTCGAACGTCGCGTTCAGTTCGGCCAGAACATCCGAGTCGGGTTCTTCGGCGACGAGTTCGGGAACGCCCACCAGGTCGAACCGGTGCAGGTCGTCGGGCTCGAGCTCGTTCGCGGCGAGCGCGGACACGACCGTCCACGACGGATGGTCGACCAGATCGTTGTCGTCGTCGTTCCGGATGAACGCGGCCAGGTGCGCCACCGCCTCGAAACCGTACAGATCGTCCTCGTGACCGAGGAACGCTTCCCATTCGTCGTCGCCTTCGCGCCATTCCGGCGCCCAGAGGGTGACGAAGTCGCCGCGGGTGAGACCTAGTTCGATCGGGATGATGTCGCCAGCCATGGCCGGAAGCCTATCTCAGGTTTCCGTGAGAGAACTTTGCATGTCGCGCAGGATCACCTCTCGCCGTGCCAGTGCATCTCGGGCGGCGGTCTCTGCGGTCGCGACGATGATCGAACCCAGGCGTGACGCGGATTCGCGTGTCAGATCGGGTGCCAGGTCGAGCCCGACGACGGCGCCGTGGCTGTCCACTTCGACTTCGACGACACCGTCCGGGGAACGATGCACGATGCGGAGCCCGGCGAGCGTCTCCGCTGCTCCTTGCATCGAGTTCAGGGCCCGCTGTCCGCGGGAGATCAAGCCCTCCAACGGTTCGGTCATACCGACCGCAACCAACTGGTCGGTTCCTCGTCGTCGGCGAGGTGTCGGTTCTCCGCGTCGGCGACGGCTGCCCGGGTGGGTAGGCCGAGACGGTCGAGAACGTCGGTGGGCACTCCGTCGTCGGCGAGGAGATCGCGTCGGTGCGCCTTGGCCGAGTCGGTGGCGCGCCGACACAACTGCAGGATGGTCGCTGCCAATTCGGCGCCGCCGAAACGCAATTCGTTCGGGTCGATGTAGATGTCGACGGGCCGTCCGTGTTCCGTGGCTCGGACGCGCACGGAGTCGCTGCGTGTACCGGCGACCGCGGTGACGTCCTGCGTCATGCGGTCGGCCTGTAGAAGCCCTGGAAGCCCATGCCGCTGTTGGTCGTCCGAATTGCGCTGACCTGCACTGGATCTCCCGCTTCGACGAACTGGCCGTTTCCGATGACCATGGCGACGTGCCCGTCCCAGACCGCGAGGTCGCCCGGCATCAGCTCGTCCTCGCTCACCTGCGTACCGATGTCCTGCTCCTGGGCGAGGCGGGGAAGTTGGACGCCCTGCTCGCCGTACGCCCACTGCGTCAGCCCGCTGCAGTCGAGTCCGCGGCCCGGTTCGGTGCCGCCCCACACGTAGGGAACGCCCTGCTGGCTCAGCGCGCTCCGCACCGCGCCCGCCGCCTGCTCGTTGGGAGCGACGGCGACGGTGCCGTCGGGAAGCGCGACCTCGACGCCGCGGCCTCGCGCGCCCACGGCAGCAGACTCCCGCTGCGGGGCGAAGGTCGACATGTCGCGGTCCGATACGGCCGCCGCGGTCGACGTCGACGCGTAGGTCTGCGGGTCGGGGAGCGACGGCACGGAGACCGACTGCGCGAAGTTCCGCAGGAATCGGTTGCTCGGATCTGTGGCGGTCGCCGCGGTCGCTGCCGTCGGAACGGTGGCTGCCGGGGGAGCGCCCGGCGGCTCCGGTACCGGGGGTGGCGACGCCAAGGCCGTCATCTCGCCCGCATGCACGGCCAGTTCGGCCCGCACCCGCGCGACGACGGCGAGCGCACGCTGGAGGTGTTCGACCGCGGCGGCGATGATCATCGTCTGGCCCGGAGGTGTCAGCAGAACCGGCGCGGACGACACGGCGATCGAGGTGAACGACTGCACGATGCTCTGCAGTTCGACGACTCCCGCCTGTACCTTCTCGCACGCTCGGTCGATGATCACGGCCATCTCGTCACCGTGTCGGGCGAGGCGGGTCGCGCTGCCGTGAGCCTCCTCGGCGAGGTCGACGGCCGCGGCTGCAGCTGGGCCGCTCCACGTCGTGGCGAGTTCGGAGACCGCGGTCTGCCCGATGCGCTGCACCGTGTCCAACGTGCGGGACGACGCTCGAAGTACGTCGGCGGGACTGCCCGTCGGGACATGGCCGGAGCCGAACGCCCCGAGTAGATCGACGATCGGTTTGGAAAGAAGTTCGATCACGTAAGACTCCCGGCGGTGGCGATGTCCGTCGTCTCGTATCCGACGCCCGATGCAGCCGCTTGAACGCCGAGGCCGGCGACGACCTCGGCGAGGCGTGCCACTGCCGTCGTGTGAGCCGCATGCACGCCAGCGGCTGCGCCGAGGAACTCGGAGCCGATCGGCCCGAAGATCGGGGCGAGCAGGGCTGGCCCCGCTGCCGTCGACGCTGCCGCCGCGCCTGCCACCTGTGCAGCGAGAGAACCCGCGGTGGCCGAGTATCGCTGTAGCTCGGCTGTGGACGTCGCTAGTTCCGCCATGGTTCCTCGAACTCCCTGCGCGTGGAAAGTGACTACACCCCGTTTCGACGCACGTTCGGCTCGAACGGTTCCCACACCTATCCTTGTGCCCATGGAAATTCACGTGGTCGAACATCCACTGGCCGCCTCCTTGCTGACGACGATGCGCGACGAGCGCAGCGACAACGCAACATTTCGGTCCGCCCTGCGCCAGCTCACCCACATGCTGGTGTACGAGGCCACCCGCGATGCCGAGATCGAGAACTTCGACGTCAAGACTCCGGTCGCCGTCACTCAGGGCACTCGACTCTCCCGTCCGCCGCTCTTGGTTCCGGTCCTGCGTGCAGGCCTCGGCATGGTCGAGAAGGCGAGCGGATTGATTCCGCAGTCCCGCGTCGGGTTCGTCGGCATGGCTCGCGACGAGGAGACGCACCAGCCGGTGCCTTACATGGAATCGCTGCCCGACGACCTGTCGCAGACCCCCGTCTACGTCCTCGACCCGATGCTCGCGACGGGTGGGTCGATGGTGCACACGATCGAGATTCTGATGGGTCGCGGCGCTGCCGACGTGACGGTCATCTGCGTCGTCGCCGCGCCCGAGGGTGTCTCGGCGCTCGAGAACTCGGGTCTGCCGGTACGTCTCGTGGCGGCGAGCATCGACGACGGACTCAACGAGAACGCCTTCATCGTCCCCGGCCTCGGTGACGCGGGCGACCGGCAGTTCGGCCCACGCTGAACGTCTCGCTCGTCCTCGGCGTCACGTGGCCTGCCGGTGAAGGCGATCCGCGGCTCCGCGTCGTCGACGTCGAGACGCGAGACGTCGCGTACGTCGAACTACGTGGTGCGAGAATCGGATTCGAGTCTCTCGGGGACGGTCGATGGTGTACGGGCCGAGTTGCGTTCTCGCCGAAGGGCTCCGAATACGTTCCCTGCCCGACGCAATCGCCCGCCGAGGTCGGTGCGCAGTGCGAGGTGTGCGAATCGAAGGACCCGTTTCGGTTCGTCCACACCGTGCACCGTGGAGGTTTCGTCTCGCGTGACCTCGAAGCGCATGTGATGCAACCACATTGGCTGTACATCGCGACGTTCGCGAACGGTGTGCACAAGGTCGGCACCGCGGCGAACACGCGTAAGTGGGGTCGGCTTGCCGAGCAGGGCGCGATCTGTGCGCAGTACGTCGCCTGGGCCACGGACGGCAAAGTGATCCGTGTGCTCGAGGACAAGGTCACCGAGGTGCTGCAGGTGCGGCAGTCGGTGCGGTCGTCGGCCAAGGCTGCGGCGCTGGCGTTGCCGGTCGACACCGCTCGCCTCGACGCGGCGACGGCTGCGTTGGCAGGGAGGGTCCGCGACATTCTCGGTCCCGGCGACGACAGCTTCCACACCGTCGACGAGGCGTGGCGTGTCGCCGGCTTCCGGGATCTGGCGTCCGGTAATCGGGTTGCCTATCCGAGCCGACTGGACTCGGGCACACACGGATTCACCGTCGATGCCTGTATCGGCCAGACGGCCATAGTCGACATCGACGGCGAGTCCTACGTCGTCGACCTCCACGAGCTCACCGGTCGTCGGGTGCGGTTCGGTGACTACGACTCGACGCTGCCCGCCGTGCAGTCTGCACTCTTCTGACGTGCGCGCGAATATGTAGCGGGCTATACATTCGCGTGCACGAGTGACGTAGTCGCCTTCTTCAACGCCTCCAGCGTCGACTCGGCGGCGGCGCGGGCGTCCGCCAACCCGGCTCGATCGGCGACGGGCACCACGGCTTCGAGGTAGGCCTTCACCTTCGGCTCGGTGCCGGACGGTCGCACGACGACGCGAATGCCGTCCCCGGCGAGTTCGACGGCGTCGGTACGCAGGGGTCCGCGCTGGGAGAGGAAGTCGGTGACGGTGACATCGATGCCCGCGAGCTCCGTGGGAGGCGTCGCACGCAGCGCCTTCATCATCGACGCGATGTCGTCCAGGTCGGTCACGCGCTTCGACACCTGAGCTCCCGCATGGACACCGAGTTCGACGGCCAGGTCGTCGAGCATGTTCTGCAGGGTCCGCCCGTCCGCCGCGCACAGCGCCGTGAGGTCGGCGAGAACGACGGCGGCGGAGATGCCGTCCTTGTCCAGGACGTGCTCTGGGTCCACGCAGTGGCCGATCGCTTCCTCGTAGGCGTAGACCAGGCCCTGCCCGGCTCGGACGAGCCATTTGAACCCGGTCAAGGTCCGGGCGTACCGCGCACCGCGGGCGGGAGCGAGCGCTGCCAACAACTGCGACGACACGATCGTGTTGGCCACCAACGAGTTCGGCGGTGCCGTCGTCAGAATGTGATCGGCCAGCAGTGCGCCGGTCTCGTCGCCGGTGAGCATGCGCCATCCCGTCGGCCCGGGAATGCCGATCGCACATCGGTCGGCGTCGGGATCGAGTGCTATCGCGAGGTCGGCGTTCACCTCCGCGGCGAGAGCGAGCACGGCATCGGCCGCGCCCGATTCCTCGGGGTTGGGGAACGCGACGGTCGGGAACTCGGGGTCGGGCGCGAACTGACTCTCGACGACGTGAATGTCTCGAAAACCGAGTCCCCGCAACGCCGTCAGCGCGAGCTCGCCGCCGACGCCGTGCAAGGGCGTCAGGGCGATTCTGATCGCGCGACGCGGGGAGCGGACGAGCGCGGGCAACGTGTCGAGATAGCGGGCCGCGACGTCGGATCCACCGGGCGACACCTGTGTCCGGGGTACGTCGACTGCGGGGCCGACAGCCGCGATCTCCGCTTCGATCTCCTTGTCGGCGGGCGGAACGAGTTGTGCGCCGCCGCGGAGATAGACCTTGTACCCGTTGTCCGCCGCCGGATTGTGCGACGCGGTGATCTGCACGCCGAGATCGGCGCCCAAGGCTCGCACCGCGAACGCGAGCACAGGCGTCGGCAGCGGCCGGGGCAGGAGAACGACCGAAAACCCTTGAGCGGCCAAGGTTTCCGCCGCCGCGGTCGCGAACGTCTCGGAGCCGTGCCGCGCGTCGCGACCGACGACGACCGTCGATCCGCCCAGGCACTTCTTCTGCAACCACGCACCGATGCCTGCCGACGTCCGAACGACGACGGCGACGTTCATCCCGTTCGGTCCCGCACGCACCTCGCCGCGCAGGCCTGCGGTGCCGAACGAGAGAGGAGCGCGAAAGCGTTCGGCCAGTTCGTCGTCCGTCAGCTCGGACAGTTCCTCGCGCGTCGACGGGTCCGGGTCACCGGCGATCCACGCGGCGACCTGCTCGGCCAGCGCCGATGGCTCGGACGTCACAGCGACGTCACCAGGCGGTGCAGCAGATCACCCATCCGCGACGCGGATGCCTTGCCCGCCTCGAGAACTTCGGCGTGGTTCAGGTGCTCGCCCGTCATGCCCGCGGCCAGATTGGTCACGAGCGAGATACCGAGCACGCGTGCGCCCTGTGCGCGGGCAGCGATGGTCTCGTGGACGGTCGACATACCGACGAGATCGGCACCGAGCGTGCGCAGCATGCGAATTTCGGCGGGCGTCTCGTAGTGCGGACCGGGCAGACCGGCGTACACGCCGTCTTCGAGCGACGGGTCGATCTCGCGGGCGAGATCGCGCAGATCGGAGGAGTACGCGTCGACCAGATCGACGAATTCGGCGCCGACGAGCGGCGACCGAGCCGTGAGGTTGAGGTGGTCCGAGATCAGCACGGGTTGTCCGACGCTCATGCCCTCCCGGATGCCGCCCGCGGCGTTCGTCAAAACGACCGTCTTCACTCCGGTCGCGATGGCCGACCGGACCGGATGCACGACGCGTCGCAGATCGTGGCCCTCGTACGCGTGGGTGCGGCCCTGCAGTAGCAGGGTGTGGGTGCCGCCGACGTTCACCGACGTGATGGTGCCCGAATGACCCGACGCGGACGGCGCTGCGAACCCGGGCAGGTCGGCCATCCGGAGCGTTGCCGTCGGAGTGCCGAAAGGTTCTGCCGCAGCCTGCCATCCGGACCCGAGCACGATCGCGACCGAATGCGAGGAAAGTCCGGTGGCGTCTGCGATCGCGGCGGCAGCGGCGGATGCTGCGCCGGTCGGGTCGGTGGTCGGGTCGGGTCGCTGCTCGTCTGTAGTTCCCACGGGGTTCAACCCTAGGAGATAGGGCCGTTCCCGTCTCAGCTACACCGCGGGTGGGCATGGTGTTCCACTGTCGATGTCCGGCACGCGGGATCCCGCATCGTCGGCGCCGAGACCGGTACACCATGCCCACTACCGAATAAGTTACTGCCGGGTAGTATCCGGCTCATGCCTTACCTCGAACGCGACGGCGACGTGCACATCCTGTTTCTCGGTCCCGAGGGGTCGAGCGAGGACTCCGAGAATCGGTTTCACCCCGACTGGATCGACAGCGTCCACTCGCTGCTCGACGAGGTCGAGGCGATCTCGGGTCCGTCTGCGTTGGTGACGTCGGCGACCGGCAAGTTCTTCACCAACGGCCTCGACACCGATTGGCTGTTCGCGAACCTCGACAAGATCACTTCGTACCTCGACCGCGTCCACACCCTGTACACGCGGCTGCTCACGTTCCCGATGGCGACCGTCGCCGCGGTGCAGGGGCACGCATTCGGTGCAGGCGCGATGCTCGCGACGGCCCACGACTTCCGCGTCGTGCGCGCCGATCGTGGCTTCTACTGCCTCCCCGAGGTGTCGCTGAACATGCCGTTCACTATCGGCATGTCCGCCCTGATCACCGGCAGGCTGCCGAAGCAGACGGCCGTCGAGGCCATGACCACGGGCAAGCGCTACGGCGGTCCCGACGCGGTCGCCGCTGGAATCGCCGACGCGGTGGCCGACGTGGATCGTGTACTGCCGGATGCCGTCGCGCGTGCGGCGGCGCTGACCGGCACCCGCGGACCGAACCTCGCGGGCATCAAACGGGGCATTCACGCCGACGTCCTCGCAGCACTGAACACTCCGACGGGCGAGAGCAACTTCAGCTTCGGAAACCAGTAGTGACAGACTGGGTCGGTGATCGATGAGACCGATGCAGGTGTGCACAGCGCTGCAACCGACCTGATAGAGCTCTCGCACTCGATTCATTCCGAGCCGGAACTGGCGTTCGAAGAGCACAAGAGTGCCGCGAAGGTGATGGAGCTTCTGCGAGCGGCCGATTTCGACGTCGAGTCCGGTGTCGCGGACATGCCGACCGCGTTCGCGGCGAGCTTCGGCAGTGGCGAACTGGTCGTCGGAATCTGTGCCGAGTACGACGCGTTGCCGGAGATCGGGCACGCGTGCGGCCACAACATCATCGCGGCGTCGGCGGTGGGCGCGGCGTTGGCGCTCGCACCCGTCGCCGACAGGCTCGGCATCACGGTTCGGGTTCTGGGGACGCCCGCCGAGGAGACCGGTGGCGGCAAGGTCCTCATGCTCGAGCGTGGCGTGTTCGACGACGTCGCAACGGCGATCATGGTTCACCCGGGCCCGTTCGACATCGTCGGCGCAACGTCGTTGGCATTGTCGGACATCGCCGTGTCGTTCACCGGACGCGCGGCACACGCGTCGGCTGCGCCCGAGTGGGGCATCAACGCCGCCGACGCCGTCACCGTGAGCCAGGTGGCGCTCGGCCTGATGCGACAGCATCTGTCACCGGGTCAGCAGGTGCACGGCATCGTCAGCGACGGCGGCCTCGCACCCAACATCGTGCCCGGCCACACCGAGCTGCTCTACTACCTGCGGGCCACGACGTCGGAGTCGCTCGAGGCGCTCACGAAGAAGGCGTACGCCTGTTTCGAAGCAGGCGCGATCGCGACCGGGTGCACGCACGAGATCAGAACGGTCTCGCCGACCTATGCGGAGTTGACGCCGGATCCGTGGCTCTCGGCCGCCTATCGCCGCGAAGCGGAGTCGATCGGACGCACACCGCTCGCACCGGAGTTGGAAGGATTTCGCCCACTGGGCAGTACGGACATGGGAAACGTGACGAATGTTCTACCCGGCATCCACCCGATCATCGGACTCGATTCCGGTGAAGCCGTGACGCATCAACCGGAGTTCGCCGCGGCCTGCGTCACCGAGTCCGCCGACAGGGCGGTGCTCGACGGCGCACAGCTCCTCGCGCGGACGACGGTTCGCGCGGTGACCGATGCCGATGTGCGTGCACGTCTGCTCGGCGGCGTCGAAGCGCGGGCGGCTGCACGATGATCGAGAACTTCGCGCTCGTCGACAAATGGATTCTCGAGCACGCGGACGAGCTGTCGCAGTGGCGTCGTCACATCCACGCGAATCCCGAACTGGCACGGCGTGAATTCGCCACGACGGCGTTCGTCGTCGAACAGCTCGAAGCCGCCGGATTGACGCCCAAGCTGCTGCCGGGAGGCACCGGCCTGACGTGCGACATCGGCCCGGACGGCCCGCGCGTCGGGCTCCGTGCCGACATGGATGCATTGCCGTTGCAGGAATTCACCGGCGCGGCGTATTCGTCGACGGTCCCCGGCGTCTCGCACGCGTGCGGCCACGACGCGCATACGACGGTTCTGCTCGGTACCGCGCTCGCGCTCGCGTCGCTTCCCGCTCTGCCGTTCGGTGTTCGACTGATCTTCCAGCCGGCGGAAGAGGTCATGCCGGGAGGTGCGCTCGACGTCGTCGCTGCAGGTGCGTTGAAGGACCTGACGAAGATCTTCGCGCTGCACTGCGATCCGCGACTGGAGGTCGGCAAGGTCGGTGTGCGCGTCGGCGCGATCACGTCGGCCGCCGACACCGTCGAGCTGCGGTTGGACTCACCGGGTGGGCACACGTCGCGGCCGCACCTGACGACCGACCTCGTGTACGCGCTCGGCACGGTCATCACCGGATTGCCCGGGATGCTCAGTCGCCGAATCGACCCCAGGACCAGCACGGTCATGGTGTGGGGAGCGGTCGTCGCGGGCCAGGCACCCAACGCGATCCCGCAGACCGGCATGCTGACCGGAACGGTCCGTACCGGCGATCACGACACGTGGGCATTGCTCGAACCGATGGTGCACGAGATCGTCGCCGGGTTGCTTGCGCCGACGGGTGTGCAGTACGAGCTTCACTACCGGCGCGGGGTCCCACCCGTCGTCAACGACGAGGCCGCGACGCGCGTCTTCGAGAAGGCGATTCACCGGGTCGGACCCGCGGCGCTCGCCGACACCGCGCAATCCGGTGGCGGGGAGGATTTTTCGTGGTACCTCGAGGACATCCCGGGATCCATGGCAAGGCTCGGCGTGTGGTCCGGATCAGGTCCGCAGCTCGACATTCACCAGCCGACGTTCGATCTCGACGAGCGAGCCCTCGCCGTCGGCGTCAAGGTGATGACGAGCATCGCGCTCGACCCGAACTAGCGGGCTATGTATTTTCGTGCACGTCAGGTAGTTCCCGGCCCGACGTTACGGCTGTTGCGGGTGCGGAGTCCGCGCACGTAGTCGGCGGGCGCCCCGGCGATTTCGGCGGCGTCGGCCATGACGCCGAGGTAGCGAGCCGAAGGCAGACCACCCTCGTACGCGTCGACCACGTACAGCCAGGCCAGGACGGGACCGTCCTCGGTGTCGATGCGCAGGCGGATCTTGCGGTGGAAGCCGAGTTCGGATCCCTCCCAGCGGTCGAGGCGCTCTTCGTCCTCGACCGGAACGTCGTACAGCACGACGAAGACCTTGGAATCGGCGTCCTCGACGACGGTGGCCAGTGCACCTTCCCAGCCGATGTCGCCACCGGCGAACGTCAATCGCCAGCCGTGCAGCCACCCGGTTCCGGAGATCGGAGAGTGCGGGCAACGCTGCAACATCTGCTCCGGATGCATGTTGGATCCGTAAGCGGCATAGATCGGCACGTCGGCAAGCCTAAACCGTCGGGTGTGTCTGCCATGCGTCGGAAGCCCTGAATCGGGCGTTTCGGCAGGTCGAAGGCAAGTGAAGCAATCCTTACCGATGCAGAGACTTCGCGAAGGGAATAAGTTTGAACCCACAGGCGCTCGAACTCACTCCCACAAGGAAGAGGCTCAATGACCCGGATCGTGATCATCGGTGGCGGACCCGCAGGGTACGAGGCAGCGCTGGTGGCAGCACAACACGGGGGCACTGTCACTCTCGTCGATTCGGAAGGAGTGGGTGGCGCCTGCGTTCTGTGGGACTGCGTGCCGTCGAAGACGTTCATCGCGTCGACCGGCATCAGGACGGAGATGCGTCGCGCGACCGATCTCGGTATCTCGCTCGATCCATCGAAGGCCACCGTCGCGCTCCCGCAGATCAACGAGCGTGTGAAGAGCTTGGCGCAGGCCCAGTCGGCGGACATCGCGGCACGCGTGCGCTCGGTCGGCGTCGAACTGCTGTCCGGACGCGGCGAGATGATCGACAGCCAGGTCGGAATGGCTGCCCACCAGGTGCGTGCCACCCTCGCCGACGGCAGCGAGCGCATCCTCGACGCCGACGTCGTCCTGATCTCGACGGGTGCGAGCCCGCGGGTTCTGAAGGGTGCCGAACCGGACGGTGAGCGCATCCTCAACTGGCGTCAGCTGTACGACCTCGACGCGCTACCCGAGCACCTGATCGTCGTCGGATCCGGTGTCACCGGTGCCGAGTTCGTGTCGGCGTACACCGAGATGGGCGTCAAGGTGACCGCCGTGTCGAGCCGCGACCGCGTGCTGCCGCACGAGGACGAGGATGCAGCGCTCGTGCTGGAGGAGGCGTTCAACGAGCGTGGTGTCACGCTGGTCAAGCACGCCCGTGCCGAGTCCGTTCAGCGCACCGACTCCGGCGTGATCGTCACGCTCGCCGACGGCCGAACCGTCGAGGGCAGCCACGCGCTGATGACGGTCGGCTCGGTCCCGAACACGTCGGGCCTCGGTCTCGAGAAGGTCGGCATCGAACTCGACCGCGGCGGATACCTGCGCGTCGACCGCGTCTCGCGAACGTCCGTGTCGGGTATCTACGCCGCCGGTGACTGCACCGGCCTCCTGCCGCTCGCGTCGGTTGCGGCGATGCAGGGACGAATCGCGATGTACCACGCGCTCGGTGAGGGCGTCACGCCGATCAAGCTCAAGACCGTCGCGTCGGCGGTGTTCACACGCCCCGAGATCGCGTCGGTCGGCGTCAGCCAGTCGGCCATCGACAAGGGCGAGGTTCCGGCGCGCACGGTCATGTTGCCGCTCGCCACCAACCCGCGCGCCAAGATGTCCGGTCTCAAGCGCGGCTTCGTGAAGATCTTCTGCCGTCCGGCCACCGGCGTCGTCATCGGTGGCGTCGTCGTCGCGCCGACCGCGTCCGAGCTGATCCTGCCGATCGCGATGGCCGTGCAGAACAACCTGTCGGTCAACGACCTGGCTGCGACCTTCTCGGTGTACCCGTCGCTGACGGGGTCGATCACCGAGGCGGCGCGGCAGCTCATGCGTCACGACGATCTGGACTAGTGCGGCTTCGCCACCCGTGCGCGGAAAGTTGGCCCGGGTTGCAACTATCCAGGCACGGGTGGCGTAGCCGCACGTCGAGTTGTCATGACATACTGGCGTGTGCCGACCACCATCCGGCACACTTCGCACCCCAGTCGATCCTCGGGTAGCTCGTACATCCGTATTTCGCTGCTGGGAGAAATCCATGACAACCATTCCGTCGTTGGCTCGTCGCCTCGATTCCGTGCAGAGTTCGGCGATTCGCGACCTGCTCGCGTTGACTGCGCGCGACGATGTCATCTCGCTCGCCGGTGGGCTTCCGGCCACGGAACTCATTCCAGCGCAACGGGTTCGAGAAGCCGCGGCTGCGGTGCTGTCCGAACCTCAGGCCGTTCAGTACGGCGAGACCCCGGGATGGCGGGGGCTGCGCGAGGTCATCGCCGGACGTGAGTCCGACGCGATCGGACGCGTCGTCGATCCATCGAACGTCGTCGTGACGCACGGCTCGCAACAGGCGCTGACTCTGGTGGCGCAGGCTCTGGTGGACCCCGGCACAGTGGTCGTGGTCGACGAACCCGCGTATACCGGTGCGCTGCAAGTGTTTTCGATCGCCGGTGCCGACATCCACGCAATTCCGATCGCGGCCGACGGCATGGACACGTACGAGCTCGAGCGCCGTCTCGCGGCCGGTCTGCGCCCAGCCCTGGTCCATACGGTCGCCAACTTCCACAATCCTCGTGGCGTCACGATGTCGCACGACAAGCGAGCGCATCTCGCGGCGTTGGCCGATCGCTACGGATTCTGGATTCTCGAGGACGACCCCTACGGCGAGATCTGGTTCGACGCGCCGCCGTCGCCGCCGATCGCGGCGCACTCGGACCGTGTCGTCCGACTGTCGAGTGCGTCGAAGATCCTGGCACCGGCGCTACGGGTCGGCTGGATGGTCGCGCCGAAGAGAGTGTGCGACGCTGTCGAACTGCTCAAGCAGGGTGCGGACCTGTGCGGCTCGTCGATGACGCAGCAGATGACGGCCGAGATGCTGTCGGACACATCGTGGCTCGGGATGCATCTGGAACGTCTGCGCAGTGCGTACGGACAGCGCGCGACCGCGCTGCGGACTGCAGTGGAAGCAGAGTTCGACGATCGAGTGCACATCTCGCCCGCCGACGGCGGAATGTTCGTCTGGCTGACGTTCCGTGACGGCACGGACACGACCGCACTGCTCCCCACGGCGCTGGAGAACGGGGTGGCGTTCGTGCCCGGTCGAGCGTTCGCCGACGCGCCGCAGTACTCCGGTGCGGCGCGGCTCTGTTTCGCGAGTTCAGCGGAACCCGTTCTGCAGGAAGCAGTTCGACGTCTGAAGTCGGCTCACGCCGACACGGCTCACACGCTGTCGTAGGTGCGTTCGACGGCGCGGTTCCAGGTTCGGTACATCTCTTCGCGGACATCCTCGTCGAGATCGGGTTCCCACGTCTTGTCGGCGGCCCAATTGGCGCGGATGTCGTCCTCGCCGTTCCAGTAGCCGACGGCGAGGCCCGCGGCATAGGCTGCGCCCAGCGCGGTGGTCTCGTTGACGACCGGTCGCACGACGGGAACGCCGAGCACGTCGGATTGGAACTGCATGAGGAGCTCGTTGACGACCATGCCGCCGTCGACCTTGAGCGTCGTCAGCGTCACGTCGGAATCCGCGTTCATCGCGTCGATGACCTCGCGGGTCTGAAATGCAGTGGCCTCCAATGCTGCTCGGGCGATGTGCCCCTTGTTCGCGAAACGAGTGAGTCCGGAGATGACGCCGCGGGCATCCGGACGCCACCGCGGCGCGAACAGACCGGAGAACGCAGGCACGAAGTAGACACCGCCGTTGTCGTCGACGGTGTCCGCCAATTCTTCGATTTCTCGGGCGTCGCGGATGATGCCGAGATTGTCGCGCAACCACTGCACGAGCGAGCCCGTCACCGCGACGGATCCTTCGAGCGCGTAGACGGTGTCCGCGTCGCCGAGTTTGTAGCAGACGGTGGTGAGCAGTCCGTGCTCGCTGCGGACCGGTGTCGTTCCCGTGTTGAGCAACAAGAAGTTTCCGGTGCCGTAGGTGTTCTTCGCTTCGCCGGGAGACAGACACGCCTGCCCGAAGGTCGCGGCCTGCTGATCACCCAGGATCCCCGAGATGGGCACTCCCGCCAGCACGCCTCGCGGCCGAACCTCACCGTAGATCTCCGACGACGTCTTGATCTCGGGCAGCATCGACATCGGGATCTCGAAGTCCGCGCAGATGTCCTCGCGCCACTGCAGCGTCTCGATGTCCATCAGCAACGTGCGCGACGCGTTCGTGACGTCGGTGATGTGCTTGCCGCCGTTCGTGCCGCCGGTCAGGTTCCACAGCACCCACGAGTCCATCGTGCCGAAACACAGTTCTCCCGCATCGGCACGCTCGCGTGCCCCGTCCACGTTGTCGAGAATCCACCGCACCTTCGGGCCGGCGAAGTACGTCGACAGGGGAAGCCCGGTGACGCTCTGGTATCGGTCCGCACCCGCGTCGCCCGCGAGCTTCCTGCACAGTTCGTCGGTGCGCGTGTCCTGCCACACGATGGCGTTGTACACGGGTTTGCCCGTTGCCCTGTCCCAGACGAGCGCGGTCTCGCGTTGGTTGGTGATGCCGACGGCGGCGATGTCCTGCGCCTTGACGTCGGCGTTTCCGAGCGCGGCGCCGACGACCTCACGCACGCCCACCCAGATTTCCTCCGCGTCGTGCTCGACCCAGCCTGCGCGAGGGAAGATCTGCCGGTGCTCCTTCTGCGCCGAGCCGACGGGTTTGCCGTCGTGTCCGAAGATGATGCACCTGCTCGAGGTGGTTCCCTGGTCGATCGATGCGATGAAGGTGTCGGACGTCACCAAAGCTCCCTTGTTCGGCCGGATCTATCGTTTCGGGTCGCGCGGGTATACGTGACGAACGGTAGCCTTGCGGTGAATCTCGGAGAAGCACGACATCCGGGTAGAGCACGGCTGCTTCGAATCCACGCGACACGGGAGCGAGTTCTTGAGCAACAAGTCGAACACCACATCCCTCGGGCCACAGGCGCGCGACGACGCGTGGGAGCAGCTGGGATCCGAACAGTTCGACGTCGTGGTCGTCGGCGGTGGCGTGGTCGGAGCCGGAGCGGCACTCGACGCGGCGACGCGTGGGCTCAAGGTGGCGCTCGTCGAGGCACGTGACTTCGCGTCCGGTACGTCGAGTCGCTCGTCGAAGATGTTCCACGGCGGTCTGCGCTACCTCGAGCAGCTCGAGTTCGGGCTGGTGCGTGAGGCTCTGCACGAGCGCGAGCTGTCGCTGTCGACACTTGCTCCCCACCTGGTCAAACCGCTGAAATTCCTGTTCCCGCTGACGCATCGTGTCTGGGAACGTCCCTACATCGCGTCGGGAATCTTTCTGTACGACCGAATGGGCGGCGCCAAGTCCGTTCCCGCGCAGAAACATCTGACGCGCTCCGGCGCGCTGCGGATGGCTCCCGGCATGAAGCGCAAGTCGCTGATCGGCGGAATTCGCTACTACGACACCGTCGTCGACGACGCGAGGCACACGATGACCGTCGCGCGGACGGCGGCTCAGTACGGGGCCGTCGTTCGGACGTCGACGCAGGTCGTCGGATTCCTGCGCGAAGCCGATCGAGTGTCGGGCGTGCGGGTGCGGGACTCGGAGAACGGTGCCACCACCGAGGTACGCGGCCACGTCGTCATCAACGCGACGGGTGTGTGGACCGACGAGATCCAGGCGTTGTCGTCGCAACGCGGTAGGTTCCGTGTTCGCGCATCCAAGGGCGTGCACATCGTCGTCCCGCGCGATCGCATCGTCAGCGAGGCGGCCATCATTCTGCGCACCGAGAAGTCCGTGCTGTTCATCATCCCGTGGGGTGCTCATTGGATCATCGGCACCACCGACACCGACTGGAAGCTCGATCTCGCCCACCCGGCGGCGACGAAAGCCGACATCGACTACATCCTCGGCGAGGTCAACACGGTTCTGGTGACGCCGTTGACGCACGAGGACATCGACGGTGTCTACGCCGGATTGCGGCCGCTGCTGGCGGGGGAGAGCGACGAGACGTCGAAGTTGTCCCGTGAACACGCCGTCGCGCGCGTTGCGCCCGGACTCGTCGCCATCGCGGGCGGCAAGTACACGACGTACCGGGTCATGGCCAAGGACGCCGTCGACCTCGCGTCCGACGACATTCCGGCGCGCGTCGCGTCGTCGATCACCGAGAAGGTGCCGCTGCTCGGTGCCGACGGCTACTTCGCGCTGGTCAACCAGACCCACCACCTCGCCCAGATGTACGGTCTGCATCCCTATCGGGTCACGCATCTGCTCGATCGGTACGGTTCGCTGATCGACGACGTTCTCGCGCTGGCAGCCGACAAGCCGTATCTGCTGCAGCCCATCACCGACGCGCCCAGCTACCTGCAGGTCGAGGTCGTTTACGCGGCGGTGGCCGAGGGCGCGTTGCACCTCGAGGACATCCTGGCGCGTCGCACACGCATCTCCATCGAATACTCGCACCGCGGCGTCAACTGTGCCGAGCAGGTCGCGGGACTGGTGGCGCCCATTCTCGGATGGGATGCGTCGGACGTCGATCGAGAGGTGACCACCTACACGGCGCGCGTGGAGGCTGAGATCAAATCACAGATGCAACCGGACGACGATTCTGCGGATGCACTGCGCGTCGTCGCCCCGGAGGCGCGTCAGGAGATCCTCGAACCGGTGCAGCCCGGAACGCACTGACCTGTGCCTTCCGTCAGTGCGTCAGCACTATCTTGACGGACACGATGAGCGCAGCCGCGACGGCCAACGCGATGGATCCGAGCAGCGTTCCGCGCGTTGGTTTCTCGCCGCGCAAGCGGCCGATGACGAAATTGGTCGACGCGATGCGCGCGATGATGACGACCTCGGCGGCGATCTGACCGATCGCCGGGTCGAGCAGTCCCCACCAGCCGACGGCGAGCAGAGCTGCGGGCAGGACCGTTGCGCTGAGGATCGGCACCGAGTCGCGTAGTTGCTCCCACCGTCCCGCGCGCGACAGATGCGAGCCGGTGCGCACGGTCTGCCCTACCCCTTCGGCGAACGCGTGCGCCACGAAGGTCGACACTCCGGTGCCCACGACGATCGCGACTCCCTGAAACGTGTGTTCCTCCGGTGACGTAAGGGGAATCAGCGCAGCGAGAATCAGGATGTTGCCGTACACGTAGGCGCTGATCCGGCTGGCCGCGTTCTCGCGGTCGAGCGGGTCGGTGCGCGACAGCAGCGGGCGATGCAGCAGGTGTCGCAGATTCGGCGCCATGGTGAGGGAGCCTAGTGCGGCGCGGCGCGGACCATCTGCTGTTCTCGGGTACGGACGAGCGACCGAGGAGCACGTGCTGCCATCGGGCCCGACGCGGCCATCGCGACGAGGGTGAGTATCGCCAAGAAGATCATGATTCGATCCTGGCGCGACTTCCTGTGGATCAGCTGGGACTGGGCTGGCAGTACGGGCAGTAATAGATCTGCCGCTCTTCCATCGGATTGTCGCCGAGGAGCCCGAACTCGATCGTCGTGCCACATCGCCTGCACGGTTTTCCTTCTCGGCCGTACACCCAGAAGTGGCGGCCCGCCCGACGGTCGCCGGTGGTGACGCGCTGGTTGCGGTCCTTGTTGGCCCAGATCGTTCGATACGACAGGTCGACCATCTTGCCGATGTTGCCTGCCTCGCGCACCGGGGTACGTGGGTCGACGCCGCGAAGGAAGCAGATCTCGTTGCGGTACACGTTGCCCAAGCCGGCGAGGTTGCGTTGATCGAGCAGCGCGAGACCGACGGCGCGGTCGGGATCGGCGGAGATGTTCGCGACGGCTGTGCCTGCATCCCAGTCGTCGCCGAGCAGATCGGGACCGAGGTAGCCGACGGCCTCGTCCTCGTTCTCGAGAATCTCGAGAACGCCGAGTTCGAAGCCCACTGCCGTCGCGTCGTCGTTCTCGAGAATCGCCCGCGCCTGGAATGCGGGTCGCCGCCACTTCGCGCCGTGGGGATAGACCTGCCACGTCCCTTCCATCTTCAGATGGCTGTGAATCGAATGACCTGCCACGCGGATCAACAGATGCTTGCCGCGCGATGCGACCGAGTCGACGGTCTGACCGGTGAAGTCGACTGTGGCATAACGCGGCACACGAATGTCGCAGCGAGTGAGCACTTTTCCTTCGAGTGCGGCGCGGAGTTTGTTCGCAGCACGATAGACGGTGTCGCCTTCGGGCACGGCTACCCCCGGAGCCTGAGGCCGCGCGGCGTCGCAGAGAAACCCGCTGTGACAAGCGTTTTCGAGAAGTCGGTGCCGTGGATGTCGTGTCCGTCGACGCGTTCGACGAGCAGCTTGTCGACGCCACCGCGCTTCACCGTCGCGGCCAACGCCTGTGCGGCCGTCGCAGTGACCTCCTCGTTGTCGGAAAACGTCAACACGGTCTTTCCTCCTCGTTCGACGAACAGAGTCAGTTCGCCCTCGTGCAGGACAACGAGTGCACCTGCTTTGCGTCCCGGTCGGTGTCGCGGGGTGTCGACGTCGTCGTCGGGCTTCGGCCACGGCAGCGCGGCGCCGTACGGGTTGGCGGGATCACACGCAGCCAGAACGACGGCCCCTGTCTTCTCCCGCTCGTCGTAGCTGCGCAGCCGGTCGACGACCTCGGATGTCGAGAACTGTGCGCCGCCGAGCGAATCGACGAAGTAGCCGCGTCGGCTGCGACCTGAGTCCTCGAATGTCGTCAGCACCTTGTACATCGTCGCGAACCCGCCCGGGATTCCCTCGTTCATGACGGAACCCCGCGTCACGACGCCGTACCGTTCGAGCAGCACGTCGGCGGTGGCGTGCGCGCGAACGGTCGGATCCGGTTCGAGTTCGGGGACACGGGACCAGCGTCCGCCCGCCGTCGGCGGACCGCTGCGTGACGGTAGCGTCGGGCGCTCGAATCGCCGATACGACCGCAGACGCGGTGTGCGCCTGGGCGCCCGGTGGCTCGGCGCCGACCTGGTGGTGGTGGCGTTCAGCAGGGCGCGCAACGGCGCGAACGTGTCATTGCTGAGGCGGCCGGCCCAGACGAGCTCCCACAATGCTGCGACCAGGCTGTCGTCGTCGGTGCTGCCGACGGTGTCGGACAGTTGGCGGAAGAAGTACGCGCCGCCTGCCGCGACGGCGTCGAGCACGTTGATCTGCAACTCCGACAGGTCTGCTTCGGCAGGCGGCGCCAATGTCAGGGGCGCCGTGTCGGCCATGTGCAGACAGACCCAGCCGTCCTTCGAGCTGATGGACCCGTGGCCGGACCAGACCACCTCACCGGTGGAGGTCAGTTCGTCGAGCATCGCGGGGGAGTAGTCGCGCACGCGCGACGACAGAACGAGCGACTCCCACGCCGACGCCGGAATGGGCACTCCCGCAAGCTGCTCCACGACCGACGCCACTCCGTCGATGCCACTGAGCTGGCGACTGTCGACGTGTTGCCACGCCGGGAGGAAGCGCCCGAGGGTCGCGGTGCCGACAGGTTCCACTTCCTGTCGTGCGGCCGCGAGAGACCGTCGCCGGAGCCTGCGCAGCACCTCGGCGTCGCACCACTCGCTCCCGGTCTTCTCGGGCCGGAACTCGCCTTCGACGACGCGCTTGTCGGCGCCGAGGGTTGCCAATACACCCCGTACGACGGCGGTTCCGATACCGAACCGTGCTGCGACGTCGTCGACCGAGAACGGTCCGTGCGTACGGGCGTAGCGGCTGATCAGATCGATCATCGGGTCGTCGACCGGTTCGATGAACGCGTTGGGCGTTCCGATCGGAAGGGGTACACCGAGCGCGTCGCGCAGGCGGCTGGCGTCTTCGATCGCGGCCCACCACGTGTTCCCGGCGTACGTGACCTCCAACGCTCGTCTGGCCGAGACCAGTTCGTCCAGCCAGAGTCGCGACTCGTCACCGTGGGTCCTGGCGTCGACCTCGTCGGCGGTGAGCGGGCCGAGTAGACGCAGGAGGTCGGCGACGCCTTCGATGTCCTTCGCGCGCCGATCGGGCACGAGGCGTTGCAGTTCGAGTTCGGTGGTCTCGATGACCGACTGATCGAGCAGTTCCCGCAGTTCGACGCGACCGAGCAACTCGGCGAGCAGCGCGGAGTCCAGCGACAATGCCTGCGCACGACGTTCGGCGAGCGGACTGTCGCCCTCGTACATGAACGCGCCGACGTAGTTGAACAGCAACGAGTTGGCGAACGGCGACGGCGACGGTGTCTCGACCTCGACGATCCGGATCTGCCGACGCCCGATCTGCGCAAGGATCTCTTCGAGAGCGGGGAGGTCGTACACGTCCTGCAGGCATTCGCGCACGGTCTCGAGCAGGATCGGGAATGTCGGATAGCGGCGGGCGACATCGAGCAGTTGCGACGCGCGCTGCCGCTGCTGCCACAGGGGTGCACGCTTTCCCGGATTGCGTCGGGGAAGAAGCAGTGCGCGCGCGGCACATTCACGGAAGCGCGATGCGAACAGCGCCGAACCACCGACCTGCTCGGTGACGATGTCGGCGATCTCGTCGCTGTCGAACACGAACAGGTCGGCGCCGGGCGGATTGTCGTCGGTGTCGGGGAGTCGGACGATGATGCCGTCGTCGGACGCCGTCGGTGCCGCGTCGATGCCGTAGCGCTCGATCAGCCGCGCGCCGATCGCGAGTGCCCACGGGGCATGCACTTGCTGGCCGTAGGTCGAGTGCAGCACGAGGCGCCAATCGCCCAGTTCGTCGCGGAACCGTTCGACGATCATCGTGCGGTCCGTGGGAAGTTGCCCGGTCGTCTCCTTCTGTTCGTCGAGAAGCGAGATCAGGTTGGTGACCGCGTTGGCGTCGAGACCGTCGCCGCTCAGTCGCGCGTCGAGGCCCTCGCGTTCGGACGTACTGCGGAGGAACTCGCCGAGAGCCCGACCCAGTTCGGCGGGACGGCCGAGGCCGTCGCCGTGCCAGAACGGCAGACGCCCGGGCTGACCGTACGCGGGGCTGACGAGCACGCGGTCGTGGGTGATCTCCTCGATGCGCCAACTGGTGGCGCCGAGTGCGAACACATCCCCGACGCGCGATTCGTAGACCATTTCCTCGTCGAGTTCGCCTACGCGAGAGGCCTTTTCGCCGACCATATACACCGTGAACAGTCCGCGGTCGGGGATCGAACCGCCGGACGTGACGGCAAGCCGCTGCGACCCGGGACGGCCGGTGAGGGTATTGGCGTCGCGATCCCACACCAGGCGAGGACGTAGTTCGGCGAATTCGTCCGACGGATAGCGACCGGACAGCAGGTCGAGCGTCGACTCGTAGGCCGAGCGCGGCAGGGTCGCGAAGCTGCCGGTGCGCCGGACCGCGTCGAACCAGTCGTGTGCGTCGATGGGCTCGAGTGCACACGCCGCAACGGTCTGCTGCGCGAGGATGTCCAACGGATTGGCCGGTACGGCAAGCGCTTCGATCTTGCCGGTCGTCATCCGCTCGACGGTGACGGCGCAGTGGATCAGATCGGTGCGATGCTTCGGGAAGAGCACGCCTTTCGAGATCTCACCCACCTGGTGGCCGGCGCGTCCGACGCGCTGGAGTCCGCTCGCCACGGACGGGGGTGCTTCGACCTGAACGACGAGATCGACTGCGCCCATGTCGATTCCGAGCTCGAGACTGCTGGTGGCGACGACGCATCGCAGTCGGCCGGATTTGAGGTCGTCCTCGATGAGGGCGCGCTGATCCTTGCTGACGCTGCCGTGATGGGCGCGCGCGAGAAGCGGCTCGGCCCCGTGGTTGACCTCGCCCGAGCTGCCGAGCTGCGACGCGGGCCCGTGTGCGGTGTCGATTCCGTCGCCGAGTCGCTCGGCGTACACCTCGTTGAGTCGGGCCGTCAGACGTTCGGCCAGGCGACGAGAGTTGGCGAAGACGATGCACGACTTGTGGTCGAGGATCAGGTCGACCATCTTCTCCTCGACGTGTGGCCAGATGGACCCCTGCTGCGGCGCGGCCGACGCGTCTCCTTCGGCGGGCGTGGTGACACCGAGCTCGGTCATGTCCTCGACCGGCACCTGCACCGTGAGGTCGAACGTCTTCGGCGCAGGCGGGGCGACGATCTCGATCGGCGCAGCGCCGGTGAGGAATCGGCCGACCTCCTCGTGCGGCCGGACCGTCGCGGACAGGCCGATGCGTTGCGTGGGTTTCGGCAGCATCAGGTCGAGGCGTTCGAGCGAGAGCGCGAGGTGCGACCCGCGCTTCGTGCCTGCGACGGCATGGACCTCGTCGACGATGACGGTGTCGACGAGCGTCAGAGCCTCGCGCGCCGACGACGTCAGCATCAGGAACAGTGACTCCGGGGTGGTGATGAGGATGTCCGGGGGAGTCTTGATCATGGTGCGGCGGTCGGCCTGACTTGTGTCGCCGGACCGGACACCGACGGAGATGTCCGGCGGTTCGAGGCCGAGACGCTTGGCCGTCTGAGTGACACCGACCAGCGGTGCGCGCAGGTTGCGTTCGACGTCGACCGCAAGGGCCTTCAGCGGCGAGATGTAGAGAACTTTCGTCTTGCGTTCGGCCTGGACGTCCCGGGTGGCCAGCTGATCGATGGACCACAGGAACGCCGACAGCGTCTTGCCCGAACCGGTCGGCGCGACGACCAACGTGTGGCGACCGCTCGAGATTGCTTCCCAGGCCCCTGCCTGCGCGGACGTCGGACTGTGGAACGCGCCGGCGAACCACTCCTGCGTCGGCGCGGAGAAACGCGCGAGTGCCGCCGTCGCGTCGGTCTCTACTTTTCGGGCCATTCGACCATGATGCCCCGAGGCACCGACAACGAACCTCGAACGTGTGGGGACGGCGCTCGCTGGGTACTGGACCAGCCATGACCGACGACCAAGAGATCATGCAGAAGATCACCGCAGAACTCGACGCTCGACTGGGCAAGGAAACCAACGGCCTGCAGAACGAAGTTCCGCCGGGCGCCAGCGTCCAGGAAGACGACGGTGAGCGCGGTCCCCTTGGGCGGGACTACCACCTGGCCGCGAAGTACGCGCAGGCACTGGCGATCGGCGAGCCGCAGCTGATCGACCGGGCCGAGTTCGATCGCCTGGTCGAGCAGTACGGCTGACGCCATGTGAGTACTAATGTAGAGCCCGCTCTACATAAGTACTCACGTGCGCCGAAGGCGCCCGACAGGCATCATCGATGTGTGACGGAAAGAAAGAAGCACGGCGTCACTTTCGAGTCGTTCGTCGACAAGCAGATTCGAGAAGCGCAGGAGCAGGGCGCGTTCGAGAACCTCGAGGGCGCAGGCAAGCCGATCCCGAAGGGGACCGGTCCGCACGACGAGTTGTGGTGGATCAAGGGCTATCTGAAACGAGAGAACCTGTCCACCGATGCGCTCCTGCCCGAATCGTTGCAGCTACGCAAGGAAATCGAGAAACTTCCGGCCGTCCTGATCGACATGCGGCTCGAGGAGTCTGTCCGCAGCCATCTGCACGATCTGAACGCCCGCGTCGTCGCCTGGATTCGGGTGCCGTCGCCTCCGTTGATTCCCATCTCTCCGGTCGACGTCGACGCGTGGGTCGAGCAGTGGCGGGTGAACCGGGCCGCGGTCGACGCGGCCGCCCGGGCCTCCCGTGCGTCTAGCCCCGGATCGTCTGCGGCGCCGACGACGCGGCCTGGCTGGTGGCAGCGCCTGCGGGCCCGATGTGCGCGATGACGTCGTCGATCGTGCGTGCCGTCACGTAGGTCGCGACGGACACGCGGCCCCGCACACGCGTCGGGACCAAGGGGTCGTCGGGTGACGGCGAGCGGGTGCCCTCGTCGACGACGATGGATATCGGTCCACCGAACGTGCGCCGCGCATATTCGACGGCTTCGGTGACAGCCCTGTCGAACTGCGCCTGGTCGACGCGGCCGCGAGGGCCGGTGCTGAGCCCGTGCCCCGGTGGATCGACCGCGACGACGTCGTACCCGCGCTCTCGCAGTTCCACGGCCAGCGGAGTGCAATAGCGAGCGTGTGAGCCAGGTCGGGCAGGCAGGACGATCGTCCTGCGCCCACCCCCACGATGCACTTCGCAGTGCACACTTCCGTCGGGTGTCCGCAGTTGAACGTGTTCACCTGCGGCGACGCCCACGACTGCCGATGCCGGTGCCAGGGCTGCCTCACACGCGGCGTCGCGTTCGAGAGCGTATTCGGGCAGGAGAATCGGCCGTCCCTGCAGCAGGATCATGATTGCCGCGCATTCTCGCGACGTCAGCGTCGGCGACCATCCGGTGGCCGTGTGCAGGGCCGTCGAGTCGACGACGGGTTCGCCTGCCGTCACCCATTGGCCCGAGAACGGCGTGAGGCCCAGACGGAAGGCGATGTTCGCGGCGACGACGGCCGCACGTTCAGGCACGTCGAACAGCCTCTGACCCTGCATCGCAGCGAGTTCACGCACGCCTGTCCAGTCGCGTGGCCCGACGTTGTACGGTCCGTCGAGATCCTGTTTCACCGCCCGGTGGAACGCGTCGGCGAGGTCGTGTTGATGCAGGAACTGGTACGACGCGCGATCAGCCTGTGGGAATGCGCCGATCGTGGACGTGAACTGATCGATGCCGTCGTTGGAGAAGTCGGGACCGATGATGTACGTCGGCCGGAGCATGCTGACAGCCATCTCGCCCGGGTGTCGCCGCAGCCACCATTCCGCGTAGTGCTCGACCTCGGCCTTGTCGTGGAAGTAGTACCGGTCGGGATCGCCTGCGGGATAGTCCTTCTCGGTCAGAGGCTCGTCGTGGATGTCCGGGCCGTACGCGTTGATGCTCGACGCGATGACCATGCGTCGTACGCCTGCGCGGTACGCGCTGTCGAGCACGTTGCGCGATCCGCGCTGGTTGATGTCGTGTGTCGTTCGTTTGTCGCGCAGCTCCTCCACGACGAACGCGAGATGGACGACGACGTCGCACCCCCGAAAGATGTGTTCCATCTCCGGAGATCGGATGTCGGACCGAACGGACTGCAATTTGGGGTGCACGAGGGGGGTCCGTCGACGCGCGATTCCCACGACCGACTCGACGTCGTCGTCGTCGAGCAATCCAGGGAGTATCGCCCGAGCGAAGTCGCTCGTCGCTCCGGTCACCGCGATGCGAAGTGTCACGACGGCAGCTCCGCGCGGCTTTCGGCGACCGTGTCGGTGATGGTCTCGATCGCGGTCCTGATGTGCGAATCCGTGTGCGACGCCATCGCGCACAGCCGCAACAGGGCCCCGTCGCGTGGGACTGCAGGGTGCAGAGCCGCGCTGGTGAAGATGCCTCGGTCGAACAGCGTGCGCCACAGGCTCATTGCGACGAGATCGTCGCCGACGTGCAGTGACACGATCGGAGACGCGGTGTCACCGCCCGGTGTCCTCGATCGCGCGCCGACGTCGAGACCGGCGTCGGCCAGTCCTTTTCGTAGTGTTTCTGCGTTGTGCAGTACGCGGTCGGCGCGTTGACGACCTTCGTCGCTGCGGATGAGCCTGACCGACGCGAGGGAAGCACCCACTGCTGCCGGCACCCCCGACGTCGTGAACAGAAAGGCGCGGGCGTGGATGCGCAGTGTGTCGAGCAGGTCGTTCGAGCCTGCGATGAATCCGCCGGTGGAACTGGGACTCTTCGACAGAGAGGCCATACGGATGTCGGTGTCGTTCTCGGTTCCGAACAGTTCGGCGGCGCCGGTCAGCCGGTCGCCGTAGACGCCGAGACTGTGTGCCTCGTCGACCATCAGTGCTGCACCGTATTTCGTGCACAGGGCGGTGATTTCGTCGAGCGGAGCGAGATCACCTTCCATCGAATACAGACCGTCGACGATGACCAGGACGGCACTGTCGCCGTCGACCGGTTCCTGCAGCTTGGCTTCGAGATCCTGCAGGTCGTTGTGTGCGAACTTGCGAATTCGGGCACCGGACAGCTGGCTTCCGTCGCGAATCGACGCGTGCGCTGCGGAGTCGACGACGATGACGTCCTGTTTGCCGACGACAGCGCTGATCGTGCCGACGTTCGTCTGATAGCCGGTGGTGAACACCATGGCCCCCTCGGTGCGATGCCATTCGGCGATCTCGTTCTCCAATTCGAGGTGGAGATCCATCGTGCCGTTGAGCAGTCGGCTCCCGGTGATGGCGGAGCCGAAGGTGTCCAGCGCCTCTCGGGCGCCGCGTTTGATGTCGGGGTGGTCGGCGAGTCCCAGATAGTTGTTGGAACCCAACATGATCTTGTCCACGCCTTCGACCTGTACGACGGGCGCGGTTGCCGATTCCATGACGCGGAAATAGGGGCTGACGTCGGCGTCACGAACGGAGCGAAGCAATTCGACGCGGTCGTCGCCGTCGAGTCTCTTGATCAATCGGTTTACGGTCATCTGTCCCTGGTCTCCTAGGGCATCGTCGGGTGCACGGAAGTCGAGCACTACGTAGATTCGATGGTCGCGAACTCGAGAAGTAGTTCGGCGCGGGTGCGTAATCGGATGGGTGTGGAGAACGAATTCGGAGCGGAAATTTCCATTTCCGCAGATCGAAACTCGTTTTACGGACAAAACAAACTCGCAACCCGGTTTCCATCGACACAAGAAACCTCGAACCGGAGGTTTCGGCAGGTGAGACTGCGGGTAGATCGCCGTCCGGTTGCGAATTCGATTGTCGCTGTTCAGTCATGCCCACGGTGCGAACCGCTCGTGTGCATATCACTCTTGTATTCATCGAAGGAGAAACATGACTGCATTGATGGTTCGAGAACGCGAAATTCTGGAGAAATATCTTCCGGGTCTTCTGGACTATTTGGACGAAACGCCCTTGGCCGATCTCGAAGGTCGTAGCGGTGATGCCATTGCGAAATTCCGAGAAGCCGGGGGTACCGCGCTCATCGTTCCGAAGAATCTCGGGGGATTGGGCGCGACGGCACTCGACGCGGTCCGCGCGCAGCGGGCCATCGGGTCGCGGTCGCCGTCGCTCGGTGCGGCGACGACCATGCATCATCTGTCCATTGCGTCGCTGAACGAATTCGCGCAGGAGGCGTCCGACGACGACCGTGCGTTGATCGCGGCGCTCGTCGAGCAGCGAGCCGTCATCGCATCGGGTTTCTCCGAGGGAAATCCGGGCGGCAGCGTGTTCATCCCCACGATGAAGGCGACGAAGCGGGGGGATACGTACATCATCAACGGCAGCAAGAAGCCCTGTAGCTTGTCGGGTTCGATGGATCTGTTGACCGCGAGTGTCGAGGTCGAAGGCGTCGGCGACAAGGACGGCGAGCGTGCGGTCGCGTTGATTCCGTCCAATCTGGACGGGGTGACCGTGAACCGGTTCTGGGACACCGACATCCTCGCCGGCGCGCAGAGCGACGAGGTGAAGCTCGACGACGTCGAGGTGCCGGCAAGTTTCGTGCTGCTCAACATCGACGACGATCCCGACGGCATTCACGAGATGACGGGCTACCTGTGGTTCGGCATGCTGATCACGGCCAACTACCTCGGCGCCGCGTCGATGCTGTTGGAGAAACTCCTCGCGGCGGACAAGGGCGACTTCGAGGGCTACACCAGGGCGGCGGCCGATATCGAGAACGGCATGGCTGCAATCGAATCCGTGGCGTGGGAATTCGATTCCGGGGCGCGGGGGCAGGATTTGTCCGCCCGACTTCTGTTCTGCCGCATCGCGATTCGTGACGCTCTGGTGCGTGCGAGCTCTGCTGCGATGGAGTCGCTCGGCGGCATCGGATTCATCAAGTCGCCCGAGATCGGCTACCTCGCGGCTGCCATTCAGGCGTACGCGTTTCATCCGCCGTCACGCCGTACCATCTCCGAGACGCTGACCAAGTATCACGGCGGTGACGAATTCGCGTTCGTGTGAGGGGATCTAGTGGTGGTCTTCCTCGTCGGCGAGCTTCTCCTCGCCTCGGTTGCGGAAGAACTTGAACCCGGGGATGCCGATGACTGCGCGTCGAACATCTTTCGTGACGGCGAGCAGTTCGTGAATTTCCGGAGACACTGTGTCGAGCGTGGCCAGAATGGGAATGACCGCTTCCATGTGTTTCACGAGCCCGGGGAGTTGGTCGACCATCTCGATGGCCGCGTCGACCTCGTCCTCGGACAGATGGTCGACGAATTTCTTGGCGAACGGGGCGGACTGTTGAGCAATCGGATCGAACAATTCCACCAATTCGAGTGCGGTGGTGGAGGTCGCCCCGGCCGTCAGCACCACGTCGTTCGCTGCTCGGGTGGTCGACGCAGCCCCGTCGACGACGCTGTCCACGCGATCGATGACACCTCCCGTTCGGTCGATCAGGCGCTGCGCGGCGTCGACGACGGCGTCGATACGGGCGACGAGCACGGCGGCTTCGTCGAGCAGCGCACTGATGCGTCCCGGCAGTTCGACCGCGAACGTCACCGACTCGCGGGCCCATCGGGCGCTCGCTTTCACCACGCCGATCCCGAAGCCGACCGCCGACTTTCCGTCGACGGGGTCGGGGAGTCGGACGCCTGCCAGCACCAGTGCCATGCACACGACAATGCCACAGCCGACAACGCCGCAGCCGACGACGCGACGGCCTGCAACGCCACGGCCTCCGCACGCAACGACGCTAGCCTCGAGTCATGAACATTCTCGTCACCGGAGCGAGTGGCTACATCGGTTCCCGGTTGATCGCGTCGTTGTTGGCGGCCGGTGACTCGGTGTGCGCGGCGTCCCGTACCCCGGAAACGCTCGACGCGTTCGACTGGCGCGACCGGGTGGACACCGTCGAACTCGATGCAGGCGACCCCTTGTCGCTGAAATCCGCGTTTCGAGAAGCCGGACCCGTCGACGTCGCCTACTACCTCGTCCACGGCATCGGTGAGGCCGACTACCGTACCCAGGACACGAGCGCGGCTCGTCACTTCGGAGAGGCCGCATCCGCAGCGGGTGTTCGGCGCATCGTGTATCTGGGCGGATTCGTTCCCGACGACGAAGAGCTGTCGGAACACCTCGCCGGTCGCGCCGACGTGGGGCGAGCGCTCGCCGTCGACGATGTCGAGGTGGTCTGGCTGAAAGCCGCGATCGTCATCGGCGCAGGGTCGACGTCGTACGAGATGTTGCGGTACCTCGCCGACCGACTTCCGATCCTGCCGTTGCCGGACTGGCTGGACCACCCCGTGCAACCGATCGCGGTCGACGACGTGTTGTTCTACCTGCTCGCCTCTCGATCCACCGTGCCGGCCGGCGCGTACGACATCGGCGGCCCCGACACGGTGCCGTACCGCGATCTGTTGTTCGCCTACGTCGATGCCGCCGGACTGACGCGCATCGGGGTGCCGACGCCCGGCGTGCCGACCAGCCTCGCAGGGCGCGTCATCGGAAAGATCATTCCGGTTCCCGACGGGTTGGCCGAAGATCTCGTCGAGTCGCTGCACAACACGATGACGACGTCCGAGAACAGAATCCGCGACATCGCAGGCGAGCCCGACGGTGGACTGACCACGATCGAGGACGCGATGCGCCGCAGCGTTCGCGGCAGTGTCGGCACGCCGCCTGGGGTGGCGGCGCTCAAGGATCCGTTACGCCTCGCGAACACCGATGCGGCGTGGAGCGGAGGTGACGCCCTCGGCATTCGCCGGTACGGCGTCGCGGCGTCGTCACGGCGGACATGGAGCCTGCTCGAGGCCCTCGGCGCGCGTACGCTGCTCTACTCGTGGCCGGTCGCGGCGGTCGTGCGCACTCACCTCGATGTCGCGCAGGACGTTTCCGAACGGGCACGATCGGCAATGCGACGCATGATGACAGCGCGACGCACGACGAAGGACCGAGCGAGTCACGATCGAACAGGGGAGGTCTGATGCCGGGCTGGCAGTCCAGCGTCGTCGACGTGATGCGATCCGCACTCGTCGACAAGGTCGACAGAAACCACGACGAAACCGACAAGGCCTTCCTGCGGCGACGCATCGTGGTGGTCGTGACTCTCGTGGTCGGTGCGACGCTTCTGGGTGTTTCACTGTCGGTCAGGCCGGGAGACAGCGCGTTCTACCCGTTGACGCTCGGTCTCGCGGCTGCATGGATCGTGGGAGGGTTCGCGTCCGGACCGCTCCATCTCGGACGGATTCGCTTCAACGAATCGATGAGACGTCCGATCATCACGCCGATCGTCATCGGATTGCTGGCAGGCGCGGTGTTCGTCGTCGGCGCGCTGATCGTGCGGGAGATTCCGCCGTTGGCCGACTTCACCGAGAACGTCCTGGCCCACGCCAGATTCGGTTCGCTGGCGCTGATCGTGTTCATCACGCTGCTCAACGGCGTCGCCGAGGAAATCTTCTTCCGCGGCGCGCTGTACGCCGCCATCGGCAGGAACAAGGCCGTCGTCATCACGACGCTCGTCTACACCGTCGTCACGCTCGCCAGCGGCAATCCGATGTTGGCGTTCGCGGCCATCACACTCGGGTTCGTTCTCGCGCTGCAGCGGCGTGCATCCGGTGGCATCCTGGCGCCGATCATCACGCATGTCACCTGGTCGACCGTGATGGTGTTCGTGCTACCCCCGCTCTTCGCCTGACCCCGTCCGTTCGCCTGACAACCCTTTCAGCAGCGCCGTCTTCATCTGCGGCCTGCTCGCGGCGACGAGCGTGAACGTCGCCTCCCGCATCAGTCGTTCGGCGGTCCCGTGGCCGACCAACGCGCTGCTGCCGGTAGCCGCGACGAGCGCGGCCGCGGTGCGCACCGCCAGTTCCGACGCGTCTGCCCGCGCGCAGAACATGTCGTACCGGCCCGCGAGCGCGTCGTCGAAGTTCGCGCGAGCGCCGGCATGCAGCCGCCGGTACGCGTCGACGTCGACGCCCAACTCCTCCATCTGCTGGATGCAGCGTCGTGCGATGCCCATCGCCATGCATCCGTTGATCCACGAACCGTAGAGCTGACCTGCCTGGAACTGCGAGTCCGTGACGACCGACACGACAGACGCGTCGTCGACGTGGAAGTTCTCGAAGCGCAGACGCACGGTGTTGCTCGCGTCGGCGGCGATCAACGTCAGCGGCTCGACGGTCAGGCTACCGGTGTCGGTGCCGTCGACTGCCTGTGCGGAAACGATGGCATGGACGATCGAATCGTCGAACTCGTCGCGCGCCGACAACTGGACCACGTCGACGATGCCCCATCCGGATACGAAAGGTGCCGATCCGTCGAGGACGTATCCGGAAGCCTCACGGCGCGCGTACAACTTGGGCGGCCTCGGAATGGCACCGGCGAATGCGACGCCTGCTGTCATGGAGCCGTCGACGAGCTCGTCGAAGTACTTGTTTCTGAGCCCCTCGTTCGGGCTGTTCGCGAGGGACATCACGACTCCGCCGTGCTGCATCCACGTGAACGCGGTGGAAAGGCAGGCGCCGCACAGTGTTTCGAAGATGTCCGGCAGTTCGGACATGTCGGGGCCGTCGTCGCGCGCGGCCAAGCCGTAGAAGCCCGCAGCGGCAAGAGCGTCGAAGTGGCTGCGCGGAATTTCTCCCGCTGCGTCGACCGCGTCGGCGGCGGGAAAGAGCACCGTGTCGGCGAGGTCTCGGGCTCGCTCCGGCCAGGACGTCACCGACGCATCGTAAACCGAACTGCGCGTTCTGAGCTAGATTTGCGCAGGTGAGCGAAAATCTCGATCGGGTCGACCGATTGATCGTCGACGAACTCGTCGCCGACGGCCGTGCCACCCTCGCGACGTTGGCGGAGAAAGCGAGTCTGTCGGTGTCCGCGGTGCAGTCGCGGGTGCGTCGTCTCGAATCGCGCGGCGTCATTCGCGGCTACACGGCCCTGGTCGACGACGAGGCGTTGGGACGACCGTTGTCCGCGTTCGTGGCCATCACGCCGATCGATCCTGCCCAGCCCGACGACGCTCCCGCGCGGTTGAAGCACATCCCGGCGATCTACTCGTGCCACTCCGTGGCGGGCGAGGAGAGCTACGTGTTGTTGGTGCGCGTCGACTCGCCGCGGAGTCTCGAACACCTGCTGCAGGAGATCAGAGCGACGGCCAACGTGCAGACCCGCAGCACGATCATTCTGCAGACGTTCTACGCCCGATGAACCGCATCGGTGTCCGAAAGATCGCGTCGGCCGGATTGTCGTACGGCGTCGTGGCGCTGGTCATGTGGCTGCTCTATCGCTCGGTCGGCAAGACAGGCGCGGTTTCCGAGGCCGTGGGCGGGATCACCGTGACCGAGGTGGTCGTCGTGTGTGCGCTCGGGCTGCTGTACCTGGCGTCGATGCTGCGGCCGATGGCGTACACACTCCCCGGATTGACGACGGCGCAAGCCGGCGTCGCTCGCACCGCGTCGCTTGCTCTGGCCAACACCGTGCCCGAAGGTGGCACTGTCGCAACGGGTTTGACATTCGCCATGTATCGGTCGTGGGGCTTTCGCGCGGTCGACAGCACGACGTCGATCATCACCGTCGGCATCTGGACGAACCTCACCCGCTACGTGTTGATGTCGATCGCGCTCGTGATCCTCGTGGTGTTCGGTACCGGGTCCGGTTCCCTTGTATGGGTCGCCGTGGCGTCGTGCGTCATCGTGGCAGCCGTGTGCCTGTTGATCGCGGCGATCATCGTCGACGACGGATTCGCGCGTCGAGTAGGTCGACTGCTGACGCGGATGCGCAACGCCGTGGCCAGACACCTGTCGCGGGTACATCCGAGAGACATGGAACAGGCCGTGTCGGATTTCCGTGCGCACGTCAACAATCGGGTGCGCACCTGCTGGCGGTCGCTGACTGCGACGATGCTGCTGTCCCAACTGCTCGGTGCACTCGTGCTCGGGGTGGCGGTACGGATGTGCGGCATCGGCCAGGACGTGGTCGGGTGGGATCGAATCGTCGTCGCGTTCGGTGCGATGTGGCTCGCGGCGTTCGTCGCGCCGACGCCGGGCGGACTCGGAATCGCCGAAGCCGCACTGGTCGCGGTGCTCGGCGCAGGACTGGTCGCGAGCGATCAGGCGCAACTCGTGGCCGCGGTCCTACTGTTCCGATGTGCGACGTGGTTGCTGCCCATTCCGATCGGACTGATCTCGTACCTGTACTGGAGGCTGACGAAGAACTGGAAAGTTCCCGCGGCTCAGTCGTCCGTCGACATCTCGCCGAGCGACCTCCAGACACGATCGGACGACAACGGTAGCTCGTAGAGTCTGGAGCCGACGGCGTCCTTGATCGCGTTCGCGAGGGCAGGGGCCACCGGGTTGTACGGCGATTCGCTCATCGATTTGGCGCCGAACGGACCAAGAGTGTCGTACGTGTCGGCGAAATAGACCTCGGTGCGCGGAATGTCGGCGAACTGCGGAACATGGTAGCTGCGAATCGAATCGGTGACGACCGTTCCGGCGCCGTCGGTCTTCATTTCCTCGTACATCGCGGTTCCGATGCCCTGAGCCACACCGCCCTCGACCTGTCCGCGGCATTGCTGCGGATTCATGACGGTGCCTGCGTCGGCGCTCTGAACGGACTGCAGGATGCGGACGGTGCCGGTCCCTTCGTCGACGGCGACACGGACTGCGTGCACGTTGAAGGCGAGTGATCGGGGGACGCCGCCGCTGTCACCGTCGGCGACGAGGGTTCCGCCCGACGCGGCGAGAATGTCGTCGAGCGAGACGAATCGGTCACCGCACTGCACGCCCTGCGGCCCGAGCGTGCACGTCTCGCGAGGGCAACCGGACACAGACGCACCGATGTCCACGACGCGGTCGGCCATACGCGTCGCCGCCGCGTGCAGTGCCTTGCCTGCGACGACGGTTCCCGCGGATCCGAAGGCTCCGGTGTCGTACGTCGTCGCGTCCGTGTCGGATTGGCGGACGACGATGCGGTCCGGTGACGTTCCGAGTGCGGTGGCGGCAATCTGGGTGTGCACGGTCGTCGTGCCGTTGCCGAATTCGGCTGTGCCGATGCGCACCTCGTAGCGTCCGTCCGGCTGCAACGCGACGGACGCCTCGGAATGGTGGCCTCGGGGCGGGATCGTCGCGATCATCGCGACGGCCATGCCCTCCCCGACCTTCCACCCCTCCGGCGGTTCCACTCCGTTGCCTCGCCGGAGAGCCTGTTCGGCCAGGTCGAGGCACTGGTCGAGACCGTAACTGCCGTAGACCAGGTCGTCGCCCTCGACGTGGGCTGCGACGAGCGGGTCACCGGGTACGACGACGTTGCGGCGACGGAACTCGAACGGGTCGATGTCGAGGTCGCGGGCGAGATCGTCCAACGCCGATTCGACCGCGAAGATGACCTGCCCGAGCCCGTAGCCGCGGAACGCACCCGACGGAATGTTGTTGGTGTACACGCTCTTCGCGTCGACGCGCTTGTTCGCGCACCGATACACGGCGATCGATTCGCCGCAGCCGTGGAACATCACGCCTGGACTGTGGTTGCCGTACGCGCCCGCGTCCGTGACGACGTCGATCGCCAGTGCCGTCAGGGTGCCGTCCGCGGACGCCGCAGCCGTGACGTCGACCTGGAACGGGTGGCGGCACGGCGACACCGTGAACTCGTCTCGGCGTGTGAATTCGAACTGCACGGGCGAACCGGTGCGCAGAACGGCCAGTGCCACGATGTCTTCGGTCAGAAGTTCTTGCTTGCCGCCGAAGCCCCCGCCGACGCGGGCGGTGAACACACGGACCTCGTCGCGATCGAGGCCGAAGATCTCGCAGACCTCGTCGCGGACGAGGAACGGGACCTGAGTGCTGGTACGGAGATTCAGGCGACCGTCGTCGGCGCGCCAGCCGATGGTGCCGTGTGTCTCGAGGTGTACGTGTTGAATCCGGCCCGTTCGCCATCGCCCGGTCACGACGGTATCGGCTGCTGCGACAGCTTCCTCGACATCGCCTGTGCCGCCGTGCACTTCGGCAACGAGGTTGCGCGACGCGTCCGCGATCCTCGCGTCGTGTTTCTTGTCGCCGTGGATCTTCGGTGCCCCGGGTGCCGACGCGGCCTCGGTGTCGAACACCGCGGGCAGTATCTCGTAGTCGACGACGAGGGCACGGCATCCGGCCTCGGCAGCAGCGAGAGTTTCGGCGACCACCACGGCGACACGCTGACCTTTGAACCGCATCACCGTGTCGATGACGCGAGTGTCGTCGGGGTCGTCGTTTCGTTGATCGTGACGGGCCGTCGAGAACAGTCGATCGGGGCTGTCCGCCGCTGTCAGAACCAACCGGACACCCGCGATCGCCTCGGCTGCGGAAGTATCGATCGCCACCACTCGAGCGTGGGGATGGGGACTTCCGAGCACGCTGGCATGCAGAAGGCCAGGGGGAGCGAAGTCCATCGTGTACGGCTCGGTGCCGGTGACGATGCGTGTTCCGGCCGGAGCAGCAAGCGAACGACCGCACGACGGACCACCCTGAGGTTTCTCGGTGTTGACGACGCCGTGGACTGCGTCGTCGATCGACCGATATCCGGTGCAGCGGCACAGGTTTCCCTTCAGACGCTGCGGTAGTTCGGCGATGGCGTCGTCGTCGAGTGTCGATGCCGTGAGAACCATTCCCGCAGTGCAGAATCCGCATTGGAAACCGCCCGCGTCGACGAACCGTCGCTGCATCGGGTGAAGGTCGTCCGGTGTGCCGAGACCGGCCACCGTCACGACGCGTCGGCCTGCGGCGCGATAGGCCGGGTAGATGCAGGAGTGGACGGGGTGGCCGTCGACGAGCACCGAACACGCACCGCAATCGCCTGCGTCGCAGCCTTTCTTGACCTCGAAGTGTGCGTTCTCGCGCAGCAGTGTGCGCAGGCACTGTCCCGGGCGCGGTGTGTGGTCGGCGTCGACGCCGTTCAGGGTGAATTTCACGACAGCTCCCCGAGGATGTCCAGTGCCGAACGAATGCTGATGTGCCGACGCCAATCCGGTGCGCCGTGCGGGTCGTCGTACCAGGAGTCGTCCGGAATCGACTGTCGCAGTGCCGCTTCGAGCTCGGATGGGGACGGCGTCGTCGGGAAGCGAACCACATGGGGGCGTACCGTAGCGGCCGTCACCGACAGAACGAACTGGCCGTCGCGGTCTACTCGCCCGATCACGACCGCCGCCGAACGGCCGAGCGGCGACAGCGCCGTCTTCCTGAATGCCGTTGTCGCTTCGAGCGCGTGACGGGGGACATGGATGCTGCGTACGACGTCGCCGACGTTCAGTGCGTTCTCGTGCGGTCCCGTGACGAGATCGACCACGGGGATTCGGTAATCGGAACCGTCCGACGACCACACCGTCGCTACGGCGTCCAACGAGACCGCCATGGAGATCATCGAGCCCGCGGGCAGCGACATGCAGATGTTGCCGCCGACCGTCGCGACCCTCCAGATCTTGAACGACGCGAGCAGGGCGGTCGCGCACTGCGAGAACAGGGCGGTTGCGGGCCAGTCGCGGTCGAAACGTGCCTCCGCGAGCTCACCGATGGTGCAGGTTGCGGCGATCTCGAGGCCGTCGCTCGCATGTTCGTCGTACCCGGCGTCGAGAGCAGGCCAGCCGAGTGCCGTGATGTCCACCAACCGCGTCAGGTGATCCTGCTTCTCGGACATCAACCACGTGCCACCTGCGATGACGGCCGTGTCGGGCGCGCCGGGAGGCAGGCCGGAACGATCGGTGGGGATCACGACGTCCTCGATGGTTCCCAAGTCCATGACGCACCTGCTCTCGGCGCTGCGGTTTGCCGGTGTGGTTCACCTGCACGACTGTCTGTGCCGAACAGTAGTCAGCTCGTGTTACGAACGAAGGGTTCTTCGTCGATCGAGTGGAAACTCGCACGAAACATCAGGAGCGGAGCCTGCGGAGCGACCCAGGTGGCGGGAGCGGAGCCTGCGGAGCGACCCAGGTGGCGGGAGCGGAGCCTGCGGAGCGACCCATCTGGACCGGCTCACCGTGCCACCTAGACTCGCCGCATGGCTTTCACCGGATTCCCGTTCGCGGCGCTCGACTTCTACGAGGATCTCGAAGCGGACAACAGCAAGCCGTGGTGGAACGCGCACAAGGATGTCTACGAGGAATCGGTCAAGGTGCCGATGGTCGAATTGTTGGCCGAGTTGAAAGGCGAGTTCGGCAGCGGCAAGGTATTTCGGCCGTACCGTGACGTCCGGTTCTCCAAGGACAAGACGCCGTACAAGACGCATCAGGGAGGCTTCGTCGCCCGCGGTCCGAGCCTGGGTTTCTACGTGCAGATCGATCCTGCAGGACTGTTCGTCGCGGGTGGTTTCTACGGTGCGACGACCGACGGCATCGCACTGTTCCGCGACGCCGTCGACAACGAGGTACGCGGCACCGAACTCGAAGGGCTGGTGTCGACGCTGACCGAGGCCGGATTCGACATCGGCGGGGACAGGCTGAAGACCAAGCCGCGAGGCTACGAACTCGACCACCCGCGCATCGACCTGCTGCGCCACAAGTCGCTGACGGCGAGCACGCACTTCGGTTCACCGCCGTGGCTCGAAACGGCTGCGGCGGCCGACCACGTGCGCACGGCGTGGCGGACGCTCGTCCCGCTCGTCGAATGGGCGGAGCAGGTGATGCGATAGCGCGGAGGCATCGCCCGCGAGAACCGTCAGCCCACGACCGAGTAGGTCCGCCAGGCGCTACCGGCGTCGGGTGCGTCCTCTCGCTCGACGGTGGCCTGGATGAGTCCGTAGGGGCGGTCGTCGGCGTTGAACACCTCGTTGTCGTTCGTGACCCCGAACCGGCCGATGTCGTACAGGAAGTGATGTTTGTTGGGCGCCGACATCCGGATCTCGGCGATGAACGGATACTTCTGCAGTACTGCCTCACCCATTGCGAACAGGGTCTGCTGCAGCGCCAACGACTGCAGGTTGGCGAAGCGTTCGATCATCGCGGCCTTGACACCCGCATACACGCCGTCCCAGTCGACGTCGATGTGGGTGTAACGCCACTGCGCGATCAACGACGTGGCCATGACGCGGTCGTGCGTCGGCTCGAGCACGGTCAACTCGTCCTCGAGGAAACCGGCGAACTCCGAACCGGTCGACTTGAGGATGACCAGGTCTTTGAAACCGCTGATCACCCACGTCTTCTGGCTGTCACCCTTTCCCTCGACCGTCACCGCCGACGTGCGCGTCTCCTCGCCCTTACGAGTCCACGTGTGGTCGTGTTCGACGCCGTCGATCACGACACGCTGCCACGCGTACTCCTCCAGTTCGATGCGAGCGCCGTCGACGGGTTCGACGTCGTCGACGTAATGCCGCGCCAGGTCGAGGCCGTAACTTTCGAGATGGAGAAGACCTTTCGTCTTCGCGTACGTATACGCCGTCTGCTTCTGCGTGTCGGTGGGGAGGACGGTCGATTGATCGCCCACCAGGTGTGCCGGTGCGAAATCTCCGCGCAGAGCGCTCGAGACGTTGATGTCGTGGATCTCGTGACGCGGGCTGTCCCGGTAGATGCGTACGACGCGGTTCTCTGCCTTCCCGTACTGGTTGGCGCCGAGGACGATCTTGCCGTCGAGGTCGGTCATCGTGCGAAATCCTCTTTTCAGCTGCCGCGGTAGGTGGAATAGGCGAACGGAGACAACAACAACGGCACGTGATAGTGCGCACCGGAATCGGCGACTGCGAACGAGATCGACACCTCCGGGTAGAAGGTCCGAGTGCCGAGTGTGTCGAAATACGTTCCGGTGTCGAACGACAGGCGGTACGTGCCCTCGTCGACGGGACCCGGAAGTAGTTCGGGCACACGGCCGTCGGTGTCGGTGAGAGCCGACGCGATCTCGACTCCGTTGGTGAACAGCTCGACGCGAACTCCCACGGCGGGTGTGCCGCGCACGGCGTCGAGAACATGGGTGCTGATGCCGGTCATGTGTCTTCTCCCAGCAAGCGATGCAGACGAATCCGGTTGATCTTGGCCAGTTCCACGCGCATCACCCGTCGTTCGGTTTCGGGATCGTTGCCCAGTCGTTCCTCGAGAATAGCGAGCAACTCGGTGGCCGACCTGCCAGTCGCGCAGACGAGATACACGTGCCCGAACTTGTCCTCGTACGCCCGGTTGGCTTTCGCCAGCACGTCGAGAACGTCCGAGCCCGCGGTCTGCACCGCCGCCTGTTCCCGCCGCGACGACGGATTGTCGGCCTGTGCTCCGATGCGCGGGTGGCCGTCGAGCGCCCTGTCGATCTCGGCTTCGGGGAGTTCGGCCAACACACGATCGGCTCTGTCCAACAGCATTTCCCGGCTGGCGAACGGTCGGCCGGACGCGACACGTCGCGCCCAGATCGACGAGGAGCAGCATTCGAACAGCGCATGCATCGCCTGTCGGTCGGTCAGCCTGTTGAAACCCTCCAGGCCTGTGTTCTCGTGTAACACCGCGTGTCTCTTTCGTATCTCGCTACGTACGGTCGGTCAACCGTCCGAACCTGGCTGCGGCGATGGGGTTGGCGTCGGCGACGAGGTCGTCGAAACGATAGTTGGCGATCTTGGCGATTTCGATCATCGCAAACGAACGCTCGGCGGCGGGCGCGTTCTCGATACGAGACCAGCCGTTCGCCAGCACTCGGTCGTACCGTTCCGTTTCGCGGGCGCAGATGACCAAGGGAAATCCGAAGTGCCGGCGATACTCGGTGGCGAGTTCGACGATGTCGTCGTGCTCGTCCTCGTCGAGATTCGACAGGCCCGTGTGATCGGCCGCCTCGGGCATGCCGGTGTCATCTTCGCTCCCGAGGTCCGGGTAGCTGTTGATGAGCTCGAGCTGTTCCTCGGTCGTGCCTGCCAGCAGGGCCTCCTGGAAAGCCTCGCGCAGGCTGTGCGCGTCGGCAAACGGTCGTTGCTGGTATGCACGATCGACCACCCACGGTGTCCCCTGGACGAGGCCTCCGAACGTCGAGGCGAAGTCGTCGTGGGTCATCGTGTTGACACGATCCAGCGTGATGCCGTCGCCCGGACCGCCGGCGACGGTCTGACCACGATTGCCGATGTGGAAGAACACGATGTTCAACACGATCGCGGTGACGGCTCCGAGAACGATGCCGCTTCCGAACAGCATCTCCAGCCAGTCCGGGACGCCGTCGGCGACGCTCGGTTGAATGGTGACCAGCATTGCCAGTCCGAGGCTGGTCGCCACGACGATCAAGTTGCGATGGTCGGTGAAATCGACGGCCGACAGCGTCTGAATGCCGACGACGGCGACGGTCGCGAACAGCGCCAGAGCGGCCCCACCGAGAACCGGTGGTGGAATGGACGCGACGACGGCGGCCGTTTTCGGAAGCAATCCCAGCAGCATCATGATGACGCCGGCCGACGCCACCACCCACCGGCTTCGCACTCCGGTGAGGCGCACCAGTCCGACGTTCTCCGAAAATGCCGTGTACGGAAACGAATTGAACGTGCCGCCGACGACCGTGGCGACGCCGTCTGCCCGAAGCGTCGCGGCGATGTCGTCCTTCTTGATGCGCTTGCCGACGATCTCACCCGTCGCGTAGACGCTGCCGGTGGTCTCGACCGCGATGATCAGCATGACGACGATCATCGAGATGATCGCGACGACACTGAATTTCGGTACGCCGAACAGGAACGGCTGGGTGAAGCCGACCCACGACGCCTCGCCCGTACGGTCGAAGTTCATGTCTCCGAGCACGAATGCGACTGCGCTGCCCGCGACGAGCCCGAGCAGGACGGCGATCGTCGCCATGAAGCCCTTGAAGAATCGTTGGATCAACACGATGACGAGGAGCGTTCCGATGGCGTAGGCCATCCAGCGGCCGTTGGTCGGATCTTGTTCGTGCGTAGCAGGATTCGTCACTGCGTCGTTGACAGCGACGGGCAGCAACGCGACGCCGATGATCGTGATCACCGTTCCAGTCACGACCGGCGGGAAGAATCTGAGGAGTCTACTGAAGTACGGGGCCATGAAGAACGTGACGAGACCTGCGACGATGACGGAGCCGTAGACGTACAGAAGGCCTTCGGTCCCGCCGCCGTTTGCCATGGCGATCGCGATGACGGGTGACACGCCCGCGAAGGTCACGCCCTGCAGCAACGGAAGTCGCACGCCGATTTTCCAGAAGCCCACCGACTGGATGATCGACGCGATCCCACACGTGAACAGATCCGCGTTGATCAGGTGAATCAGTTGTTCGTCGGTCAGTCCGATCGCGCTGCCGATGATGATCGGAACCAGCACTGCGCCCGCATAGAAGGCAACGACGTGCTGAAATCCGTACGCGGCGAGTTTCGGGACGGGGAGAACCTCGTCGACGGGATGAACACGGCGACGCTTCGTGGGAAGAACGGACATGGGTACCTCGCAGGTGGCAGCAGGTAATGGGTCCTGCGACGCTGCAGGCGAGTGGTAACAGGATCGACCATGACGGCCGTTACCGCGACTCGAGCGGGCAGAATGGTGCAGTCGGAAAGGACTGGTGAATGACGTCTGACGCGGTCGGAGTGCTTCTCGCCGCCGGTGCTGGAACTCGGTACGGCTCACCGAAAGTACTCGCGCACGACGGGGCGTGGCTGAACGCGGCCGTTCGTGCGCTGGTCGACGGCGGCTGCGGCCGAGTGCTCGTCGTACTCGGGGCTGCGTCGGTGCCGGTGCCTCTCGGCGCGGAGGCGGTCCACGCCCCGAAATGGCGTGAGGGGCTGAGCGCATCGTTGCGCGCGGGGTTGGGTGCAGCCGGTGACGCTTCCTTCGCGGTCGTCCACGTCGTCGACACGCCGGATGTGGGGAGCGACGTCGTCGGTGCAGTCTTGGACGCTGCTCGCGATGCGCCGTCGCACCTTGCACGAGCAGTATTCGACGGCGTACCCGGTCATCCGGTCGTGTTCGGACGCGAACACTGGGACGACGTCATCTCCACGGCCGTCGGGGATTCCGGTGCGCGTGACTTTCTCCGTGGGCGGACGGATGTCGTCGCTGTCGAATGTTCGCGCTGGGCGACGGGTGTGGATCAGGATTACCGTCAGTGACCGAACTGGCTCGGCCGGGCGGCGCGCTCCTACGCTACTGCCGGTCGTGCGTGCGAATGTATAGCGGGCTATACATTCGCACGCACGGGTAGGGTGATTCGGTGATCCTCGGACCCGCCGACACGCTGACCGGCAGACCGTCGAGAGTAATAGTCGCCGGCACGTCGGGTTCCGGGAAAACGACGTTGGCCTCACGGATCGCTCGAGTCCTCGGTACCGAGCACATCGAGATCGACGGCTTGTTCCACGGTCCCGGCTGGACGCCCCGCCCGTCGTTCGAGGCCGACGTGGACGAGTTCTCGTCGAGACCGTCGTGGGTGACCGAGTGGCAGTACGCTTCGGTTCGAGACAAGCTGGCGGACCGCGCCGATCTGCTCGTCTGGCTCGACTTACCGCGAACTACGGTCATGCGCCAGGTGTCGCAGCGCACGATCGGGCGGCGGCTGCGTCGAGAAGTGTTGTGGAACGGCAACATCGAACCGCCGCTGCGCAGCATCTTCCGGGAGGAAGACCACATCATCCGCTGGGCCTGGAGGACGCACTCGCTCACGGGCGAACGTGTCCTCGCGGTGGCCGAGCGCAGGCCGGAACTTTCGATAGTCCAACTGCAGTCACGCGCCGACGTCGAACAGTGGGTCACCGGAGCGCTGGCCGAAGTGACCTGAGAGGTCAGCAGTTCAACGCCGTCGCCAATTCGGTGATCGACTCGACGCTGTACGACCAATCGGATTCGGGCCGCACATCCGAATTTTGTTGCGGCCCATGTTCGCTCGGTCTGCAGACGAACGCGGTGCGGAAACCGCAGTTGCGAGCGGCGTCGAGGTCGCTGTTGTGTGCAGCGACCATCATGCACTCGTCGGGCCGCAATCCGAGGATGTCGGCGGTACGAAGATAGGCGTCGGGTGTGGGCTTGTATGCGCGCACCGGTTCGGCTCCGAGGATCGCGTCCCACGGAATACCCGCATTCTTCGCCATGTCCAGCAGCAGAGAGATATTGCCGTTGGACAGTGGCGCGACGACGAAATGCTCCTTCAACCGCGTGATGCCGTCGACCGAATCCGGCCAGGGATCGAGGCGATGCCATGCGAGGTTGAGGTCGTCGACAGCGGCGTCGGGTAGCTCGATGTCCTGCTCCGACAACACTGTTCGCAAACTTTCACGGTGCAGTTCATCCAGCCGGACGAACTCGCGTGACCCGGATCTGACCTCTTCCATCGACGGTTGATAGAGGCTGCGCCACCGATCCGCGAACGAATATGGATCCTGCAGCTCGGGCAGCGCCGACGAGACTGCGGCAGCCACACTCGTGCGCCAGTCGACGACCGTGCCGAACACGTCGAACAACAGGGCCTTCGGCGCCGTCACCGTCGATCCCGCTTCCGGTTCGACCGGTCCCCGCCGAAGATCACGGCACCGACCAAAGGAATCAACAGGAAGAACAACCAACTGTTCGACACGGGAACGACGAAGAACAGAATGAGCGCAACGATCGGCGTCGCAGCCATGACCGCTTTGCGCCAGTCCCAGCCGTCGTCGTCGGACGACTCCGCGGCAGGTGTTTGCGACGCGGTCCTCTCCAACGGCTTCGAGACGGAAGGAGTGACCGTCGTGGATGGCAGATCCGCGAATACCGCGTCGAGTTGGCCGCGCGTCGTGGCGGAGGAGACGACGGAACTACGTTCGTCGAACTCCGGCAACGTCAGGCGCCCGTCGCCGAGATGTCTGCTCAACGCTTCGAGTGCTTGCTCGCGCTCGGCCGTACCGATGCGAACGTCCGGGTTGTCTGCCATGAGAGACAGACTAACCCGGACGTTCGTGGTCCCAGAGGGGTTCTTACTTCAGTTCCGCGAGGACGGTGCCTTGGGTGATGGCAGAGCCGGGAGTGACGGCGAGGCCGGTGACGACGCCTGCCTTGTGGGCGTTGACGGGGTTTTCCATTTTCATTGCTTCGAGGACGGCGATGAGGTCGCCTTCGGCGACTTCTTGTCCTTCTTCGACGGCGACCTTGACGACGGTGCCCTGCATGGGTGCGGTGACGG
>NZ_JAAFYV010000030.1:0-72526 GCF_011770055.1 Rhodococcus sp. B10 | reverse complement strand
GCCCCCCGGCTTCCCCCTTGATCCCGAAAATCCCCATACGAAAACGGCTCCCCCCGTGTTACCGCATTGGGGAGAGCCTAGGCCATGAAGACCGAACAGTACGAAACGTTCGATTTCACCTACTTTGCGTAGGTGAAACCGAACGTCTGCGGGGAAAGTGTCAGCTTCGGCCGGTGAAGCCGAAGTCGGCGATCGAGGACTGGTTGCGACCGTTCTCGGTGCTCAACCCGGTGATCCACAGCAGCACGTGGTCGGTGGGTTCGGTTGCGGTGAGCGGAATGTCCGTGACGCCCTGTCCGAGCGTGGCCTGCCCGATCACGGTGGTGTCGCTCAAGCTGGGCGAGTCGCTGGGCGCAGATCGGATCTCGACGACCGTTCCAGCAGACGGTGAGTTGACGAATGCACTGGTCAACACTTCGGACGACGGCAGCGTCGCCAGCAGGCCGACGCCGTTCTTCAACGACGGGAACGGCTGGAAGTACGCGTCCGTCTGCCACACGGTCGACGGGTCGCCGTCGATCGCGTTCTGAGCCGTGGCAGCGCTGTCGGCACTGCCCTGCGGCGAGAAGACCTCGACCGAATCGATCGTGACGGGTGCTGCGGCCGGTGCCTGCGCTTCGGCAGCGCCCGGTGCAGCAGGGGCGGGCACGCTGGTGGTCAGTCCGAAGTCCTGCTCGGTCAGCGGCTCGTCGGAGCTACCGCCTGCAAGGAACGTGAACAACCAGTACCCGGCGAACCCGAGTACGACGACGGTGAGCACACCCAACACGACCAACGCGATGTTGGTGCGCTTGGACCGCAGTTGCTGAGCCGCGATTTCCTCCGGGTCCGCCAACGAATGTCCGGACGCACCCGCGGGCCGCTGGCCGAGCCGCAGCGCAGGCATGAGGTCGGTCTTGTCGTTGACGACGGCCGCCTGGTCGAGCACGTGCTGAACCGTCGCAGCCGTGCGGATTCCGCTGTTCTGCTCGAGTGCGCGTGTCGCGACGGCCGAGATCTCGAACGGCACGTCGGAGCGAATACGACGCGGCTCGACGGCATTGCCGTTCGAATCGCGGTCGGCGGGCTTCATACCTCCGACGGCACGCGGCGGCGCACCGGGACGGTCCGACGCGTCGGCCAGTGGCCAGCGCGCGGTGACGAGCGCGTAGAGCATCGCGCCGAGTCCGCGCACGTCCGACGCGGGTTCGGCGTCGGCGAGCGTTGCCGGGAACGCGAGCACCGCGTTTCCGCTGGTGCTGATGCGTACGCGATCGGGGTGATCGATGGACAGCGCGCCACCGCTGCGGTGTGCAGCTTCGGCTGCTGCCGCGAGCGCCTTGATGGCGCGTGCTGCTCCCGTCGGCGACGGCACGGTGTCGGCCATTTCTCGCAGTGAGCGTCCCGGCGTCCATTCGGCGACGACGATGCCACCCGAGCTGCCGCGGACGACGTCGAGCACCCGGGCGAGTCCGGGGGAGTTGATACGGCCGAGACGCAGCGTCCGCGACAGGATCGCCTGCGGGCCCTCGGGTCGGTCGGGAGACACCGACGTCGCCTGCTGGTCGGCGTCGACGAAGGTCAGCGCGACTTCGCGGTCGAGTTTGACGTCGTGCGCCTGCCAGAACTTCAGTCCGCGTGCACCACCGTGCGGGGCGAGCAGACGGTAGCGACCGCCGGCGACAGAGGCGCCGGGAATGAGCTTCGGTCCGCGCAGCGCACGCGTCGGCTCGGGCTGCGGCTCGGGCCGACCTTCGACGGCAGGTGCTCGCACGGTGGCAGGCGGTTCCGTAGCGTTCTTGCCTGCGTCGGCGTCCTTCTTGTCCGCCGAGTCCTCGGGTTCGACCTGTGCAGCCTGAGCTGTGTCCACCGAAGCCGTCTTGCCCGTGGTGGACGCGTCGGTCGCAGGGACGGCCTTTACCTCGGCCGTTTTGTCGGCGTCGGGTGCCGGAGCAGCCGCGTCGCCGGATGTCTTCTTCTTGTCGGGTGACGACGCCGTCGGTGTGGCCTGGGTGGATGCGGCCTTCGCGCGCTCGTCCACCTCGACTCCTCCGGTCTTCTGGTCCGTGCCGTCGGCAGTGGACTCGGCCGGCCCCCCAGCCACTTCGTCGTCCGTCACTCTCTCTCCTTCGCGCGCTTCTACCCCGAGTTGTGCTGCCTGTCTGCTCCCGTAGGGCTGACCTGCAGAAGTCTGCGGCCCGGTCCGCCGGGGTCCAGGGTACGGGAGTCCCTGCTCCGCAGTGCCCCTTGCAGGGGTAGAGCGAACGACCGGTATCGAATCGGTAGTTTCGGGCGTCGCAGGCACGGGGTTCGTCGCGCTCTCGGCGGGTCGCCCGCGCAGTTTCCGCACGACGCGTCCGACAGCGACGGTCACCGCGAGCACCTCGGGTATGCGGCCGAACCACAGGATGCCGAACGTGATGCCGAGCATGAGAACCGCGCAGATACCGACGCGCAGCATCGCGCCGATCATGCCCAGGGGCTCGGTCAGTCCGCCCAGGTCGGCGACTCGGTCGATGGCAAGCATGGCCGTTCCACCGGCGGCGGACGCCATCAGGACCATCCAGATGGTCTTGCCCACGTTGATCATGCGCAGATCGCCGAGGCTGCGGTGCAGCAGGAAGCCACCGATGCAGGCACCGACCACGAAACCGAGACCGTTGGCGACACCGAGCCAGAGCACGACCTGCTCGTCGTCCGAGGCGATGACCGGGGCGAGAGCGGACAGCGCGATCTTGACTCCGGTGATGCCGAGGATGATCCACGTCGGCGTCCAGGCCTGTTCGCGGGCGTAGAACACGCGCAGGTGGATGAGGACGAGTGCGTACGGAATCAGCGTGAAGGCAGACCAGCTGACGGCTTCACCGAGGCGGGGGGCGTCGTCGGCGAAATTCCCGAAGCCGAAGAGTGCCTCGCCCACCCACGGCCCGGCGAACGTCAGGAACACCACGATCGGAACGAGCGCGACGAGCGTGAGCCGCGTCGCGACCGACAGATCGTCGACGACGGCAGGGTCGTTGCCCTCGGCTGCGTTGCGGCTGAGGCGCGGCATGATGGCCGTCAACACGGTGACGCCGAGGATGCCGTACGGCAGTTGGAGAAGGATCCAGGCTTGCGAGTAGATCGCGGGGCCCGAGGCGTCGGCACCCGAGGAGATGTTCGTCGCGTAGATCAGCCCGATCTGGCTGATGACGACGTACAGAATGATCGCCGCGGCCATCCCACCGAACGCCTTGAGGCGGGCGTCGAACCCCCACAACGGCCGGAGGTCGACCTTCTCCCGCTTCAGTGCCGGAATCAGCGCGGCTACCTGAGTCACGACACCGGCCGTGACTCCGAGACCGAGGATCAGCACATGCGGATCACTCATCTCGACGGGATCGAGCGTGATCTCGCCGGGGACGAAGAAATAGAGGGAGAAGATGCCCAGGACCACCAGGTTGTTCCACACCGGCGCCCACGCGCCGGGACGGAAGTTCTGACGCGTGTTCAGAACGGCCGTGAGCAGGCCGGACAGGCCGTAGAACAGGATCGCGGGCAACAGTAGATAGGACAGCGCGGTCGTCAGTTCGTTGCTGACCTTGGCGTCGTCCTTGATCAGCATGGTGCTCAGGAGCGGTGCGCTGATCGTGGCGATGACGGCGACGACGAACAACATCGTGAACGCGACGGTGAACAGCCGACGAATGAACGACGTACCGCCGTCGGGATCCTCCATCTCGGCCCTGACCAGGACCGGAACAACGATCGCGGTGAGCACGGCGCCGAGGACGAGCTCGGAGATCATGTTCGGCAGGATCGTCGCCGCGGTGAACGAACTGGCGATCGCGCCGCCGAGGATCGCCAGCATGACGATCTGTTTGAAGAATCCGGTGATGCGGCTGACGAGCGTCGCGACGGCGATCGATCCCGTCGACGCCAGCAAGCTCTTCTGCGGCTTCGGTTCGGGCTTCTCGGGTTCCGGAACCGGGGCGGTCGCGACCGGCGCGAAATCCTCGTCCCGGAATCGCGGGATCAGCTGCGTGACGGAATTGTCCGGGGCCGGTCCGCCGTCGGGCGACGGCGGTGCCGGGTAGCTGCGCATCTCACGGACGGGTTCGCGTTCCCACGGCGCCTGCCGAGGCGGCGCCGTGCGACGGAATACCTGTGCTGCGGGCAGCCGTGGGCGCGGGACGTCCCCTTCGTACGGGATGTTCCCGGTCATGGTCGTTCGTACCCTTCGTCGGCTGGGTCGGGTTGCCCCCTGAACCTGTGCCACAGTCGGCGCCCTGCGAGCAACAGCAGAAGGACTCCAGCGCAGGCGGTGATGATCGCGAGAGCCTGTCCGTACGCATTCGACCGTACGGACACGGTGGTTGCCTCGCCCAATTGTTGCCCGTCGAGCGTCGTCAACGCGAAGTCGACCGACAGATTGCGGGAGTCGTCGACCTGCGCGGGCACGGTGATCGTGCGGCTCCCGCGCGCGGGAAGAGCCGTTGCGCCGACGTCGGAGATCGTCATTTCCGCTGGTGCGTCGACCTTCAGTCGCACGTTGACGGGTACAGGGAGGTCGTTGCGTGCGACGAGCAGCAGCGGACTCTGCTCCGAAGCCAGTGTGTAGACGCCGCCGGGTGCGACGACCGTCACTGCTCCGAACATCCGGTCCAGCGACGTCTCGGACGCATCCATCCGGGTTCGCGACATCGCGGCTGCGTATTCGGGTTCCGTGTCGCGGCCCGCGGTCGTGAGTGCGCGCAGTAGGTCCTCACGCAGCGGTGCGGTGAACAGCCGCGGTGTCAGGGCCGACTGCGGATCCTCGACGACGGACGCACGAAGCGATTCGATGCGCGCACTCTGCGCGCGCACGCGGTCTTCGAGGTTCGTGTCGCGGTCCACCTGCGGCACCGTCCTGGTCTCGACGGGCATACCCGTCGGTGCTTCGGCGACCAGACTGGTCAGGGGTCGTGGCGTCGCGAGACCCGACCGCAGCATCGACGACACGGACGACAGAATCGTCGTCGGCTCGTCGCCGCCTGCGGTCCAGTACTGCGGCGGGGCGATCGTCACGGCCCGCGGGGAACCGTCGGGTTCTTCGAGCGCGTGATAGAACATCGCACCGACGGCATCCTGCAGTCGGGCGGCGCGAGAATCCCCGGACAGGTCGTAGCGCTGGTCCTCGGGTGTGAAATCGGGGGTCGACGGCACCTCACCGACTCCGGCGAGCGCGGTGGCCGACGCCGAGTCGAACACCGTCGTGTTCAGTGGGGCGTCGACGGTACTGCCCCCTGCGACAGCGGCGACGCCTCCCGCTGCGGCAGGCGCGATGCTGTTGTCGGCGAGCAGCGCGGTGGTCGGGCCGGTCGAACGTAGGGCCGCGGCCGCAGGCGCACCCAGCTGTCCCGACGCGCTCCACACGACATCGCGCACCGACGTCACGCCCAGGATCGAATCGACGATGTCCGACGGCGACTCGAGGGCGCTCGCCGCCAGGGTGGCGTCGCCGACGTTGCCGATCGCGTCGAGGTCGACCTGCGCGAACGGGACCGCGGTGACGCACATCGAGTCGGCGAGGGTCTGCAGGCGGGACAGCCACGCTGCGGCGGCGTCGCTGCCGGTTCCGTCGCGCGCGGGGCCGGACGGGTTCGCCGGATCGTCGACGACCAGATAGCCGCGCTGCATGTTGGCGACGGTGACGAGCAGGTCGGGGTCGATCGCCAGACACATGCTGTCGGTGAGTCGATTCTCCGGATCGAGCTGATCGGTCGTCGTGAATTCGACGGCTTGGAGCAGTTCGTCGAGACGGCCGCCCGTCGCGAGTTCGCCGGCGAGGTCGTCGTCGACGAGCCTGATCTTGTCCTCGATGGTTCCCGGGTTTCCTGCGGCCAGCCGTGGCTTGTCGGCGAGGGGCCAGAGGATCGTCGTTGCGACGGGATCCGTCGTGCTCGGCGGCAAGGGCACCGACGTCGGATCCGACGGGTCGCGCGGTACGCCGGTGACGGGCAGCAGGAACCGGGCGTCGTCGAGTCGCGCTGTTCCGCCGTACTCCGGGGTGCCGTTGACGTTGAGCAGCAGCGGGTAGACGCCGGGGCGATCGATGTTCAGCGACGGGTTCGTCGTGCTGCGCAGTGGCATCGAGACGGTGAACTGCGTGCTCGCGCCTCGCTCGAGGCTGTCGGTGACCGTCTGGAACTCGCCCGCATACGGGTATTGCTCCTGATCGCGCGACAGGGACGTGCGGAGTTCCGACGGCTGATCGACGGCGTCGGCGCCCTGCATGCGCACGCTGATGTCGTCGACGCGTCGGTCACCGGTGTTCGTGACGGTGGCACGCACGGTCACGAACGGTTCGCTGCTGGTGGTCACGGTTCCGGGTGCGACGGTGTCGATCGACAGCTCCAGGAACTGATTGCCGCGCGTCGTCTCGGGAAGGTCGCTGTCGGCGGACTGATAGGTGACCTCGGTGCTAGACGACGGGATGCTCGAATCGGACCCGTCCGGCTCCTGCGCCAGAGCCAGCGAGGGCGCCGACGCAAGGAGGACTGCGGTCAATGCAGCCGCAGTGACCCGTGGCAACCGCACTTCTCACTCCCTGCCGACGGGCGTCTCGGGATCCGGGTTGCTCATGCCCTCGATCAGTTGGCTGGCGATCGCGGCCAGTTTACGTTCGTCCGCGTACGCGAGCTTCGACGACAGTTCGCTCAGCGGAACCCACGCTACCTCGGTGACCTCGACGTCCTCGTCGGACAGCTCGCCGCCGAGAAAGCGCAGAAGGTAGTGGTGGACGGTCTTGTGGACGCGACGGCCCTCGGTGACGAACCAGTAGTCGATGCTGCCCAGCGAAGCGAGCACATCTCCGCGGATGCCGGTCTCCTCGGCGACCTCGCGCATCGCGGTCTGTTCCGCGGTCTCGCCCTGCTCGATATGGCCCTTCGGCAGCGACCACAACAACCGCCCACGACGGTCGGTGCGGCCGATGAGAGCGGCGCAACGCTGGGACGGAGGGCCGTCGAGACCGTCGACGACCAGGCCGCCTGCCGACGTCTCACGCACGGTTCTGAGTTTGGGCTTGTCGCCGTCGGCACGTGCGGGCCGCCGCCGCGGGTTGCGGCGGCTCCTGTTCGCACGTTCGCCAGCAGACACCCAATCAATACTAGAGGGAAACCACGGCTTTCCTTTGCTCCCTCTCCGTCCTGCCGCACGACCTCTCGCCTAGGCTCTATCCACGTGGCAGAACAGTCTCCGTCCCCCCGACACTCCGATGCGCCTTCGGGCGCCGGTTCGGACGCGGACCGCCGCGAGCGCCTGCTGACGTCGGCCCGCGAGACGCTGTCCGGATTGTCCGACCTCTTGGCCCCTCTGGCCGCCCGGTTCGCCGCCGAAGGACACGAGCTGTACCTCGTCGGCGGGAGCGTTCGCGACGCGGTTCTGGGGCGGTTGTCCGGAGACCTCGACTTCACCACGGACGCACGACCCGAGGTCGTCCAGAAGCTGCTGACCGGCTGGGCCGACAATCAGTGGGACACCGGGATCGCGTTCGGGACGATCAGTGCCGCCAAGAACGACCAGCTGATCGAGATCACGACGTTCCGCACCGATTCGTACGACCAGGTCTCGCGCAACCCGGAGGTCGAGTACGGGAAGAGCCTCGAGGAAGATCTCGTGCGACGCGACTTCACCGTCAACGCGATGGCCGTTCGGATCGGCGCCGACGGCACCCAGGAGTTCGTCGACCCCCTCGGCGGCATGGACGCGTTGCTCGAAGGACTGTTGGATACGCCGTCGTCGCCGGAGAAGTCCTTCGGTGACGACCCACTCCGCATGCTGCGTGGCGCGCGGTTCGTCTCGCAGCTCGGTTTCGCGCTGATGCCTCGTGTACACGCCGCGATCACCGAGATGGCCGGCCAGATCGAACGCATCACGGCCGAGCGTGTACAGGTGGAGCTCGACAAGCTGATCCTCGGTGAGTACCCCGTCGAGGGAATCGACGTCATGTGCGAGACCGGGCTCGCCGGCTACGTCCTGCCCGAGGTGCCCGCGATGAAGCTCGAGATCGACGAGCATCACCAGCACAAGGACGTCTACTGGCATTCGCTGACGGTACTGAAGCAGGCCATCGACCTCGAGGACGGCGACCCCGATCTCGTATTGCGTTGGGCTGCACTGCTTCACGACATCGGCAAGCCCGACACCCGACGTCACGAACCGGGCGGCGGGGTCAGCTTCCACCATCACGAGGTCGTCGGCTCCAAGATGGTCAAGAAGCGTATGCGAGCGCTCAAGTACTCGAAGAGGATGATCGACGACGTCTCGCAGCTCGTCTTCCTGCACCTGCGTTTCCACGGCTACGGCAAGGGCCAGTGGACCGACTCCGCGGTGCGGCGCTACGTCACCGATGCCGGTGATCTACTTCCCAAGTTGCACAAGCTCGTTCGCGCGGACAGCACGACGAGGAACAAGCGTCGAGCAGCGGCACTGCAGGCCACGTACGACGACCTCGAAGAGCGGATCGCGGCGATCGCCGCGCAGGAGGACCTCGCGCGCGTGCGACCGGATCTCGACGGCAACGCTATCATGGAGCTCCTCGGCATCCCCGCGGGTCCCGAGGTCGGCAAGGCGTGGAAGTTCTTGAAGGATCTCCGACTCGACCGGGGGCCGCTCCCCCGCGAGGAAGCGGAGCGAGAGTTGTTGGCGTGGTGGGAAAGCGCGTCGCGCTCGTGAGTGTCTATGTATAGCCCTCTACACATTCGCACTCACGTGCGGCGGAGCCGCATCACCACCGCCGCCAATCCCAGCAGATAGACGACACCACCGCCGAGCACGACGGCGTGTGCGGATGCCTCACCCGCGAGATCCGTCGTCGACGGGCCGACGACGAACGCGGCGACGGCGAGCGCCGCGACGAAGAAGATGTTGAAGACGGTGTCCTGCAATGCGAACACGCGCCCGCGATGGTCGTCGTCGATCTCGGTCTGCATCGACGCGTCGCCCGTGAGCTTGATGGTCTGGCCTGCGATGCCGAGCAGGAACGCGCCGATGAGCAGACTCGTCTGCGTGAGCCCGTCGATGAAGGTCACCTGTACGACGGCGGCCAGTGCGAGTGCGCCGATGATCGATCGAACGCGACCGAACTTCGGCAGCAGGAAGGGTGTCAGAACTGCCGCGATCAGCATGCCCGCAGCCGTCGCTCCGACGGCGATGCCGAAGCCGGCCAACCCGCCGGGCAGTGAGCGGGGCGTCGACTCGCGCAGGATCAACACCATGACGAGAGTGTCGACGCCGAACACGATGCGGTGGGTGCCGATGCCCATCATCGCGGCGGTGACCGTCGGCGACTTCCATACCGCGACGGCACCGGACTTCAATCCGGCTGCGATGTCCGCGAAAGCACGTGATGGTCCGTCGTCGGGAATGGTCGCAGGACCCAGCGATTGGCGTGGAAACCGCGCCGCGGCAACCGATCCGACGATCGATCCGACGGCCGACACTGCCACGGCGACGCCCGATCCGGTGTCGCCGGCGCCGATGTACCCGATGATCCCGACGGCCGCTCCTGCTCCCGCGGCTGCGAAGCCTGAACCGATGGTCGCGAGAAGCGAATTCATCGGCACGAGCCACGATGTTCGGACGACGTGCGGCAGGGACGCGGACACGCCGGCCAGAACGAACCGACTGAGGCCGACGGTCGTCAACGCGAGGAGAAGGAGCGCGGTCTCGCCGCCCCCGGTGAACAGAACCGTGGCGGTGACGGCGATGAGGACCATGCGAAGCACGTTCGCCCACAGCACTACTGCGCGCCGATCCCATCGGTCGAGCATCGCGCCTGCGAACGGCCCGATGATCGAGTACGGCACCAACAGAACGGCGAATCCGGCGGCGATGGCCGCCGGATTCGATTCGCGTTCGGGATTGAACAGAATTGCCCCGCTGAGCGCCGCCTGGAAGAGGCCGTCGCCGAACTGTCCTGCGAAGCGAATCGCGGTGAGCTTGCCTGCACCGGGCGAATTGCGCAGTCGCGCCAGGAAGGTCTCGTCGCTCACTTACAGGACTGTAGCCCCAGTTACCTACGACGCCTGTGCCAGCTCCTTGTCCTTCCACCACGCGACGGTGGCAGCGGCACCGTCGGACAGCGGTGTCGGACGTAGCCCGAGCATCTTCTCGCTCGCCGAGCTGTCGAGCACGTACGGGTGCTCGAACTGATACAACGTGTCGCCGAGCTCCTTGATCGGACCGGACACGACGCCGAGCGACTTCATCATCCACGACGGGATGGTTCCGACTTTCGGTGTCGGAGCGTGTGCTGCACGTGCGAAGGCCTCGATCATCTGGCGCTGCGTGACGGCGGGGGCGGTCGGCGCGTGCAAGAAGGTGTTCCACAGCGACGGGGTGGCTGCTGCCTCGATCATCGCGACGGCGAAGTCGGGCACGTACGTGAACGAGTGTGGCAGATCGGCGTCGGCGATCACTCGAACAGTGCTGTGCGACAATACTTTCGGTACCACGCGATCGCCCATGTGTGCCGACAGGACGCGCGGCCCGTAGAAATCCGAGGCGGCGACGCTGACCGTCGGTGTCGCGTGCGCATCGCGGGCGGCGAGCAATTCGGTGCGGACGCCGAGCTTGCGGTGGGTGGCGACGCGCGGCGAGTCCTCACGGATCGGGCCGTCGATGTAGCCGTAGGAGTAGAGACTCTCCGGGAACACGACGACGGTGCCGGCGGCCGCGTCGAGCACGCGCCGTTCCATGGTGGGAAGCTTTGCGCGCCACACCTTGTCCTCGTACGCGACGTGAGTGCAGTGGTAGATCGCCGTCGCCTTCTCGAAATGACCACGGAGATCGTCGGTTTCGATGTCGACGCGTCGCTTCTCGATCGACGGGTGGTCGGGGCCCGAACCGGAACGGGTGAGCACTCGGACGCGGTGACCTCGCTCGGCGAGCTGTTCGGCGACGGTCCATCCGACGGGCCCTGCACCGGTGACGACGTGTAGCTGGTTCATGATCTCTCCTCCAAGTGTGAGCACTGCTCTCTGTTTGTACTTCGAGTGTGCACCCGCCCGCCGCAGAAAGCAAGAGCACCGCTCTCTCACTTCGAATCGCCCGAACAGCCGGAGAGCACCGCTCGCTATTGTGTGAGCCATGCCGACTACCCCCCGCGAACGAGCTCGCGCGCAGACGCTTGCCGACATCACCCGAATCGGCCGTCAGCACCTGGCCGCAGACGGGGCTGCTGCGCTGTCGTTGCGCGCCGTCGCACGAGATCTCGGGGTCGTGTCGTCCGCGGTCTACCGGTACGTCAAGAGCCGCGACGAACTGCTCACCCTTCTCGTCGTCGACGCCTACAACGAGCTCGGTGACGAGGTGGACGCTGCGGTGGATGCCGTCGACGACTCGATGGAGAAATTCCTGACGCTCGGCCGGGCTGTCCGTGCCTGGGCGAGGCGAGAACCCGCGTCGTACGCGCTGTTGTTCGGTAGCCCTGTTCCCGGCTATCACGCGCCGGCCGAGCAGACGACCGGACCGGGCATACGCGTCATCGTGAAGCTCGTGCAGGTCTTCGACCAGGCGGATCGCGACGGCCGGTTGTCGACGCCCCCGTCTCCGGTCCCGCTCGAGTCTTTGCACGACGACTTCGCGACGGTTCGTAACGAAATGGGAACGGAGATGTCCGACGCGGCCCTCGCCGGTGGCGTTCTGGTGTGGGCGTCGCTCTTCGGCGCGGTCAGCTTCGACGTGTTCGACCAGTACGGATCGGCGAATTTCGTGGATCGTGAGCTGTTGTTCGAGCATCAGCTCGCGCTGCTGGCGGGGCTTGTCGGGCTGTCCTGACGCGACGAAACTTTCCGGCATTCCTTGCGGTACATCGGGTGGTCGGCGGTGCCACAATGTCTCCATGGCTACACATGCGGAGGAACCCGAGGACCAGACGGCAGAGAACCACGCTGCGTCGGTCGACGAAGCGGTGCGTCCCGGTAGCTTGCTCGTCAGTTCGATAGAGCTCGTCGAGCCGACGTTCCGGCGCACCGTCGTCTACGTCATCGAACACAACGACGCGGGCAGTCTCGGCGTCGTGATCAATCGTCCGAGCGAGACGGCCGTGCACGACGTGCTCCCGCAGTGGAGCGGACTGGCGGCGCGACCGCAGGCACTCTATGTCGGCGGACCGGTGAAACGGGATTCGGCGTTGTGTCTCGGCGTCGTGCGGACGGGCGTCGACGTCGAGGGTGTTGCCGGCCTCCGGCGGGTCGACGGCCGAGTCGTCATGGTCGATCTGGACTCCGACCCGTCGGACATAGCCCCGCTCGTCGAGGGCGTGCGCGTGTTCGCCGGCTACTCGGGGTGGACGATGGGCCAGCTCGACGGTGAACTCGCCCGCGACGACTGGATGGTGGTCTCCGCGCTGGCGTCCGACGTCATCGGCCCGCCGAAGATCGACCTGTGGGCGCACGTGTTGCGACGCCAGCCGATGCCGTTGGCGATGCTGGCGTCGCATCCGATCGACGTGGAACGTAACTAGTGCGAAGCCGCACTAATGGGCGAAATGCGTTGCGGTCGAGTGCCCTTCGCCTGCAGCCGACGCATTGAGCTGCTCGATCACCTCGTCGATCGCGATGCACAGCAACCGGCCCAGATCCGCGCTGAAGCCCTCACGCACGACGATACGAAGCACGGCGACGTCGGTCGCGTCGTCCGGCATCGTGTAGGCGGGCACCTGCCATCCGCGGGCTCGAAGTTCGTGGGAGATGTCGAAGACGGTGTACGGGTGTTCGCCGGTGAGCGTGAACGCAATGACCGGGATGGCACTGCCGTCGGTGACGACGACGAAGTCAGGATGCGCCGCCAGGTGCGCACTGACCCGAACGGCGGTGTCGCGCAACGCTTTCATGATGTCGGTGTAGCCGGGCCGGCCGAGGCGGAGGAAGTTGTAGTACTGCCCGACGACCTGATTGCCCGGGCGTGAGAAGTTCAACGTGAAGGTCGGCATGTCGCCACCGAGGTAGTTGACGCGGAACACGAGGTCCTCGGGCAAGTCCTTTTTCGTGCGCCAGACGGCGAAACCGATTCCGGGATAGACCAATCCGTACTTGTGCCCGCTTGCGTTGATCGACTTCACGCGCGGCAGCCGGAAGTCCCACTCGAGGTGCGGGTGGAGGAACGGGACGACGAAACCTCCGCTGGCAGCGTCGACGTGGACTGGAACGTCCGGTCCCCCGTTCGCCGCGATGGTGTCGAGCACGTCGCAGATCTCCGACACCGGTTCGAGCTCACCGGTGAACGTGGTTCCGAGGATCGCGACGACGCCGATCGTGTTCTCGTCGACGGCTTCTCGCACCTGCTCCGGCGTGATGACGTAGCGACCGGGCTCCATCGGCAGATACTTCGGTTCGACGTCGAAGTATCGGCAGAACTTCTCCCACACGACCTGAACGTTGCTCCCCAGCACGAGGTTTGGTCTGGAGCCGTCGGAAACCCGTGCACGCCAGCGCCACTTCAAGGCGAGACCCGCCAACATGACCGCTTCGCTCGAACCGATCGTCGACACACCCGTCGCCGACGACGGATCCTCCGGGTCGAGTCCCGGCGCATGGAACAGGTCCGCGACCATGTTGACGCAGCGCTCCTCGATCGACGCCGTCGCCGGGTATTCGTCCTTGTCGATCATGTTCTTGTCGAACGTCTCGGCCATCAACATCTCGGCCTGCGGGTCCATCCAGGTGGTGACGAAGGTGGCCAGATTGAGGCGGGAGGAGCCGTCGAGCATCAGTTCGTCGTGGATGAATCGGTACGCGGCGTCGGGGTCGAGTTGCTCGTCCGGAAGTCGGAGCGCGGGTACCGGATTCGTGGCGAGCCTGCCGGTGTAGGCCGCCGAGATCACGCCGTTAGGATGCTTCTTACGGGCCACGTCGTCCTCCAAGTCATAGGGGTGTGACCTGACGCTAACCCCGCGGAGCGGGCTTCGCATCACCCTCGACAGGCGAAGCGCGCGCGTAGCGCTGGGCCAGGACCGCGCACACCATGAGCTGGATCTGGTGGAACAGCAGCAGCGGCAACACGATCAGGCCGACGGGTTGGCCTGCGAACAGAACCGACGCCATCGGCAGTCCGCTGGCCAGGCTCTTCTTGGAGCCGCAGAACACCAGGACGATGCGGTCGGCGCGGGTGAATCCGAGCGCGCGGCCGATGACGGAGGTGAGTGCGAGGACGATCGCGAGAAGCACGATGCAGGTGGCGACGACTGCCACGATGCGCCACACCGAGACCGACGACCAGACGTGCTGGTTCATGCTTTCGCTGAATGCGGCATACACGACGAGAAGGATCGAACCCCGGTCGACGATCTTCGTGGGCTTGGAGTGCCGTGACAGCCAACCGGTCACGAGCGGCCGGATCAGCTGGCCGACGAGGAACGGAATCAGCAGCTGGGCGACGATGTCGAGAATCGACGACGCGTCGACGTGGGCATCGCCCGACGTGTTCATGAGCAGGATCACGAGCAGTGGTGTCACGAACACGCCGACGATGTTCGAGAACGACGCGCTGACGACGGCACCGGCGACGTTGCCCTTCGCGATGGACGTGAACGCGATCGACGACTGCACCGTCGACGGGACGAGACAGAGGAACAGGATGCCGGTGTAGAGGTCCTGCGTCAGGATGGTCGGTTCGAGGATCCGCAGCGCGAGCCCGATCAACGGAAAGATCACGTACGTCATCGCGAGTACGACCGAATGCAGCCGCCAGTGCTTGACGCCTTCCCACGCCTCCTGCGGGGACAGTCGTGCGCCGTAGATGAGGAACAGGAGGCCGATCGCGATCTTCGTCGCCCATCCGAGGACGTTTTCTGCCGTGCCGGTGGCCGGGAAGATGCTGGCGAGCCCGGCCACGGCGAAGATGCCGAGGACGAAGCCGTCGGGACGAGCCTGTCGGAGAACGTTCACTCGGCTCACGATATCCCCGGCGGTCAGCGCTGACGCACGCGACCTTGTGACCGACCCCAACCGGAGATCGGCACGAAGCGTGGATGTCCCGAAAGTCGCGCAATGACTTCCGCGCGCTCGTCGTTGCGCTCTACTGTGTGGCGAGGTTCAGCGGACAGCATCGACGTTGTGCCACAGGGGGGTTGAGGTCCGGGGGGCCGTTCATGCTGCGTACTTACCTGGTTCGACCCCGAGACGTTTCACGGGATTTCTCGAGATCTCGTCGATTCGTGTCGTAATCGATGCAGCCACGGCAACTTTCGCGTGATGCCGTCAGTAGAGAGCAGACGAAGAATGTCGATCAGAACAGTCCGAGCTGGAAACATGTCCCGAACTACCGCGTCCGTTGCCGCGCTGTCGGCCGCGATCATGTGCGCGGGCATGTCCGTCGCGTCGGCGCAACCCGCCGAGGAACCGGCGCCGCCGGCCGTCGTCACCGAGGACGGGACAGAGGTGGTTCCTCCGGAGGGTAGCGAGGAGGAGCGCCCCAAGGCCGAGGAACAGGGAATCGAGCGCCCGGACATCTCCGAGGTGCCGTCCGAGGCACGATCCACCTACGATCCGGAGAGTGAAACCGTCGGCTACGGCCCGGTTCAGAAGAACTTCATCGCCGGGTTCCTCTACAACATCGTCCATCCTGACGTGGCACCGCAGGGCGCCAACGACTGGAACTGCAAGCCGACCGAGGCCCACCCGAATCCCGTTGTCCTGCTTCACGGTACGTGGGAGAACGCGTACAACAACTTCGCGCGTCTGTCGCCGGCGTTGAAGGAAGCGGGTCACTGCGTGTTCGCGTTGAACTACGGTGACACCGATTCGAGCGGACTCGGACACGTCAAGTCCATCCGTGGTACCGGCCCTGTCGCCGAGAGTGCCAAGGAAATCGCCACGTATGTCGACGCGGTCCTCGCTCGCACCGGGGCGGACAAGGTCGACATCGTCGGTCACTCGCAGGGTGGTCTGGTGACCAGGCAGTACCTTCGATTCGAAGGCGGAGCCAACCCGGCCGACCCGAGCCAGAACAAGGTCGGCACGGTCGTCAGTGTCGCCGGATCCAATCACGGAACCACTCTCGTCGGCATCGGCTCGTTGGGCCGGACGATCAACAACCTCGGACTGAACGTGCTCGGTCTCGTGGGCGCCATCGCCGGACCCGCGGCATCCGATCAGGTGATCGACTCACCGCTCGTCAAGGCACTCGACGCGGGCGGCGACACCGAACCCGGCATCGATTACACGGTCATCGGAACTCGCTTCGACGAGGTGGTGACTCCGTACAAGACGACGTTCCTCACCGCCGGTGAAGGTGCCACCGTCAACAATGTTCTGCTTCAGGACGGTTGCGGCGTCGACTTCTCGGACCACCTGTCGATCTCGGTGTCCCCGAGGGCAATCGGCATCATCAAGAACGCGCTCGATCCGGAAGGCACGCCGGCCAGTGCCATCCCGTGCGTGTGGAACGGACCTGTGACCGGCGGCTGATCGCCGGATGAAACCGAACCGCATCGCGTCGTCAGAGAAATGTCGACGCGGTGCGGTTTCCGCCGTCGTACTTGGCCTGGTACATCATCGAGTCCGCGGCGCGGGTGGCCCGGGTGACCACCGATGTTTCCCCGCCCCAGATCTCGCCGGGTCGAGCGATGATGGCAGCGCCGACGCTGACGGTGACGGGAACCTGATCGTCGCGCCGATACAGAGCGTGGCCCACCTGACCGATGCGAGCATGAGTGGTCTCGTACGGCGCGCGGAACACGACGACGAATTCCTCCCCTCCCGTCCGCGCGACGAGGCCGTCCCGGTCGAAGAGCGCGGCCAGACGGTCCGACACCGTGACGATGACGCGGTCTCCCGTGTCGTGGCCGAAGTAGTCGTTCACCTGCTTGAAGCGGTCGATGTCGATCACGAGAACGACGAGACACTGCCCGAGTTCCTGACTGAACGAGACGAGTTCCTCGGCCGCGTCCTCGAGGCCCCGGCGGTTGAGCAGGCCGGTGAGCGGGTCGACGAGGGACCGCCGCGCGTCACGGCCGATCGCGGTCCACGCGATGTGCGCGAACAACGGGATCGCGCCGTTGACGGCCAGGACGACGAGACCCGCGGCGAGGATCGTCGCAATGTCTTCTTCGACGGACAGGCACGCACGAATGGTGATGACGACGATCAAGCCCACACACCAGATCAGATGCGCGAGCAGCAACCTCGGGCTGCAGAAGTAGGTGCAGAGCGCGCCGGTGACGACGAACAGGCAGCACCCGATCAAGGCCCCGATCGGTTCGTAGAGCACCAGGACGGACGTCAACCCGAGGTCTCCGAACACGGCGAAACCGATGAAATCGCGTCGTACGGGGAGCGGACCGAAGAAGCACCGCAGCGCGACGGCGAGCTGAACGAGCAGCATGACGCCGACCCACGCCTGTGCCCAGAATCCCTGCGGCCCGCGCGAGGAGAACAACATCAGGATGGACGACGCAGCGAACAGCAGTGTCGCTGAACCGAACACGATTCGAAGTGGTCCGTGCAGTCCACGCGTCGACCGATGGGAGACGATCCATTCGTAGTCGAACGGCTGGGTGTACCACTCCGTCAGTACGGCACGAACCGAATAGGTGTTCGGCCGACGATGACTCGCGGGTCGGCTACGTGAGACAGCGTCCTGTGCCGACGGCCTGTTCTCGTTCGTGCGAGCCTCCAGTCGTCACCCAGTGGTTGAAAAAGAGCCTAAACGACAAAAACGGCGATCGGTTTGTTTTCGGCGAATCACCGGGAGGACGCGAGCGTGTTGAGTGCCCCGGCAATACGTTCTGCGTGCTTGGTGGTGATGGTCAGGCGCTGGCCGTTGGCGAACGTCACGAACACCGCGGGACCTTTCGCGGTCGCGACGGCGTAGTTGCCGCGTCCCTTGACGCGTAGGCCCCACCCTCCGAAGTCCTCGAACGGAGTGACCTCGCGGACCGACGCTCCGGTGATCTCGTCGATCGAGTAGTCGAACGCCGCCATTCCGAGGCTGCGCACGTGCAGACCCGCACGGTCGACGACGAGTTCGTAGCGCATCAGCGACACCGGGAGGATCGCCAGCGGGACGAAGATGGCCAGTGGCCACCACGACTCGACCAGCCAGCAGGTCAGGACGGCCGCGGCAGCGACGATCGCGAAGAGCACGATGGTCCCGACGCGGCCGGCACCAAGCGGCTCGACGATCGGCAGGTCCGCGTCGGCGCGTGGGAGCGACGAGGGCGGCGGCTCGGTGGCGACGACGCGATCGCGGTAGTCACGCAGCAGCGACGCACCGAGAAGGCCGACGGCGAACCCGACGGCGGTTCCGAAGGCGAGCGCCCAGCCGGGAATCTCGATCGTCGTGACGTCCGTGACGTCCAGCTGGCGCGACAGGATGGCTACCTGCAGTACGACGATCAGGCCGACGACGGTCGAGCCGATCATCAGCATGGTTCTGCGCATGATCAGAAGGGCATGCGCGAGCGACGCGATCGCGCTGCAGCCACCGCCGACGAGAATCACGATGATGGCGAGGGTGATGGAGCTGGTCGTCGGGCTGGTGAAGCCGTCGGGAGCCGTGCCGGACCAGTGCGTCGCGATCTGGTCGGGTAGGCGTGGGCGCCAGATCCGGGTGAGCACGATCCCGAACACACCTGCCGCGATCGGCAGGAAGACGCCGAAAACAACGCCTGCCGGATCGAACGTCCGTTGCTTCATCGCCGGTTCAGCTTTGCTCACTCCGCAGGCTCCGCTCCCGACATCGGATTTTGCTCACTCCGCAGGCTCCGCTCCCGGCATCAGCTCGGAGCGCACGCATCCTTGAGGCTGCAGGAGATGCAGGAGTGCCCGCATCCGCCCGTCTCCTCGACCGGCTTCGCGGCGGCGGCGCGGGCGCCGATGGAACCACCGACACCCGCGGTGACGAACGCCGCGATCAAGCAGGCCACCACCGCGACGACGGCGAACACCCCGCTCAGCATGAGGCCGGCGGCGCCGCCGATCAGCAGCAGGAGTGCCGACGCGGCCGTGGTGGGACCGGCCACCTTGTTGGCCATGGCGAACGTTTCGTCGTCACGCATCGACTCTGCGGTACGGACACCTGCCCAGCGGTTACGGGGGAGTTTGCCCGTCAGGCTCGCGGCGGCGACGGAGCCGACGACGAGAGCGAGTACGAAGAGCAGTATCGACACGACGATCACGCCGGTAAGGATACGGCCACCACGGGTCCTCATACCAGGCGGCCCGATGGACCCCACTACTCTGGTTGCGTGATTGATCCAGTGGACGCAACTCCCGAGCACCGCTACACCGCGGATGTGGCCGGGCGCATCGAGCAGCAGTGGCAGGACCTGTGGGACGAGCAGGGCACGTTCGACGCCCCGAACCCGGTCGGCCCGCTTGCCGGTGACGTGCCTCAGGACAAGCTCTTCGTTCAGGACATGTTCCCGTACCCGTCGGGCAGCGGTCTGCACGTCGGACACCCGCTCGGGTACATCGCGACGGACGTCTTCGCGCGGTTCCACCGGATGCACGGACGGAACGTTCTCCACGCTCTCGGTTACGACGCCTTCGGGTTGCCGGCCGAGCAGTACGCCGTTCAGACCGGCACGCACCCCCGCACCACCACCGAGGCGAACATCGCCAACATGCGCCGTCAGCTGCGTCGCCTCGGGCTCGGACACGACCGTCGCCGTTCGCTCGCGACGACAGACGTCGATTTCTACCACTGGACGCAGTGGATCTTCCTGCAGATCTTCAATGCGTGGTACGACGTCGACGTGAAGAAGGCGCGTCCGATCTCGGAGCTCGAGAAGGAATTCGCCGACGGCTCACGGCAGCTGGAGGACGGCCGTGACTGGTCGTCGTTGAGTGCCGGTGAGCGCGCGTCGGTGCTCGACGGGTTCCGCCTCGTTTACGAGTCCAACTCGCTCGTCAACTGGTGCCCGGGTCTGGGCACCGTGCTGGCGAACGAGGAAGTCACCGCCGACGGCCGCAGCGACCGCGGCAACTTCCCGGTGTTCCGAAAGAACCTGCGGCAGTGGATGATGCGCATCACCGCGTACTCGGACCGGCTGATCGACGACCTCGAGTACCTGGACTGGCCTGACAAGGTCAAGACCATGCAGCGCAACTGGATCGGCCGCTCCCGCGGCGCGCAGGTCTCGTTCTCGGGGATCGAGGTGTTCACGACGCGCCCCGACACCCTGTTCGGTGCCAGCTACGTCGTTCTCGCTCCCGAACACGATCTGGTCGACGGCCTGGTTGCGGCCGAGTGGCCGTCCGACGTGCCTGCCGTCTGGACCGGAGGCGCTGCCACTCCTGCGGAAGCCGTTGCGGCCTACCGCGCGTCGATCGCCGCGAAGTCGGATCTCGAGCGTCAGGAGAACAAGGAGAAGACCGGTGTGTTCACCGGCTCCTATGCCGAGAACCCGGTCAACGGAGAGCAGGTTCCGGTCTTCATCGCCGACTACGTGCTCACCGGGTACGGTACCGGCGCGATCATGGCCGTCCCGGGTCACGATCAGCGCGACTGGGAGTTTGCAACCAAGTTCGATCTGCCCATCCGTGAGGTCATCTCGGGCGGAGATGTCACCGAAGCTGCTTTCGTCGGCGACGGCGCGTTGGTCAATTCCGGTTTCCTGGACGGACTTTCGGTCGACGACGCCAAGGCTGCGGTCGTCGCGAAATTGGAGGAGGACGGCAAGGGCCGCGGCACCATCCAGTACAAGCTGCGCGACTGGCTGTTCGCGCGTCAGCGGTACTGGGGTGAGCCGTTCCCGATCGTCTACGACAAGGACGGCAACGCTCACGCACTGCCGGATTCGGTTCTGCCCGTAGAACTTCCGGAGGTCGAGGACTACGCCCCGGTCTCCTTCGATCCCGACGACGCGAGCTCCGAGCCGTCGCCGCCGCTGGCCAAGGCGTCGGACTGGGTGAACGTCGAGCTCGATCTCGGTGACGGCCTGCAGACCTACCGCCGCGACACCAACGTCATGCCGCAGTGGGCAGGCAGCTCGTGGTACCAGCTGCGCTACATCGACCCGACCAATTCCGAGACGTTCGCGGACCCGGAGAACGAGAAGTACTGGGTCGGACCGCGTCCCGAGCTGCACGGACCGAACGACCCCGGCGGTGTCGACCTGTACGTCGGCGGCGTCGAGCACGCGGTGCTGCACCTGCTGTACTCGCGTTTCTGGCACAAGGTGCTGTTCGACCTCGGACACGTCAGCTCCAGCGAGCCGTACCGCCGGTTGTACAACCAGGGCTACATCCAGGCGTACGCGTTCACCGATGCGCGCGGTGTCTACGTGCCGGCCGACGAGGTCGAGGAGCGGGACGGCGGGTTCTTCTACCAGGGAGAACCGGTCAACCGGGAGTACGGGAAGATGGGCAAGAGCCTGAAGAACTCGGTCTCTCCCGACGACATCTTCGCCGAATACGGAGCCGACACCTTGCGTGTCTACGAGATGTCGATGGGTCCGCTGGACACGTCGCGCCCGTGGGCGACGAAGGACGTCGTCGGCGCACAGCGTTTCCTGCAGCGCGTGTGGCGTCTCGTGCTCGACGAGGAGACCGGCGCTGTCCGCGTCACCGACGACAAGCCGACCGAGGACACACTGCGTGTGCTCAACCGTGTCATCGACGGTGTGGAAGCGGATTACACTGCGCTGCGCGACAATACGGCCGGTGCCAAGCTCATCGAGCTGACGAACCATCTGACGAAGGCGTACCCGGACGGCGCCCCACGCGGTGTCGTCGAGCCGCTGATCCTGATGCTCGCCCCGATGGCTCCGCACCTGTCGGAGGAGCTGTGGAAGCGTCTCGGACACGACCGTTCGCTCGCGCACGGACCCTTCCCGCGTGCCGATCAGAAGTGGCTCGTCGCCGACACCGTCGACTACCCCATCCAGGTCAACGGCAAGGTGCGTAGCCGCATCACCGTGCCCGCGGATGCCACCAACGGCGACGTCGAGAAGACCGCGCTGGCAGACGAAAAGATCGTTGCTCTGCTGGGTGGCAAGGCGCCGACCAAGGTCATCGTCATCCCGGGTCGGATGGTCAACATCGTCGTGAAATAGTGCGTTGACGCACCCGTGCGCGGAAAGTCGGCCTCCGCTGCAACTTTCCGCGCACGGGTGGCGACGCCGCACTCTCACCCTTTTCGTGTGAATGCACAGCCGAGATTCTTGGCATGCGCTTTAATTCGTTCCATGTCACAGGTCGGTAAAGCGCTCGTCCTCACGTTGATTGCCTTCGTCGTCGGAACAAGCGCTCTCGTCGCGCAGGCCGACCCGGGGCCGGGCTCGCCCATTCCGGCCGACGACCCGTTCTACAGCTGGGACTCCTCGCTCGACGTCGCGCCGGGAGCCGTCCTGCGGTCCCGGCCGATGACGTTCGCGACGCCCACGCTGACCACGCCCATCCGGGGTGAGCAGGTGCTGTATCGCACCACCGATCAGCAGGGTGACGCCGTCGTGACCGTGGCGACGGTTCTGCGACCCCTCGTTCCCGGGCCGACGAAGATCGTCTCGTACCACATGGCGTACGACGCCCTCGGTTCTCAGTGCGACCCGTCGTACACGCTCAGCGGCGGTGCGACGAGCCCGATCGCGACCGCGGAGCAAGGCGTCATCGCCGGCTATCTGGCTGCCGGATACACCGTCGTCGCACCGGATTACGAAGGCGAAGAGCTCGAATGGACCATCGGGCGTCAGTCGGGGTACGCGGCGCTGGACGGCATCCGTGCGGCTCAGTCGTTCCTGCAGGTCCCGTCGTCGACACCCGTTGCGATGATCGGCTATTCAGGCGGATCGGTGCCGACGCAGTGGGGCGCCGAGGTCGCGCCGACGTACGCGCCCGAGCTGAATCTCGTCGGAATCGCGGCGGGTGGGTTGCCCGTCGATCTGGCACACAACCTGCCGTACGTGAGCGGAAGTGCGCAGTGGGCGGGCGTCATTCCGGCGTTGATCGTGGCGTACCAGCGCGCATACGGACTCGACACCGCGTCGTTCCTGTCCGAGTACGGTGCACAGGTGATCGATCAAGTCGACCAGGAGTGCATCGCGCAGTTCGCCGACGACTACCCCACCCTGACCGACGCGAGCATGGTGCGCGCGCCGTACACCTCGCTGCTGGATGTGCCGGAAGTCGTCGAGGCCATCAACGACAACATCATGGGCACGGCAGGCACACCGAGGACCCCGATGTTCCTTGCGGTGGGTCACGCGGATCCGATCGGCGACACCATCATGATCACCGCCGATGTGCAAGCGCTCGCGCACCAGTACTGCACCGACGGCGTCGATGTTCAGTACGCGCAGTACGACGGGCTGACGCACGGAGAAGCGTTCCTGCCCTTCGAAGCTCAGGGCCTGCAGTTCCTGACCGAACGCTTCGCGGGATCGCCGACGCACAGCAACTGCGCCACCATCCCGGTCGGCAATAGTCTCGCCCCGACGCCCGTGCCGTGATGCGCCGCAGGCGCACTAGATTCCCCCGTCGACGCGCACTACCGAGCCGTTCGTAGCGGACGCTGCGGGACTGGCGAGGAACGCCACCATGTTCGCGATCTCGTCGGGCTCGATGAACCGCTGCAGCAACGACGTCGGGTTGCCGGCCATGATCGCGGCCTTCATCTCGGCGACGGGTATGGACTGTGCATCGGCGATGGCTTCCACCGTCCGTGCTACGCCGTCCGAGTACGTCGGGCCGCCGAGCACCGAATTGACCGTCACCGCAGTGCCTTTCGTGAGCTTGGCGAGGCCGTTGGCGACGGCCAGCATCGCCGACTTCGACGTGCCGTAGTGAATCATGTCCGCCGGGACGTTCACGCCCGACTCACTGCTCACGAACAGGACACGGCCCCAGCCTCGGTGGAGCATGGCGGGTAGCAGTCGGCGCGACAACCGCACCCCGCTCATGACGTTGACGTCGAAGTAGCGGCGCCAGTCGGCGTCGGAGATGGTGTCGAACGCCTTCAGCTCGAACAGGCCGACGTTGTTGACGAGGATGTCGACGTCGGCGATGGTGCTGCACAGTCGGTTCACCTGCTCGTCGTCGGAGAAGTCGGCTGCGATGCCGTCGACGGATGCACCGGGTGCGTCGCGCCGTAGGCGTTCGACGGCCGTCGCGAGTGTGTCGCGGTCGCGGCCGTTGAGGGTGACGTCGACGCCTTCTCGGGCGAGTGTTCGGGCGACCGCGTAGCCGATTCCCTGCGTCGACCCGCTGACGAACGCCGACTTGCCGGAGAGTTTCAGATCCATGCCCCGATCGTCGCGCGGTCCGATCAGCACTCGATCAGCGCACACTAGAATTCGGCCGGTGAGCGAGCTACGAATCCGCGTTCTCGGCCAGGTCGAGGCGGAGATCGACGGCGTGGCAGTGCCCCTGTCGAAACCGCGGCACCGCGAGATTCTGAGCTTGTTGGTGGTGGGGCGCGGACGCACGGTGTCGACGTCCAGCCTGGTCGACGACCTGTGGGACGACGCCCCCGCCGGCGCCGTCGGATCCGTCCGCACGTTCATCGGTGAACTCCGCAGGATCCTGGAGCCGACGCGTCCGCCGCGGGCGGCGTCGGCTGTCGTCGTGACGCGAGGATCCGGATATGCGCTCGAACAGTGCAGCGTCGACCTGTGGCGGGTGGAGGCGGGAGAAGCCGGCCTCGACGAGTGGCGCGGAACGGCTTTCGACGAATTCGCGACGCGTCCCTGGGCGGCCGGGGAGCGTGCTCGGAATGCCGAGCTTCGAGCAGGAATGACGGAGCGGCGCGCGGGCGAGCTCTTGGACGAGGGGCGTCCGGGTGCGGTGGTTCCCTTAGTCGACGCGTTCGTCGACGAGCACCCGTGGCGTGAGGAAGGATGGCGAATCCTCGCCCTGGCGTTGTATCGCGTGGGGCGACAGGCGGATGCGCTTGCGGTGCTGCGCCGTGCCCGCGTGACGTTCGCCGAGGGACTCGGTTTGGATCCGAGTGATCGTCTGGGCGACATGGAACAGCGAATCCTGAACCGCGATCCGGGACTCGACCGAAGCGGCTCCATCCTGATGCAGGTAGCCGAGCAGTCTCGGCCGAGCACACGGTCACAGCTCGAAAGTGCCTCTGCGCTCGTGCCTTTGCTTGCCCTGTCGGGATCCGTCGGTGCGGCGACCGAACAACGTCTCGCGACGATCGCCGCGGCCGAGCAGGTGGGCGACCCGGAACTGACCGCACGGGTAATCGTCGGTTACGACGTTCCCGGCAGCTGGACGCGGTCGGACGATTCGGAGTTGTCCGCCGCGATCGTCGCCGCAGCGGACCGGGCGCTCACAGGATTGCCGGCGTCGGCGTCGAAACGTGTTCGTGCGCGGTTGCTTTCGACCATCGCGATGGAATCCCGCGGGGTGGGGAGTCGGATGGCGGAGGCTGTGGAAGCGGAGGCCATTGCCCGACGGCTCGGCGACCCCGCGCTGCTGTGCCTGACGCTCGGCGCGCGCTACCTGCAGGCGTTCGAGTCGACTGGTCTGGCGCGCGACCGATGCGACATAGCCGACGAGACAGTGGAGCTCGCGGTGGAGGCGGAACTGTCGACGTTCGAGATCGCCGGCCGGCTGTACCGGATGCAGTCACTGTGCGCGCTCGACGACATCCCAGCCGCTTCGAGGGAAGCAGACCTGATCGACGGGTTGGCTCAGCGGTTCGATCGTCCCCTGGCGTCGGTGTTCATCGCGTGGTTCCGGTACACGTTCGAGGACGGACCGGATCCTGTGGAGACGGCCGAGATGCCGGGTTTCGTGACCGGGTTGCACGCACTGTCCGATCTGACAGTCGCCGTGCGGAACGGAAAGCCGCTGCCCGACGGCGATTTCGGGCCCTACGAGCCGTGGGCGCGTGGATTGTTCGAGCCGAAAGTGCTCGATTCCGTTCCCGATCCGCCGCACGACCTGATGTCGGAGGTGTGCTGGTACCTGACGGGTGTGGCGGCACTCGCTGTGGGACATAGGGATTCGATGCAGCGCGTTCACGAGGCGTTGTTGCCGGCGGCATCCGAACGAGCAGCCGGAAGTGGATGCATCGACCTCGGGCCGATCGCGCCACTGCTGGAGCGGTTGGCGCTCTGACCGTCGAAATTTACCCTCCTATTGTGCGGAATCCGGGCTCGAAACCGCACAATAGGAGGGTAAATTTCAGAAGAATCGATTGACCAACGGCCCGACGAGACCGAAGGCCGAGGCGTCGGGAACGAGGTATTTGGCGACGGTTCCGTTGACGAACGCGTGCCATGCCGGCCCGCCGTCGGATTCGACCCCGGAGACGACGAACGCCTTGCCGACGAAGACGCCCGGGAAGTGACGGCTGGCCAGCTTCTCGTTGTGGGCGGCGACGGCGAGTAGTTCCTCGACGCGGCTGCGGTCGATGACGTCACCCATGCGCGACAGCAGGTCCGGCTGAGGGCGGTGGGCGAGCGGATCGCTGTCGACGAGGACCAGGCTGTCGACCGCCACGCCCCTGGCTTGCAACTCGACGGCCACCGCGTGCGCGAGCAGTCCGCCGAACGACGTGCCGAGCAGATGCAGCGGGCCGTCGGTGTGGACGTCGAGGATGTGGTCGGCGTAACGGGCCGCGAGTGCAGTCAACGATGCAGGCCGCTCACCGATCGCCTGGACTCCGAAGACGGGGCGATCGTCGTCGATGTATTCGACGAGTTCGGCGTAGCAGCTGGTCAGGCCTTCGAGCGGGTGGATGCAGAAGACGGGTGCCTGGGTTCCGGTTGCTCGGATGGGCACGATGGCCGGGGCCGCGTAGGCAGTGATGGTGTGATCGGGCAGCTCGGTGGCCGGCTTCGAGTAATCGTTGACGACGGTCATGCTGAGCCTCCGAGGGGGTGTGTGTCTTCGTTCTGCCTGACGAATATGTCGGGTGAGAGTCGCAATGTGTTACCCGGGTCTCATAACGAATCGGCACTCATGCAGAAGCCGTCGAGCGAAGAGCGGAAACCTGGCGACCCCGACACCTACCATCCACATGTGACCGAGACTGCTGCTCGACGCCGACGCATCCGGCTGGCACTGTGCGCGGCCGTCGCATTCGCCGCGACCTCGCTGACGACCGGAACCGCCCACGCTGCGGCCCCGCCCCTGAAGGTGTCGATCATCGGCGATTCGTTCAGCGCCGGCGTCGGAGCGAGCGCCGGAGCCGGGTACGCCACCGTGCTTGCAGCGCGCGGCTGTTGGGACTCGAACCTCGTCGCCGAGTCGGGCAGTGGTTATGCGGCGAGCCCGAACCCGTTCGTCAGTCTGCAACGAGTCACGAAAGCCGCGTCGACGCTGCCCGACGTCATCGTCATCCAGGGCTCCGGCAACGACCGCGGTGACGCGAGGCTGTTCGTCGCGGCCACCGGTCTGTACGCGACGTTCCGCGTCATCGCACCGCAGGCACGGATCGTCGTCGTCGCGCCGACGGGTGCTCCGAATGCCAAGCACGACAACATCGACACGATCCGACGCACCCTGCGCGACGCGGCGCAGCTCACCGGCGTCACCTTCCTCGACCCACGGGCCGAGGGTTGGCTGAACTTCTCGACCGATTATGCGCCCGACGGCATCCACCCGAACACCCGCGGCCACGCGCGGATGGCCGACCGGTTGTTCGACGACCTTGTCGCACTGGGTATCCCGCGCGTCGACAGCTGTTAGACGACCCAGTTCAGAAGCACGACGCACACTGCAGTCCCGGAGAGGATGCTCAGGGCGACGTTGCGTCGCCAGAGGTGTACGCCTGCGGTGACGAGAACGCCTGCGATCTGCGGAATCCCGTGATGCGTAGCGCCGACGTCGATCGACGACAGCGCGTACATGGCCAGAATCGCGACTGCGCCGAGAGGCATCCACCGTCCGATGGAGTCCAGCAGTGCCGATTCACGTAGCCGTGCGCGAACCGCGAACGGTATGGCGCGCAATGCAAATGTGATCGCAACGGCCACCCCGACCGCTCCTGCGAGATAGCCGTAATCAGGCACGAGCGCTCCTCACATGCCGAACGATCAACGTCATCGTGAACACGCACATCGACACCACCAGCATCGACCCGGGCGAGAACAGCAACCCGACTGCACCCGACAACACGGCAAGCACGAGCGTCACGCGGTTCGGGTCCGCGCGGTACGCGTCGACTACGAGGACGACGAACAGAGCTGTCAGCACGAAATCGAGGCCCTGAACGTCGCCGAGCACCGTGTGCCCGGCGAGCCCTCCGAGAAACGATCCGACCATCCACGACATGTGCAGTCCCAGCTGCGTCCAGAGGATTCGACCGCTGCGCATGCGGCTGGTGATCATTGCGAACGCCTCGTCGCACAGCGCAAAGATGCTGTACAGCTTGGCGAATCGGCCCTCGACACGATGCAGCGGGAACGACAGCCCGTAGAAGAGGTGTCGCGAATTGACCAGAAACGTCGTCACCGCAACCGCTGCCAGAGGCGCAGCCGCCGCGAGCATGCCGATGAGAACGAACTCGACCGATCCGGCGAACAGCACTCCCGAAATGATCGGCGCGATCCACCACGGAAAACCGTGCGACGTCACGACGACGCCGAAGCCGAGTCCCAATGTGAACAGCCCGAACCAGATCACGCCCGCCGAGCGGAACGCGTCGACGAACGATCCCGTGGTGGTCGGCTGCAGTTCTTCGTGCACGGTCATGACGCAAGGATAGGAAATTCGGCGCGTGATTTTATTGCCCGATCTTGCCGATACGGGGATGCACGCGCAAGATATTCACGTGGATTCGATCGACGAACATATCTTGTTGCTCCTGCAGGAGAACGGTCGCCTGACCAACCAGGAATTGGCGGCCCGCGTCGGCCTCACCCCGGCCCCGTGCCTGCGGCGTGTCCGCAAGCTAGAGGACGACGGCATCATCACCGGATACTCCGCGATCGTCGATCGGACCCGCCTCGGCAAGGGGTTCGAGGTCATCATTCACGCAGACCTCGTCGCCAAGAATCTGGCGACGACGCAGGCGTTCGAGGATCGGATCGCAGCGATGCCCGAGGTTGCCGAACTCCGGCGCATGTTCGGCATCCCCGACTACTTCATTCGCGTGCGCGTCGCCGATCTCGCGGCCTACGAGCAATGGTTGACGGTCCAGCTGATGGGCGACAAGGCCATCGCCCGCGTCGACTCGCGCATCACGATGAAGCTCATCAAGACCGACGCGCCTTAGACGGTGACGAGGTCCCCGGTCTTGTTCAGCTGCAGATCCCGCACCCAGACCAGCAACGCCACGACTGCGAAAGCAGCTCCCGTCATGCAGACGCCCGTCCAGCCGAAGTGCGTCCAGGCGAACGTGCCTGCAGCCGATCCCGCCGACGCGCCGACGAAGTACGTCGTCATGTAGATCGAGTTGATACGTGCCCTGGCCTCCGGCTCCAGCGCGTAGACGACGTTCTGGTTGCTGACGTGCACCCCTTGCAACGCCAGGTCGACGAGCACGAACGCCAGCACGAACACGAGCCAGTACGTGCCTCCGACAGCGAACAGCAGCCACACCGCGACCAGCAGCACGACGCCCGAGCCGGTGGCCCATTGCACGTATCCGCGGTCGGCCAGGCGACCGGCGACCGACGCCATCAACGCACCGGCGACGCCCGAGAGTCCGATCAGACCGATCTGGGCCGCAGAGAATCCGTACTTCGTGGTCAGCAGGAGCGTCATCGTCGCGAACACCGTACTGACCGACGCGAAAGACAACGCTCCGAGCAGCGACCGCGTGCGCAGCCGTGGGTGACGACGCACGAGTCGGCCCATCGACACCAGGGCGGGCAGATATGCGACGCCGGCAGTCGTCGTGTTGCGGGGCAGCACTCGCCAGAGGCCGAAGGCCGACAGCAGCATCAGTACCGCCGCCAGTCTATAGACCCCCTGCCATCCGGTGACTCCGGACAGAACGCCGGAGATGCTGCGCGCCAACAGGATTCCCGTCAGCAGCCCACCCATGACGATACCGACGATGCGCCCCGAGTCCGAGGGATGCGCCATCGAGGCCGCGAACGGAACGATGACTTGCGCTGCGACGGAGAACAATCCGGCCATCGCGGTACCGACCAACAGCCACGACAGAGCTGGGGAGAATCCGGCGATCGCCTGCCCCGTCGCGGCGAGCACCATCAGTCCGACGCTCAACGTCCGGCGGTCGACCACATCACCCAGCGGTACGAGAAGAAGCAGTCCGAGCGCGTAGGACACCTGTGCAACGGTCACCGACACCGCGGCAGCGGATTGCGAGACTCCGAACTGGGTGGCGATGAGATCGAGCAGTGGCTGATTGAGGTAGTTGCCTCCGGCACTCAGGCCGGTCGCGACGGCCATCAGGGCGACGACCGGGGTGCCGATGCCGGATTCTCTGGACGATGTGTTCACGAGTAACAGCATTCTCTCGAGCGACTGTGCTGTCCAATAGATCGATCAGCATGATCCATCTGTCACAGCGATAGAATCAGCGGCGTGGAACTCCGTCACATCCAATACGCCGTCGCAGTCGCCGAGGAGCAGCATTTCAGCCGCGCCGCCGCCCGACTCCATGTGGCGCAGTCCGCGCTCAGCAGTCAGATCCGCGACCTCGAACGCGAGTTGGGCGTCGAACTGTTTTCCCGAACGAGCCGAAGCGTGACCGTCACCGATGCCGGTCGCGTCTTTCTCGAACGCGCCTACGGCGTTCTGGGGTCGGTGTCGCGCCTGGTCGCCGACGTCTCGCCGTCGACCACCGAGGTACGACGCCTTCGCGTCGGCATGATCGTGCCGCTGACGCGTGTCGACGTCGTGGCAGCGGTCGCGTCGCTGACGGCGTCTCACCCCAACACGGCGGTGTCGTTGCTTCCCAGAGGCAGCGCGATCACGCTCGACGGGGTCTCCGACGGCTCGCTCGACGTGGGGATCGTCGGCCTCGCGCCCGGTCGCACGCACACGGGTCTGACGTCGACGGCCCTGTGGACCGAACCGTTGTCGCTGTTCGTCGCCGCCGAGCACGAATGGGCGCGGAGGCGGTCCGTCAGGCTCGTCGAGTTGGACGGCATGACGATGATCGACCGGCCCGCGGGCAGCGAAGCCCGAATGCAGACCGACTACGCGTTCACACAGTCCTCGGTGCCGAGGGGCACGATCATCGAAGCCGATTCCTCGGACATCGTTGCCGGACTGACCGAATCGGGCCTCGGCGTGACCTTGCTGCCGACGTCGTTGGCGTCGCTGTTCCCGAGGTTGCACAGAATCGACGTGGTCGACGCGCCCACCCGGACGGTGTCCGTCGTCACGAATCCGAGCAACACCACGTCGGTCACCGCGGCGTTCACCGACTACCTGCTTCGGCAGGGGTCCTGACTCAGCGGGGCAGCGGGAACGTACCGTCGCCGAGGTCGGGGTCCGGCAGCACCCCGTCGGGATCGACGAGGACCACATCGCGGCCGTCGAGCTTGATGCGTCGCATCCCCTCGAGGAGCATCCGCCGGCCGACGTCGGAGAAGCGATCGACGCGGGAGGCGTCGAACACCACCGTGCCGGTACCGGTGTCGTGGGACAACGCGTCGAGGATGCTCTCCGCACCGCTGAAACGCACCGCACCCTGTATCTCGACGCGCAGTTCACCCGACGTGTCGGACATGCTTCGCAGCGCCGACGATCCGTAAGGCTCGGCCGCCATGAGGTGCATGCCCATGTCGTCGGACAATCTCTCGAAGACCTTCACGCCGCGAACACTGTTGCCGTGCTTGTCCAGTCGCGGTGACATGACGCCGATGCCCACCTGGCCGGGCAGTGCACCCAGAAGACCGCCTGCGACACCGCTTTTCGCAGGGATGCCGACGGTCGTCAACCAGTGGCCCGCGGCGTCGTACATGCCTGCGCCGGCCATCACCGACAGTACTTGTCGCGCAACGGCTCTGGAGACGATGCGTTCTTCGGTTCCGGGCCGCACTCCCCCGGCGGCGAGCGTCGCACCCATGACCGCGAGATCGCGCACGGTCACGTTGATCGAGCACTGCGTCGTGTAGCCCTCGACCACGGCGTGGGCAGTGTCGGAGAGAATTTCGTAGTTACGCAGCATGTGCGCGATGGCGAGGTTTCGGTCTGCGGTGTCCAATTCGGATCGGCAGACCGATTCGTCGACGGACAACTGCCGCCCGGCGAGCGTCGAGAAGAAACTCAGTGCGCGGGATACGCGTTCGTCGACCGAGGCACCCAGAAGGGAGTGCGTCGCAATGGCGCCTGCGTTGATCATCGGGTTCTTCGGTCGACGCGTCCCGCCTTCGAGGGACAGCTCGTTGAAGGCCTCTCCCGACGGCTCGACACCGACGATGGCGGCGACGGCGTCGAACCCGCGGTCGGTCAGTGCGGCCGCGTACGCGAACGGCTTCGAGATGGACTGGATGGAGAACTCGACCTCGTCGTCGCCCACCGAGTGCGTCCGGCCGTCGACGGTGGTGACCGCGATTCCGAAGACGTCGGGATTCGCCTGTGCCAGATCGGGAATGTAGTCGGCGACCTCCCCGTTCGTGTTGTCGGCCAGGCTGTCGAGGACTTCGCGCAGGTAATCGGGAACCGGTGATCTCACGTCGGAAATCTATCAGTGGCGCAGCCGCACTAGATGGCGCCCATATCGGCAGACAGCCAGTGCTCGGGCTTCAGAAAGAACACCGTGCTTTCACCGTGGTCGCTCTTGGCGAACTGCACGTATCCCTCGACCTTCTCGGGCGCCAGGTAGCGTTCGGACACTTCGCGGAGGTACGCGTCCGTTGCCTCCTCCTCGCGAACGACGGGCCCGTCGACGGCGACGTACTTGATCGTGGGTTCGACGCGTTCCACCATGAGGCTGAACCGTCCTGCAGCCCTGATCAATTCGGCCTTCTTCGAGTACTTTCCGGTAAGCACCCACGCTTCACCGCCCGGGCTGTACTGGTACCAGATCGGCACCGTCAGCGGACCTCGATCGTTGCCGGCGAACACCGACAGTGCCGCGATGTGCGGCTCGGACAGAAATTCTTCACGTTCCGATCTCGACAGTGGCATGCAGCAACCATAGGGCGATCGCTACAGGTCGTCGAAGGGTTTCGCGTATCGAAACGCACCGTTCACCGGCCCGTCGGTGAGCTGTAGCGCCTGGAAGTGGCGACCCCACGTCGAATCGGGTGAATCGACACCCACCTCGCATCCGGCCCGGAAACCGAAGCGCGAGTAGTACTCGGGCGAACCGAGCAGCGCGAGCACCCGTTCGTGCAATGCCTCCGATGCTCCGATCAGCGCATACATCAACGCCTGCCCGACGCCTTGTCCCTGGAACTCGGGCAGGACGGCGAGCGGCCCGACGCCGATGGCCTCGGTGTCACCGATGCACCCGAGCGTCCCGATGACGTATCCGACGATCTGCTCCTCCGATACGGCCACCAGTGACAGCTCGGGCAGGTAACCGTCGTCGAACAGCTTTTCGGTGAGGCCCACTTCGATGGGCTCCTCGGAGTCTTTCCGAAACGCTGCGCGGATCACGGCGAGAATCTCGGGACGGTCGGCGGGGCGTTCGCGTCGGACGATCATGGGGGCAAGTATCGCCGTGCTTCTTGCAACACTGCCACTCGTTTACAACAGTCCTGTGCGTTGTGAACGAGCGGGAGTGTTGTAGGAACCCGCCCGGCAACGCCGCCTACCGCGGCCGGATGACGATCTCGGTCGGGTGCGCGTCGGCGGGGGTGTCGACGGCGTTCCGGATCGCCAGCGCGACGGTCTCGGGCTGCAGGAACTTCGAGCCGTCGTAGTCGTCGCCCTCGTGCGCGACGATCGCTCGCTGCATGTCCGTGTCGATGCGCCCTGGGTGAATCGACGTGACCCGAATCGACGGCTCCTCCTGTCGCAGGGCGTCGCCGAACGCGCGCAGCGCGAACTTCGACGCGGCATAGCCACCCCAGCCCGGATTGACGCGCAAGCCGGCGCCGGAGTTCACGAGGACCACGTGGCCTCCCGCGCGTCGCAACGCAGGAAGCAGTGCCTGCGTCAGTGCGACGACGGCGAGGACGTTGCTCTCGTACTGGCGACGCCACTCCTCGATCGAGGATTCGGCGATGGATCCGAGGGACGCGACGCCTGCGTTGTGTACCAGCACGTCGAGCGAGTCGATCTCGCGTGCTGCGCGTGCGACGGCGTCGTGGTCGGTGAGATCGACGGGCCACGGCGTCGCCCCGTGCAGTTCTCGCGTGATGTCGGCCAGCGACTCTTCCGTCCGTCCACCGAGGAACACACCGTGATCGGACGCGAGCTGCCTCGCCACCGCTGCGCCGAGGCCCCGACTCGCGCCCGTCACCAAAGCTGTAAGAGTCACAAACCCAAACTAGTCGAACTGCATCCCCGCCTCGGCAGCCATGGCCGCGGTCGTGTTGCCGCCGTCGAGCGACTCTCTGATGATGTCGGCGTGTCCCGCGTGCTGCGCGATTTCCCGCAGAATGTGCAGCAGCGTGAAACGTGCTGACTGCCAAGCACGTTCGGGCGCCCACGGTGCCGTCGGCAAAGGTACCTGGATGTCGAGATCCATATCGGCGACGGCGGCTTCGGTCGCCTCGGCGACGCGCGCGTACTCGGCGATCAACCCTTCGACGGTCTGGTCGGGGCCCATGACGTACTCGGTGCCCATGCGCGACAGGTCGAACTCGGCGTTCTCGTCCATGTCCGCGATGACCTTCATCCAACCGCGTTCGTTACTGACGACGTGGTTGAGCAGACCGCCGAGAGTCAGTTCGCTGACCGTGGTGCGCTGCCTCGCCTGCTCGTCGGTGATGCCGCGGACGGTGTAGAGGAAGTTCTTGCGCTGGTCGGCGAACATGCGGAGGATGTCGGCCTTCTCACCGGTGAGGGTCATGTCGGGTCCTTTCGTGGCTGGTGAGAACTACTGTAGGTACGATTGCGGACAGATACGGTCCGCTTTCGATTCGGTCTCTCGAAAGGCGGAAAACGGGGACTGGTCGCACACTGGGTCTCATGGCCGACCGCGGATTCACCTCGACACAGCTGGCCGCTCGGGCCGCCTACCTTCTGCGCGGCAACGACCTCGGCACGATGACCAGCGCCGCCCCGCGGCTGTACCCCCACATGTGGAGTTGGGACGCGGCGTTCGTGTCCGTCGGACTCGCACCGCTCAGCGTCGAACGGGCCGTCGTCGAACTCGACACGCTGCTGTCCGCGCAGTGGAAGAACGGGATGATTCCGCACATCGTGTTCGCGAACGGTGTCGACGGCTACTTCCCCGGCCCGGCACGGTGGGAGACGGGACAGCTGGCCGCACATGCGCCGACAGCGCCTCAGACGTCGGGCATCACGCAGCCGCCGGTGCATGCCATCGCCGTCCAACGCATTCTCGATCATTCGCGACGCCACGGTCGGACGACTCGGGCCGTCGCCGAGGAGTTTCTCGACCGTCGCTGGGAGAACCTCGTGCGATGGCATCGCTGGCTCGCCGAGGCGCGCGACATCGAGAACAACGGGCGCATCACCCTCTTCCACGGCTGGGAATCCGGCATGGACAACTCGCCGCGGTGGGACGCGTCGTACCGGAATGTCGTTGCGGGAGCCATGCCTCCGTACCAGCGCGAGGACCACGCCGTCATCACGGACCCGTCGCAGCGCCCGACCAACCACGAATACGACCGGTACATCTGGCTCGTCGAAGAGATGAAACAAGCGGGTTACGACGACGCGGCCCTGGCGGCCACGATGAGCTTCGCGGTCGAGGACGTCTTCGTCAGCGCGGTGTTCGCGATGGCGTGCGACGTGTTGGCGACGATCGGCGAGGAACATTCGAAACCGAATTCCGATGTCCGTGAACTCCGCGCGTGGTCCGAACGGTTCGGGAAGGGCGTCATCGCGACGACGGATGCCCGCTCCGGTGCAGCCCGGGACTACGACGTGCGCGCGAACCGGTGGATCACCACCGACACCATCGCCATGTTCGCACCGCTGCTGTGCGGTGGGTTGCCGCGGGAACAGGAACGGACGCTGCTGCGGACGTTCGAAGGCACCCGCTTCTGTGGACACCCCGACCTGCGATACGCCGTTCCGCCGTCGACGTCACCGGTGTCGAGGGACTTCCGTCCACGCGAGTACTGGCGCGGGCCGGTGTGGCCCGTCATCACGTGGCTCTTCTCGTGGGCGTTCGCGCGGCGAGGGTGGGCCGAACGGTCACTGTCCTTGCGCGAGGAGGGGTTGCGTCAGGCCAGTGACGGCAGCTTCGCCGAGTACTACGAACCGTTCACCGGTGAGCCGCTCGGGAGTATGCAGCAGTCGTGGACGGCGGCGGCGGTATTGGACTGGCTCGGCTAGCGCACGTGCGTGCGAATGTATAGCGAGCTGTACATTCGCGCGCACGAGGTCTGTGACGACTCACCATTGAACCGTCGCTGCCGGCTACCTACCGTCAGCGAGTGGCCATGAAACGCAGTGTTGCGACAGTCGTTCTTGCCAGTGCGCTCGTGTGCGCGATGCCTGCGGTGGCGTCGGCGAATCCACAGGGGCCCGATGTGTCGTCGTGGCAACACATCGACGGCACCACGATCGACTGGTTCGCGGTGCGCGAATCGGGCCACGACTTCGCGATGGTCAAGGCCACCGAGGGTCTGAACTACGTCAACCCGTACTTCGTGCAGGACTGCGTCGTCATGCGGGTCGCGGGTGTTGCTCGCGGCGCGTATCACTACGCGGACGTCCGGGAATCACCCGAACTGCAGGCGGCGTACTACTCGACGGTCGTCCTCGGCATCAACGGACCGGGTGATCTGCCGCCCGTCCTGGATCTCGAACAGTCGCATGGTCTTTCGCCGGCACAACTGATCGACTGGACACACCGCTACCTGAACACGGTGCAAGCGCTGACCGGACGCCAGCCGATCATCTACACCTATCCGAACTTCTGGCGGACGGCGATGGCCGACACTCACGAGTTCAACCACTATCCCCTGTGGATCGCGGACTACAACGACACGCTCGGTCCGCTTCCGGGTGGGTGGACGCAGTGGATGTTCTGGCAGTTCACCGACAACGGTCGCATCCCGGGCATCGAGGCGCCGACCGACATCAACAACTACAGCGGGTCCGGCGGCGATCTCCGGCGGTTGGCGCGCTGGTAGGGGCCTTCGGCCCATGTGCACGAAAATACATACCCCACTATGTATTTTCGTGCACGTGCGCCGTCAGGCGCCCAACGCCCTCGCCAGCGTCGGCCACGACGCCCGCAGCGCATCCTGCCAGTACATCCACGAGTGCGTGCCCGGGAACCCGAGGTCGAAGTCGGCGGGGATGCCCAGGTCGTCGAGACGCTGCTGCAGCCGCATCGCGCAGCTGTTCGTGATGGCCTCGATCGCGCCGCCGACGACGATCTGATCGGGTAGCGGAGGCGATCCCGCCGGCCGGACGACGCCCGGCACCTCGTACGGCCCCGGCAACCCGGTCGCGTTGGAGACGAACAGCTCGAGTCCGCGAAGCTTCTCGGCGTTGACGTACGGATCGTGCTCGACCCAGCGCGGGTCTCCGTCGGGACCCCACATGTTGTCGGTGTTGCCGCGGCCGCGCGCTTCGACCAGCAGTCGAACGAAGTTGCGTGCCACAGGATCCGACGTCTGCGCACACCCGCTGTACGACGCCACTCCTCGATACAGGCCGGGAGCCTGAATCGCGAGATCGAGCACCGATCCGGCCGACATGGACAGTCCACCGATTGCGTTGACGCCGTTGGCATCCAGTGCGTCGTCGAGTACGGGCGGGAGCTCCTGCGTCAGGAAGGTCTGCCATTTGTTGCGGCCGAGCACCGGGTCGTCGTGCTGCCAGTCGGTGTAGTACGACAGATAGCCGCCGACGGGGATGACCACGTTGACGTTCTTGTCTCCGAAGAACTGAGACATGTCCGTCTGCCGCAACCAGTTCGCGCCGTCCTCGCCGCCGCCTGCACCGTTGAGCATGTACAGCGTCGGCCGCGGTGCGGACGTGTCTGCGGGACGAAGCACCTGCAGCTGGATGACGCGATCCATCGACGGCGAGTAGACGAAGACGTCCCAGCGGCGATCGTCCTTCTTGTCGATACGGTCCACCGAGCTGGGCGGATCGGCGACGGCAACAGCCGTCGGCATCAGCAGAAACAGAGCCAGAACCCCGAGGACCGCGCGGCGTAACCAGATCACCGCCCACCACCTCGGGACAGCCGCCGCGCAACCACCGGGCCGTAGGTCTTGACGGCAGGCGCGGACATCATCTGCCAATGCGAGTGTGCGACGGACACATTCGTGATTTCACCGCGGACGTAGGGATGCCACGTGGCGACACCCGACCGATCTTCCATCCCTGCCGCGACGTAGAGGACGTCGCCGTCGTACACACGTGGACGATGGCGCACCGCCAGATCGTGATTGTGCAGTGCCGCGGCGAGAAGCCGTTCGGCGTCTGAGGTCTCGATGATTCCGGACCCGCCGAGCAATGTCGGCAGAGTGTCGAGCGCGACGACTTGATTCTCGACGCCGGGCAACGACAGTCCCACCGCGTCGAGCAGATCCGACGCCGGAATCTCGGCGTTCCAGACGTCCTCGGGTTGCATGGCGTGGCTGTCGAGCAGAGTCAGCGACGCCACGTCCTTGCCTGCGTCGCGGAGTTGCACGGCCATCTCGTGCGCGATCGTGCCGCCGAGCGACCAGCCCAGCAGGTGGTACGGCCCGTCGGGTGCGATCTTCTCGATCTCCTCGATGTAGCGGCGCGCCACACCGCCGAGAGAATCGGGTAAGTCGGCGGGACCGGGCGTCTGCAGGCCGTAGATCGGGCCGTCCGTGTATCGATCCAATCCGGTGTAGCACCACGACAATCCGACGATCGGATGGATGCAGAACAGCGGCGCGGACGTTCCCTCCGTACGTATGGGGAACACGATGTCGTAGGACGAGCCCGCCGACCCCTCTGAATCGAGCAGAGCCGCAATCGATTCGGGCGTCGGTTCGGTCAACAGCGCCTGCAGCGACAACACCGTCCCGGTGTTCTCTCGAATGGCCGAGACGACGCGCATCGCCGTCAGCGACGTCCCGCCGAGGGCGAAGAAGTCGTCGTCGATGCCAACCTTGTTCATATCGAGTACCTCCGCGAATACACGTGTGACGATCTCTTGGGATTCTGTGGTGGGCGGTGTGTAGCTCCGCTCGGCGTGATTCGGAGCGGGGAGCCGTGCCGTGTCCAACTTGCCTGTCGGTGTCCGCGGCACCGCGTCGAGAACGACGACAGCCGACGGAATCATGTAGCTCGGCAACATTTTTCGAAGATGGGCACGCGCGTCGTCGGGACTGCCGAGTACGTAGGAGACGAGAATCGTCTCCCCCGACGGGCCGGGTCGGCCGATCGTGACGGCGAAGTCGACGTCGGGATGCGTCGACAGTGCCGCGTCGATCTCCCCCAGTTCGATGCGGAAGCCGCGTACCTTCACCTGGGAGTCACCGCGGCCGCTGTAGCGCAGACGGCCGCCGGGGGTCCACCGCACGATGTCGCCGGTGCGATACATCCGGCCCGCTCCGAACGGGTTCGCGACGAAACGCGTCGACGTCAGGCCTTCTCGCCCGTGGTAGCCGCGCGCCACCGCGGGCCCTGCGACGTACAGCTCACCGGGAACGCCGACCGGCGCCGGGTGCAGGCGGGAATCCAGTACGACTGCCTCGAAACCTGTTATGGGTGCACCGATGTCGACCGGCGCGCCGACGTCGACTGCGCCGAGTGTCGAGATGTCGGTGGCCTCGGTCGGTCCGTATCCGTTGAGCATGAGCCGCCCCGGTGCCCAGCGCGCGACCAACTCGGGACTGCACGCCTCACCTCCGACGCAGACGACGCGCAGCGTCTCGAGGCCGTCCGGGTCGAGTGTCGACAGCGCGGACGGTGTCATCAGCGCATGGGTGACGCCCTCGGATCGGATCAGGTCGCCCAGTTCGTCACCACCCAGAATCTCCGGCGGAGACACGACGAGCGTGGCCGACGCGGACAGCGCCGACACCATCTCACCGACGGCCATGTCGAAGCTCGGGGACGCCGCGTGCAGGAACCGCGACTCGGCCGTCACGCGATGCAGATCACGCCGTGCTGCAGCGAGATTCGCCAGACCGCGATGGGGGACGACGACTCCCTTCGGCAGCCCGGTCGAGCCGGACGTGTAGATGACGTACGCGGCGGAATCGAGCCTTACGACCCCGGCGAGTTCGTCCGCGCCCAGCGGTTCGGCGGACGCTCCATCCTGATCGGCGACGGTGTCCGCGTCATCGAGTTCGAGCCACGTGATCCCGTCGGGCAGAGACGATCTGTGCGCGGCGAGCGTGATCCCCATCGCCGCTCCGGAATCGGACACCATGTGCGCCACTCGGTCTCGCGGATAGGTGGGATCGACGGGCAGATAGGCCGCTCCCGTCTTCGTCACCGCCCACACTGCCGCCACCGACTCCCACGACCGCGGAAGACCGAGTGCGACGACGGTGTCCGGCCCGATTCCGTACCCGAGAAGCACCCGAGCCAGCCTGTTCGACGCCTCGTCCGCCTCACGGTAGGTGTGTCCGTGACCGTTCCACCGGACGGCGATGCCGTTCGGGTTGGCCATGACGGCCGTGTCGATCAGCTGCGAGAGCGTCTGTGGCCGAACCGCATTCGCGCCGTGTACCGGCGTCGACGCCGCTCGCTCGGCCGCGGACAGCAACTCGATGTCGCCCACCGCCCGACTCGGATCCTGCATCGCCGCAGTCACGATCACACCGAACATCGATGCGAACCGCCTCGCGGTGGCCGCGTCGAACAGGTCGGTGCTGTAGCGCAGCGATCCGTGGATGCCGTCGGCCACGTCTGTGAGGGTGAGTGCCAGATCGAATCGCGTGACGGATGACTCGTACGGAAACTCCGACACGGTCAGACCCGGCAACTCCAGCGTGGACGGCCGCTGCGGTTCGTACGCGAGCAACGCCTGGAACAACGGCGCGTGCGACGTCGACCTCGTGGGCGCGATCGCCTGAACGACCTGTTCGAACGGAATGTCACTGTGCGCCAACGCGTCCAGACTCGTCTCGCGTACCCGTCGCACCAAGTCCTCGAAGCTCTCGCCGGCGCGGTACTCGGTCCGGAGCACGAGCGTCCCGACGAACATGCCGACCACGTCGTCGAGTGTCCCGGCGCCGCGGCCCGACACGGTGGTACCGACGGCGATGTCCGTCGTTCCCGACAGCCGCGCAAGCAGGACCGCGTACGCGGCATTCATGACCATGAACACCGAGGCACCGCAGCGCAGTGCGAGCGATCGGACGGCCACCGCCTCGTCTCGTGAGAGGTCGAATCCGACCTCCGCACCGCGCTGCGACGCCACCGCCGGACGCGGCCTGTCGGTGGGGAGTTCGAGCAGGTCGGGCAGCCCGTCGAGCGTGCGACGCCAGTAGCCGAGCTGCTGTGACGCGACCGAGTCCGGATCGTCGGTGGATCCGAGTACCGTGCGCTGCCAGACCGCGAAATCGGCGTACTGCACGGGAAGCGGATCCCATCCGGGTGAAGTTCCCTGCAGCCGAGCCGAATACGCGGTGACGACGTCCCGAGCCAGTGGCGCCATCGACATGCCGTCGGCCGCGATGTGGTGCACGACGAGGACGAGCACATAGCGGTCGACGCCGGTCCGCAGCAGAGCGCCGCGGATCGGAACAGCCGCGGTGACGTCGAAGCCGCGACCGAGAACATCGGTCACGGCGGCGAGTACGTTCTTCTCCTCCACCTCGGCAACGCGCAGATCCAGGCCGACATCGGCCGCGTCCACGATCACCTGCTCGGGCTCGTCGGCGACCGGGTACAGCGTGCGCAGCGACTCGTGCCGCTCGAGAACGTCGTGTACGGCCAGGCGTAGCGCATCGGCGTCGAGCTCTCCGGTGAGTCGTACCGCGAACGCGATGTTGTACGCCGGGCTTTCCGGCGCAGCCTGGTTCAGCAACCACATGCGAGTCTGGGCGGCCGACAACGGGATTCGGTCCGGACGATCGGCGGCGACCAACCGCGGCAGCGACGACCGCTCCGCACCGTCGACCCGCGCCGCGAGCCCGGCGACGGTCGATGCTTCGAACAGAGCGCGTACCGCGAGTGCGGTCCCGGCTTCCTCGTTGATGCGGGCGATCACACGCGTCGCGACGAGCGACGTGCCGCCGAGGTCGAAGAAGTCGTCGTGGGCGCCGATGCGGTCCACCGCGAAGACCGTCCCGAACACGTCGGCAACCAGAATCTCGCTGTTCGTGCGCGGTGCGACGTAGACGGCGCCTACAAAGACAGGTCGCGGCAACGCCTTTCGATCGATCTTGCCCGCCGCCGTCACCGGGATGCGGTCGATCGTGGTGATCGAGCGAGGAACCATGTGCGACGGCAGAGACTGTCGCGCGAAGTCCGTCAGCGCCGCGTCGTCCACGTCCCCACCTGCGGGGACGACGTAGCCGACGACGCTGTCCGCGTGCACCGCCGACACCGCGTGGGCGACGCTCGGATGCCGCGCGAGCACCGCGTCGACCTCAGCGAGTTCGATGCGAAAGCCGCGGACCTTCACCTGGGCGTCCGCCCGGCCCAGGTATTCGAGGCGGTCCCCGACGACGCGCACCCGATCGCCGGTGCGATACAGCCGCTCACCACCGGGCCCGGCGACGAACGACGCTGCCGTCAGTGCCGGGTTGCCGTGGTACCCGCGGGCGAGTGCGTCACCGGCCACGTACAGCTCGCCCACGACCCCGAGGCCGACGGGATGCAGTCGCGCATCGAGTACGTAGGCGTCGATCCCGCGGGTCGGTCCGCCGATACGAACCGGTGTGTCGGCGTCGAGCGGGCCTTCCAGGGTGGCGACGATCGTGCACTCCGTCGGCCCGTAGGCGTTGAACAGCGAGACGCGGTCGGCCCAGGTCCGCACCAGCTCGGGACTGCACACGTCGCCGCCGACGAGGAGTACCCGTAGCTCGGGAAGTGCGTCCGGATCGACCGTGGCGGCGGCCGCAGGCGTCAGGAACGCGTGCGTGACGCCGTGCATCGCAGCCGTGAGCTCCGCGCCACCGTAGACGTCGGGGTCGACGATCGTCATCGTGCCCCCGGCGCCGACGGCCATCAGCAGCTCGAGAATCGAGGCATCGAAGCTCGGTGACGCGAAATGAAGCGTGCGACTGCGCGGATCGAGTCCGAAGCGTTCGACGAACTCGGCCGTCAGATGCGCCAGGCCCGCGTGTGTGACGGCAACACCTTTCGGCACGCCCGTCGAACCGGACGTGTAGATGACGTACGCGCGATGTTCGGGCCTCAGCGGCAGCAGGCGGTCTCTATCGGTTATCGGTGCCGTGGAACCGTCGGGGAGATCGCCCGGGTCGATCCATTCGATGCCCCCGAGCCGGACCGTGTCGGAGATACCCAGCACCGCTTCGGAATCGGTGATCATGTGCTCGATCCGGTCCGCCGGATAGCGCGGGTCGACGGGCACGAACGCGGCACCGGTCTTCGCGACGGCCCACACCATGGCGATCGACTGAACGCTCCGAGAGAGAGCGACGACGACCGACGTCTCCGGTCCTGCGCCGCGGGCGATCAGTTGTCGAGCCACGGAGTTCGAGACTGCGTCGAGTTCGTCGTAGCTGCAGACTCTTTCATCGTGAAGCAGAGCTACATCTCCGGCTTTCAGCGCTCCAGCCATGATGTCCGGCAGGGTTCGTCGCGCGGCGACCGGCCGGCCGCGCCGCACCGACGGGCAGCTCGCCGGAATGTCCCCGACCACCGTCGCCGGATCTGCGAGCACCGCCGTCAGAATGCGCACGAACTGCTCGGCGAATCTTTCGACGGTACTGCGGTCGAAGAGATCGGTTGCGTACGTGAGAGTTCCGTCGTACGTACTGGAGTCGAGACCGAACTGCAGATCGAACTTTGCGATCGGTGCAACGCCGGTCAACGGGGTGACGGTCAGATCCGGCAGTTCGACGGCCGGGGCAGGCTCGTCGAGCGACAGCATCACCTGGAAGAGCGGATGGTGCGCGGTGGAACGTGCGGGAGCGAGGAGTTCGACGAGGCGGTCGAACGGCACGTCGGCATGCGCGTAGGCGGCGAGGTCACGGTCCCGGACCTGCTGGAGAACCTCGGTGAAGCTCGACGCCGAGTCCACGAAGGCCCGTAGTGCCAACGTGCCGACGAACATTCCGACCAGATCGTCGAGCGCCTGCTCACCGCGGCCTGCGACCGGGGTACCGATCGTGATGTCCCGCTCCCCCGACAACTGTGCGAGCAGAACCGCGAGTGCCGCGTGCAGCACCATGAACGGGGTCGTTCCGGTGCGCGCGGCGAGGTCGGCGACGGATGTGCGGACGTCGTCGGGGATTGCGAACGACACCGAGTCTCCGCGATACGAGAAAAGCTGCGGCGCAGGGTGATCTGTCGGCAACGCAAGCCGGTGCGGAACACCGTCGAGTTCTCGCGTCCAGAATTCGATCTGACGTGACGCCACCGACTCCGGATCGTCCTCCGCTCCGAGCTTGTCCAGCATCCACAGCGCATAGTCGGCGTACTCTACGGGCAGGGCGCTCCACGACGGAGCGACACCCTGCGCGCGAGAGGTGTACGCCAGCATCACGTCTCGCGCCAACGGCCGCATCGACCAGCCGTCGGCCGCTATGTGATGCGTGACAACGAGCAGGACATGCTCGGTCGCGGACAGACGGAACACCGTAGCGCGCAATGGCGGCCGATCCGTGACGTCGAACCCGCGGCCCGCGGCGGTCAGCAGCGCGGCGGTCAGGCGGTCCGCGGTGGTGTCGACGACCGGAACATCGAGTGCGACATCGTCGAGTATCACCTGGCGTGGGCCCGTCGGCGAATCCGGATAGAAGGTGCGCAGGGGGTGGTGTCGTGCGACGACGTCCGCGACGGCCTGGGTGAGTGCGCCGACATCCACGATGCCGTCGAGCCGGACCGCGCCTGCGATGTTGTAGGCGGGCGACGACGGATCGAACCGGTTCAGCAGCCACATGCGATGCTGGTTCGGCGCGAGCGGAATGGTCGACGGTCTCGGGCCGGCAACGAGAGTCGTGCTTGCCGAACCGATCTCGACTCTGGAAGCCAGACCACGCACCGTCGGATCGTCGAACAGATCACGTACGCTCAGGGAGCCGCCGAGGTCGGAGTTGATGCGTGCGATCACCTGTGTCGCGGTCAGCGAGTTCCCCCCGAGTTCGAACCAACTCGTCGTGGCACCGACGTCGACTGCCTCGAGCACATCGGAGAAGATCTGCGCCACGGCAACTTCCACGTCACCGGCGGGTGGCTCGAAAACAACAGGTGACGCGGACGGTTCCGGTAGTGCCGAACGGTCCAGCTTGCCGTTGCGCCCGAGGGGCATGCGGTCCATTTCGACGAAGACCGTCGGCACCATGTACGCGGGCAGTTCCGACTCGACATGTGCGCGGATCGTGTCGACGTCGGCAGTTCCACAGACGTACGCGACGAGGCGTTCCTTCGTTCCTTCGCCGTACACCGTCGCAACGGTCGACGCGACGCCGGGCGTCCCCAGGATCGATGCTTCTATCTCACCGAGCTCGAGACGCTGCCCGCGCAATTTCACCTGGAAGTCGTTGCGGCCCAGATACTCCAGCTCTCCGCCCGGCGTCCACCGCACCAGATCCCCGGTGCGGTACATGCGGCTGCCGACCGCGAACGGGTCCGCGACGAAACGATCCGACGTCAGCGCGCTGCGTGTCACGTATCCCCGAGCGAGCTGCACACCCGACAGATAGAGCTCGCCGACGGCGCCGATCGGGGCCGTGCGCAGCGCCGAATCGAGTACGCGCACGCCGGTGTTCCACACCGGCACGCCGATCGGAACGGCACCGTCGCCGTCTGCGTCGGTGCGGTGGTAGGTGACGTCGACGGCGGCCTCGGTGGGCCCGTACAGGTTGTGCAGCTCGGTGGTCAGCGCTGCATGGATGCGCTGGACCGTCGAGCGAGGAAGGGCTTCGCCGCTCGCGAAGATCTGCCGCAGCGAGCCGCACGCGTCGAGATCTCCGTGAGCGAGGAACAGATCGAGCATCGACGGCACGAAATGCGTTGTCGTGACGGCCTGCTCGTGGATCAGGCTGGAGAGGTACTTGGGGTCGCGATGACCACCGGGTTCGGCGATGACGGTCCGAGCGCCGATCATGTGCGGCCAGAACAGCTCCCACACGGACACGTCGAACGTCGTCGGGGTCTTGTGCAGGACGACGTCGGACGCGTCCATCGGGTAGGTGTCCTGCATCCACACCAGTCGGTTCACGATGGATCGATGCGATACCGCGACGCCTTTCGGCCCTCCGGTCGAGCCCGACGTGAAGATGACGTACGCGGTGTTGTCGGCGCGCAGCGGCGTAGGGCGCTCGCGGTCGAGAATTGGACCGGTGTCGAACGACGACAGGTCGAGCGTCCTCGGATCGATGACCGGCACGGCACTCTCGATCTGCGTCCCCAGGACGAGCGTCGGCGCGGCGGTGGCAATCATGTGCGCGAGCCGAGCCGCAGGCAGTGCCGGGTCGAGCGGGAGATAGGCGCCTCCCGTATGCACGATCGCGTGGATAGCGACGAGCTGGTCGATCGATCGCGGCAGCGACACGGCGACGACGCTTTCCGGCCCGATCCCGCGCGAGATCAGGAAGCGCGCCATGCACCGCACGCGGGCGGCGAAGTTGCCGTACGTCAGCGACCGGCCGTCGGACACCACGCACGTGCTGTCCGCGTGCGTCGACGCCGGTTCGCGCAGTAGATCGAGCAGTGTCGTCGGTGCCACCTCCCGCCTGGTGTCGATCCACCGATCGGTGACGGCGAGTCGCTCCTCCTCGCCGAGGACGTCGATGTCGACGACGCGACCCTCGGGAGCGTCGATCATCGCGGCCATGACGCGTTCGAGTCGCTGCGCGATCGTCGTGACCTCGCCGTGAGAGAACGCGTCGGGCGAGTACCGCAGCGTCATGGCCGGTGTCGGTTCCAGCACCGTGACGAGGGTCAGGGGGTAGTGCGTCGAGTCGGCGACGTCGATGCCGAGCACGCGCATGCCGCCGATGTCGGTGGCGTCGCCGAGCGCGTTGTGGTCGACGGGGTACGACTCGAACACCGTCAGCGTGTCGAACATCGCGCCCGGTCCCGCGGCTGCCTGTATCTCGGCCAGCCCGACGTGGTGGACATCGAGCAGGTCTGCCTGATCCTGCTGGATGCGGGTCAGCAGTGTCCGTGCGGTGTCCGCGACCTCGGTGCGCACCCGGACCGGCAACGTGTTGATGAACAGTCCGAGAGTGTCCGTCGCGCCGGCCAGTTCGGCGGGACGACCGGAGACCGTCGCGCCGAAGACGACGTCGCGTCGAGAGAGCACCGCGGACAGTACGATCGACCAGGCCACCTGCACGACGGTGTTGATCGTGACGCCCAGGCTGCGTGCCAGGTCGTCGAGTGCGGGGCCGTCGAGTCGCACCGGAACGTCCTGAGGCAGAACGGTCGTGCCCGTGAATCGGTCGGCCACCAGGGTCGGTTCGGTCGAGCCCGACAGCACGTCCGTCCACCGCGTAAGCGCCGCGGCACCGTCGCGTCGGGACAGCCACGCCAGGTAGTCGCGGTAGGACGGAGCGGGCGTCGGGATCGGACCGTCGGCCGCGTACAGCACCAGCAGATCCCGGACGAAGATGGGCATCGACCAACCGTCGAACAGGATGTGGTGATTGGTGACGACGAGGTGCGTTCGCTCCCCGCTGCGCACGACGGCGAATCGGACGAGCGGGCCCGTGGCCAGGTCGAACGGCTGCGAACGTATCCGGGCGACGGCGTCACCGAGGTCGTCGGCCTCGATCTCGGACCACGGCACGTCGTGGTGGTGATGCACGATCTGCACGGGGCGTCCGTGAGCGTCGGAGTCGAACGACACGCGCAGCGCGGCGTGACGGTCCAGCAGGCGGCCGGCAGCGCGGCGCAGCCGTGCGGTGTCGACGTCGCCGCCGAGTGCGAAGACGATCTGCGCGGTGTACGGATCCACCCCGCCGCGCGTCAGGTCGGCGTGGAACAGCAGTCCGCGCTGCAGCGGTGACAGTGGCCAAGCATCGTCGAGCGTACCGAAGCGACTCTCCCACAGCTCGATTCGCTTCTGGTCGACCGAGATCAACGACATGTCCGACGGCGTGAGCCCGCCCGCGTCCGGAGCGGACGCGCGGTCGGCCATCCGGGCGATCGAGCGGTGCCACAGTTCACCGAGCGCGTCGGCATCGACGAGGTCTACGGCATATCCGATGCGCGCCTGCAGAACTCCGTCGACGACGGCGAGGTCGATCTCGACGGCGAACTCCTGGGCCAGGTCGCGTCCGCTGTCGGACCCCACGGTTCTCGCGAGATCCGGAATCCAACCCTGGCCGGCCAGAGCGTCGGGAATGCGGGTGGAGAGGCGTCCGAGGTAGTTGACGGAAATCTGCGGGCGCGGCAGGTCGTCGAAGGCGCCGGACGCCGCGAGCACACCGTATGCGGGACCGCGGCTCGGTACCGAGCGGATCTGTTCCTTGATGGACTTCGCGACGACATCGACGTCGGCGTTCGGTACGTCGAGACGCACCGGATAGGTCGTGGTGAACCAGCCGACCGTCCGGGTGAGATCCGACCCCGGTATCGAATCCTCGTCCCGTCCATGGCTTTCGAGCTGCAGAAGCAATGACGGGGACGACTGCCAGCGCGAGAGCGCCATCGCCAGCGTCGTCAGCAGCACGTCGTCGGCGCTCATCCGGTAGGTGGTGGCGGCGTTGCCGAGAAGCTTCTCGGTGAGGTCGGCTTCGACGGTCAGTTCGCTGTGCGCGGAAGAGATTCGTGTGTTCACCGAGTCGAACGGACCGGACGGACCGTCGAGAATGGCTCTCCACGAATCGGTTTCGGCGACGACTTCGAGATCCTGCACCGCGTGCGACCACCGTCGCGTCGAGGTCTCGACGGGCGGCAGCACGATCGACCCGGCACGCTGCGACCATGCCGTCGCGAGATCGGGAACCAGGATGCGCCAGGAGACACCGTCGACGACGAAGTGGTGGGCGACGAGCACGATGCGATCCGCGTCCGTCAGGCGTACCACCTGCAGCACGACTCCGTCGCGCGGACGCAACCGCTCGCCTGCGCGTCGAACGACTGCGTCGAGGTCACCCGTATCGGTCGAAACCAGTTTCGCCGCAACGGTAGTGCCTACCGGGTCGACGACGAGTTCGTCACCGACGAGGCGAGCGCGCAGCATGTCGTGATGGTCGACGACGGCGGCGACTGTGCGCACGAGATCGTCGTCGGTCAGGTCCGGTGGCGATGTCAGCACGAGCGCCTGGAAGAAGTAGTCGATGTCGGACGGCCGCGACGTGCGCGCCAGCACGCTGCGGGCGATCGGGAGCAGCGGCATCGACCCGACGCCACCACCGGGTAGTTCGTCGAGTCGCACGCGGTCGGCCACGGACGTCGCGACGCGTGCGAGGCCGGCAACCGTGCGCTGCTCGAACACGTCGCGAGGGGTGAATGCGATTCCCGACGCCTTGGCCCGCGAAACCAGTTGGATCGCGACGATGCTGTCGCCGCCGAGGGTGAAGAACGAGTCGTCGATGCCGACGGCGTCACGCCCGAGTACCTCGGCCATCGCGTCGGCGATGATCTGTTCGGTCTCGTCGGTCGGGGCACGGTGGGGCGTGGCCTCGTCGTGGTCCCGGGGGTCGGGCAGTGCGGACCGGTCGACCTTGCCGGACGGTGTGAGAGGCACCGACGTCAACTCGACGATGTGGACCGGAACCATCTGCGACGGCAGGAAATCCGATGCGAGCGCATGCAGCGATGCGGCATCGAACTCGTGGTCCGGCTTGATCTTGACGTACGACACGAGCTGTGACCGGTCACCCCGCTCGAGAACAGCGGACACGACGAAGTCCGTGGACTGATGCCACGACAGCACGGCATCGACCTCGCCGAGTTCGATTCGGAGACCGTGCAATTGAACCTGGAAGTCACTGCGTCCGACGAACTCGAGCTCGGCGTCGGCGGGATCGTGCCCGCGCCAGCGCACGATGTCACCGGTCCGGTACAGCCGAGTGCCGCTGCCGTGCGGGTCGGCGACGAAACGGTCGGCGGTGACGCCCGCGCGATGCAGATAGCCGCGGGCGAGACCAGGCCCGCCGACGTACAGTTCGCCGGCGATGCCGAGCGGAACCGGTCGCAGCCACCGATCGAGAACGAGCGCGGATGCGCCCTGCAGCGGGGTGCCGATGGTGACGGCCCGCGGATCGGTCAGCGGCGGCGTCATCGTGATGACGATGGTCGATTCGGTGGGGCCGTAGCTGTTGTGCAGAACGGCGCGGCCGCGAAGCCGCTCCACGAGGTCGGGCGGGCAGGAATCTCCGCCCACGACAACGTGTTCCAACGATTCGACGGCACCGACGTCCACCGTCGACAACAATGCGGGGGCCGTGATGACGTGCGTGACGCGCTGCTCGTTCAGCAGGTCGGTCAGGTCTGCGCCGCCGTGGACGTCGGGCGGTGCGATGACCATCGTCGCGCCCGCACCGAACGCGGCGATCATCTCGAACAGGGACGCGTCGAAACTCGACGACGAGAACCGCAGCACACGCGCCGACGGGGTGAGTTCGAGTTCGGGCCGCTCCCGCGCCGTGAACGTCGTCAGTGCGGCGTGCGTGACCGCGACTCCCTTGGGTGTCCCCGTCGAACCGGACGTGTAGATGACGTACGCCGTGTTGTCCGGACGCAGCGGGCTGCGGCGGTCGTCGGACGTGATCGGCGCATCCGACCTGTCGGCGATCTCGGACTGGAACGACGGGTCGTCGAGGGAAAGCCAGTGCACCCGGTCCGGCAGGGTATCTGCGACGGCGAGCGTACTGAGTCCGACGAGCGCGCCCGAGTCGGTGACCATGTGTGCGATGCGTTCGGGCGGGTACGACGGGTCGACGGGCACGAACGCGGCGCCGGTCGCGGCGACGGCCCAGAACGCCGTCACCGAGTCGATGCCGCGCGGAAACGCGACGGCGACGACGGTCTCCAGTCCCGCGCCGCGGGCGATGAGAGCTCGCGCGATCGCGTTGCTGCGGCGTGCCAGCTCGCGGTACGTGACGTGCCGTTCGCCCTCGATCAGTGCCGTGCCGTCGGGGTGGGTGGTCGGACCGCAGGCGAGAATGTCCGGGAGCAGTGCAGGCGTCGCGACGCCTGGGCCGCGCGCCGGAACGAGCAGGCGGGCCTCGTCGTCGTGCAGAATCTCGAGGTCGTGCACCGCCGCGGCCGGATCCGCGTCGAGGAAACGACCCAGCATTCCCAGGAAGCGCCGGTAGAGGCCGTCGAACATGTCCTGCGTGTAGATGTTCGGGTTGGCCTCGAAGTCGATGCGCGAGCTGCCCGACGGGCCTGCCGGGTAGATGTTCACCGACAAGTCCTCGACGGGTCCGGTGGACAGAATGTTGAATTCACCGATTCGAGAGCCGAATCGGACGTCGCGGTCGTAGGCCATGATGTTGATCGCCGGGCCGAAGAAGCCGCGCTGGTCCTGCGACGAATTTCCCGCTCGCCGAATGTCTTCCGCCCGGTATCGCTGATGCCGCAGTGCTCCCGTGAGTTCGAGCTGCACGGCCGAGACGAGACCGGCAACGGTCGTCGACGCGTCGATGCGGGCCCGAATGGGCAGCACGTTCGAGACCATGCCGCCGGACCGTCGAAGAAGCGCCGTCGTCCGGCCTGCGACAGGCAGACTCAGTACGACGTCGTCCGAGGCCGTCATCCGCGACAGAAACGCGGCCACTGCGGCGACGGCGATCGGTGCGAAGGCGGAATCCAACCGGTCGATGGCACCGGCGAGGGCCTGTTCCATCGCGGCGGGCAGCGGTGCGCCGCAGATCCGCGACCGAGCGGCAGGCGGGGCAACGACACCGGTGATGCTCGGCGGCGACGGCAGGTCGTGCGTCTTGGCCTGCCAGTAGCGTGCGTCCTTGTCGAAGCGCGACGACGCCCGATACTCGTCCTCGGCTCGGTAGACGTCGCGCAGACTGCCCGCCTTCGACGGAATCGGTTCCTCGCCCGCCGAGACGGCCGAATAGATCTCGGCCGTACGGTTCATCAGCTGAACGGCCCCGTACCCGTCGAGCGCGAGGTGGTGGACGTGCGAGTACCAGAAGGTGCGGTCGGGAGCGACTCGAAGGATCGCGGCGTGAACGAGAGGCCCGCGTGTCGGATCGATCGGACGGGAGTAGGTCCGACGCATCCAATCGTGTGCGGCCCGAACTGGGTCGGACTCGCCACCGAAGTCGAGCTGCTCCGCGGCGTCGTCGGCGGCCTCGAGATATTGGTGCGGCTCACCATCGATCTCGACCAGTCGTAGTGATCCCGCACCGAGTTCACGCACGGCGCGACGTACGGCGTACCGCATCGCCTGCTCGTCGACCTCGCCGCGGATGTCGATGAAGTTCGCGATCGTGATCGGTACGTCCGGCATGAGGTGCTGGGCGAACCAGAGGCCACGTTGTGCCGCCGTGAGCGGAAAAGGCTCGGACGTTCCGTCGGCGCGACGATCGACGCTGAATTCACGCAGTTCCAGCGATTCCACAGATTCCACGAGTCGCTCTCTCGAGTTCGGGAGCCCTGCCGATGACGGAGTTCGTCGGGATGAAAGGCAGAACCGCGCTGCCCCGTAACGCCGTCTGCACTCGTGCCTGGAAAGTCCCTGGTCACCGGATTGTGTGCACACGAGGTTTACACAATCGTTACCACCGGTCAACCGCGTTACAGGGTGCGCCGAGAGCCTGAAGAGAAGTCACAGAACTGCTGTGACGATTGGAGGAGAACTAACAACGAGGAAGGCGCGCACAGCCGGAACGAACCGGCTAGTACGCGCCCTCCTCGGTCAGCGTCGTGCTGGCAGTCAGGCCTTCCAGACCGCCACCATCGCGGGCCGCGGCTGCGAGCTGCCACCGTCGGGCCAGTGCGAGATGGGGTTGTCGGCCGACGCCTCGTCGAACTCGCCCGGGTGCTGCACGGCGACGACGACGCGCTCGTCCTGGATGATCGGGCCGCACGTCTCGGCGCCTGCGGGGACGGTCAGGAACTGACGGGTCTCGCCGCGACGCTCACCGTCGAGCACGACGGCGAACAGGCCGTCGTTGGACTCGAGGGCGTTGCCGTCGGTGGAGATCCACAGGTTGCCCTTGCTGTCGAACGCGAGGTTGTCCGGGCAGGAGATCGGGCTGACCTGGCTCTTGTCGAAGCCGCCGAAGTAGGTGTCGGCCTCGTTCGGGTCGCCGGCGACGATGAGCAGGTTCCACACGAAGGATGTGCCCGCGTGGTCGTCCTCGATCTCGAGGACCTGACCGTTCTTGTTCTTGTTGCGCGGGTTGGCCTCGTCGGCTGCTGCCTTGCCCTCGGTGCCGCGGTTGGTGTTGTTGGTCAGCGCGACGTACACCTTGCCGGTGACCGGGTTCGGCTCGAAGTCCTCGGGGCGGTCCATCTTCGTCGCGCCGACCTTGTCGCCTGCCTGACGCGTGAACACGGCGACCTCTTCGGCGGACATGCCGTCGACGAGGGACTCTCCGCGTCCGTCCTCGTTCGTGCGCAGGATCGGGATCCACTCGCCCTTGCCCGCGAACTTGCCGGACTCGGGAAGCGTTCCGCTGCCGTCGATCTGGTCGGGAGCATCGCCGGTGAGGACGGCGACGTACAGGGTGCCCGCGTCGAGGATGCGCATGTTCTCGCGCATCGCGGCCTGTCCGTTGCCGGGCATGACCTTTCGGCTCGAGACGAACTTGTACATGTAGTCGAAGCGCTCGTCGTCACCGCTGTAGGCGACGACCGTGCCGTCGTCGGTGACGTAGATAGTCGCGGCCTCGTGCTTGAAGCGTCCGAGGGCGGTGTGCTTGATCGGGGTCGAGTTCGGATCCCACGGATCGACCTCGACGACGTACCCGAATCGGTTGACCTCGTTGGGATCCTGCGCGATGTCGAAGCGCTTGTCGAAACGTTCCCACTTGCGGTCGCTGCCGGCCCCTTCGATGCCGTAGCGCGCAAGGCGTTCTGCCGCAGCGGGATCCGTGACCGTCTCGGCGTTGCCGAAGTACTGGTTGAAGTTCTCCTCGCCGGACAGCACCGTGCCCCACGGCGTCAGGCCGCCGGAGCAGTTGTTGAACGTACCGAGCACGCGGGTGCCCGTCGGGTCGACCGACGTCTTCAGCAGGTCGCTACCCGCAGCGGGGCCGGTGACGAGGAACTCGGTCGTGCCGGTGATACGACGGTTGTACTGGCCGAACGCGGGAGTCAGCTTTCCCGAACCGGATTCGCCGTTGACCTGCACGACCGACAGGCCGTGAGCGGCGAGGCCGATCTCGAACTGCTCGCGGGTCGGGTTCTCCTCGTCGTATCCCTTGAACAGGAACGGCTCGGTCGTGTACTCGTGGTTGACGACCAGGAGGTACGCGTTCGGGGTGCCCTCGATCGGCAGCAGGCCCGCGAAGTCGTTGTTGAAGCCGAACTGCATGGCCTGAGCCGCAGCGGTCTGGTTGTCGAAGTCGAACGCCGGTGCACCCTCGACGACCGGGTCGCCCCAGCGAAGGAACACCTGCTGCTCGTAGCCCTCGGGGACGACGACGGCGTCCTCGGTGTTCGGCGCGACCGCGGTGAAGTCGACACCGTCGACCTCGGGAGCGGTGGTGCTGCCCGACGCTGCGGTGGTCGTCGACGAGTCGTCGCTGCTGCACGCTGCGAGCACGCCGCCTGCACCGACTGCGACGACCGCCATCGCACCGCCGCGCAGGATGCCGCGCCTGGTCATGGCCGTCTTGACGATGTCACCGAAGTACTGCCCCTTCGAGGTGTTCGGGACCTCGTGGAAGCAGGCGTCGCCGCACTTGTACTTGCAGGTCATGTTGGAGCGTGCGGAGCTTCCGTCGTGCACCGCGAACAGGGGTAGTGGCTTCATGACTCGGCACAGTGTCAGTCAAAAGCAAAGGTAAAGGAACGTCTCGGTTACGCCGGGACCAACGGGAGGCGCCTTCGGCGCACGTGCACGAAAATACATAGCCCGCTATGTATTTCTATGCACATGGCGAAGCCGCCCGAAATCTCTGGGCGAAATTCCGTGCGCGGTGGTGAACGCCCGGGTGAACGCGGACATGTGCGCGTACCCTAGCCGTCGGGCGACGACGCTCGGCGCGACACCCAGGTGAAGTTGATTGCGCGCGTGCGTCATTCGTGACAGCGCCCGCCACCTGGGGTACGTCGATCCCGTCTCGGTGCGAAACTCCGTGCGCAATCGGCGTTCGTCGACGCCGAGTGTCGACGCCCACTCGGCGAGCGTGCGTGTGTCGGCCGGATGCCTGGCGATCGTGGCGGCCAATCGTGCGGCGAGGGATGTGGTCGGCGCGCCGGTGTCGGACGTCGACGCCATCCAATCGAACAGGCTGGCGCTGTCGAACACTCGAGGCCGCAGCGTCGTGTAGGTGGACACGACCCGATGCAGTAGATACGGCTCGTCGGCACGGGTGAAGTGCACGTGCCCGCCTGTCGTCGACACATCCTGCGGTGACCGAAAACCGACAGGCAACAACAGAGAGCCCTCGTCGACGTCGATAGTATTGCGGACACCTGCGGGCAGGATGACTGCCTGCCCTTCGTCGAGCGGTACGACTCGCTCGCCGATCCGAGCGGTCCCACATCCTCGGTACATCCAGACCGCGACGTGCGCACCGTTCACGCGGGGCCACGTCGATCCCGCGGGTAACGTTGGTGCAGAAAGTAGTTCGACGTTCGGTATCGGTGCAGCTCGATACCGTCTCGGGCTCACGCCCATATGGGCCGTGAATGCTGTGGTGAAGCCGCTCACTGTCGAGAACCCGACCTCGTTCGCGATCCACCCGACGCTGCGACCATCGGCCAGATGACCGATTGCGGCAGCAATGCGCGCCCGAGTTCGCCACTGCGTGAACGAGAGTCCTGTCTCGTGAGCGAATCGTCGTTGCATGGTCCTGACACTGATCCCGGCAAAATCGGCGAACTCGGCGGGTGACCGTCGCGAGCCAGGGTCCCGGAGAATCGCCTGTGCGACGTCGAACGACTCCGCCGAACGCGGGAGCGGCGGAAGCGTCGACGTGCCGGGCGGGACGGACCCGGCAAGATTGGACCTGGCTGACGCGTCGCCGCGCAGGTATCGGAGGTTCAAGGCGAACTCGTGCACCAGGCCGTCGTCCCATTCCGGCGGGACGACGGCCTGCGTCACGACGGTCGGCTCGGTCGCAGGATCGGCACGCGGCAGCAGGATCGGGAATGCGACGGTCCCTGCTGCGGTGTTCATGCTGACGCGTCGACCTGCTGGAATTCGCACCGACGTGCCGGCCGGGACGTCGTAGGACGTGTCATCGACAGTCACTCGCGCCGTCCCCGTCATTGTCCAGAACAGCATCGAGCTCGGCGCAGCCGTCGTCTCGCCGCGGCATGGCGGTACTGGTAACACGTTGGCGCTCCCGGGCAACTTTTCGTACTTAGTTTTGGCTAACTTTACGTGCGTTCCACCCCTGAGCGAGAGAGACCGACGAATGCTTCGATCCACACGGGCGGCAGTCCCACTGTTCGCCGCCCTTCTTTTCGCGGGCTGCGCGACGCCCGAGAACCCGCCGGCGGGAAGCGGCGGCTGGTCCCGAACCGTCGAGCACGCCGCAGGCACAACCGAACTGACGTCGAAACCGACGCGCATCGTCTCGACATCGCCGTCGTTGACCGGGGCGTTGTTGGCGATCGGTGCCCCCGTCGTCGGCAGTGCTGCGACCACGCCGTCGGGTCTGTCGGACGACAAGGGCTTCTTCACTCAGTGGGCGTCCGAGGCCGATGCGCGCGGCGTCGAGGTCGCGTACGACGGGCTCGCATTGAACCTCGAGGCCGTGCAACTCCTCGAGCCGGATCTGATCATCGGGTCGTCGAACGGTGGTGACTCGACGCTCGACGCGTACGACCAGCTGAGCGCCATCGCGCCCACGGTGCTGATCGACTACGGCACGCCGTCGTGGGAGGACGTGACTCGCGAACTCGGTACGGCGACGGGGCTCGACGACGAGGCCGAGCGCGTCGTCGACGACTACGACGCGTGGGTCGCCGAGCAGGCCGCGAAAATCGCTCTTCCGGAACAGCCCGTCACCGCTCTCGTGTACTTGCAGGCCGACGGCGTCTGGGCATTCACGTCGGACAGTCCGCAGGGCAAGCTGCTGACCTCACTCGGGTTCACGTACAACGATCCACCCGCCGATCTGCAGACCCCGCGTCAGGGCGCGTCCGGCGTAGCGGTGGTCAGTCCGGAGAACTTGTCTGCGGCTTTCGCGGATTCGCGAACATTGTTCGCGGTGTCGATGGGGCCGGCGGATCAGGATCGTGCGTTGACGGCGGAACCGTTGTTGGCCAATCAGGTGGCAGTCTCGCAGAACCGCGTGTTCTCGCTCGGCACAGCAGCATTCAGGCTCGATTACTACAGCGCTATGCAGACAGTCGATCTGCTGGTGTCGCTTTTTCAGAAGGGACGATGAGATGGCAGTACTACGCGAGAGCGCACACGACCGTGAGCTCGACGACACCGTCGCGCAGATCGAGGCTTTGGAGCGTCCGGCTCCGAGCATCCTGCGGTTCACCGCGCGACTGACGCAGGGAACCGAGAACCCGAATTGGTTGCGGCCCAATACCGCTCTGCGGATTCAGCTCGGCCCCGAGTTCGACGACGTGTCGCGGGTCTACACCGTTCGGTCGTTCGACGCGAAGTCGAGCTCGATGATGGTCGACGTCGTTCTACATGGCGAGGAGAGCCCGATGATGCGATGGGTGCATTCCCTGCAGATCGGTGACACGTTCGCGCTGACCGGTCCGCGGCCTCACTTCGTGGTGCCCGAGAAGGACCGGCGCGCAGCAATTTTCGCCGACGACACGGCCATCCCTGCACTGTTTGCGATCCTGCAGCAGTGGCCTGTCGGACGAACCGCCATCGGTTGGGTCGCCACCGACGACGCCGAGGCTTTCGACGAACTGCCCGATGTCCCGGGCGTCGAACTGCACCTGATCGGCAAGAACGACAGTCTGGCCGAGCAGGCTTTGCGACTCGAAACTCCTGCCGCACATGTGGTGTGGGGTGCCGGCGAGCGCGACGAGATGCGTGCGATCCGTAAGTTCTTCCGCACGACGCACGGACTCGAGAAGGACGATGTCGCGGTGTTCGGCTACTGGAAGCGCGGCGTGAGCACGACGGATATCGACAATCGCCGCCGGATCAATTACCAGAAGATCCTCGCGGCGGGTGGGACTCTCGCGGATATCGACGATCTGGAGATAGGCGACTGACGTCCCATGTGCACGAAAACACATAGCGGCCTATGTATTTTCGTGCACGTGCGCCGAAGGCGCCTACAAGACCTGCGACAGAAACTGCTTCAAGCGATCGGTGTGCGGATCGTCGAAAAGCTGCTCGGGCGTGCCGGTTTCGACGGCCATGCCGTGATCCATGAACAGCACCTTGTTCGACACCGAACGGGCGAAACCCATCTCGTGCGTGACGACGACCATCGTCATACCACCGGATGCGAGGTCGGCCATCAACGCGAGAACGCCTTTGACGAGCTCGGGGTCCAACGCCGACGTGGCCTCGTCGAAGAACATGACCTGCGGCTTCATCGCGAGGGCGCGGGCGATCGCGACGCGCTGCTGCTGACCACCGGACAGGTTGCCGGGCCGCGAATCGGCCTTGTTGCTCAGCCCGACGAGCTCGAGCTGTTCGAGCGCGGCCGCGCGAGCCTCCTCCTTGGACATCCCCTTGAGCTTGCGCAGACCGAGCGTGATGTTGTCCGCAACGGTCTTGTGCGGGAACAGGTTGAAGTGCTGGAAGACCATGCCGATGCGCTGACGTAGCTCGTCGGGATTGTCCCTGAGGACCGACTTTCCACCGAGCAGGATGTCGCCCTGATCGGGTTCGTGCAGCCGGTTCAACGCGCGCAGCAGCGTCGACTTGCCGGACCCCGACGGCCCGATGACCGTCGTCGTCCTGCCTGCGTCGACGTGTACGTTGACCCCGCGCAGCACCTTGTTGGTACCGAACGCGAGGTGAATGTCGGTGCCGGTCAACGACACTGATGTCATGTCTACCTCTCCACCACGAGCGAGACCTCGACCGGATCGAGGGTTCCCGAAGTGTCGGCCTTGCCCGAGCGCAGCCGCTTGTCGATGTAGTTGACGAGGTGCGTCAGCGGAATCGTCAGGATCAGATAGAACACGCCCGCCGCCAACAGAGGCGACAGGTTGCCGGTCTGTGCAGCGGTGTCCTGGCCCACTCGGAACAACTCGCGTTGCGACGCGAGCAGCCCGAGGAAGTAGATCAGCGAGCTGTCCTTGATCAGCGAGATGAACTGATTGACGATCGCCGGGAGGACGCGTCGGATGCCCTGCGGGACGACGACGAGTGCCATCGATCGCCGGTAGCTGAACCCGAGCGCTCGTGACGCTTCGAGCTGTCCGGAATCGACGCTCTGGATACCGGATCGGAAGATCTCACCGAAGTACGCCGCCGCCATCAGCGACAGCGCAGCGATTCCGAGCGGGAACGGACTTCGGCTGCCGGTGAACTGCGTGAGCGTCGGCCCGAAACCGAGCCCGATCAACAGAATGACGACGGCCGCCGGGAGGCCACGGAACACGTCCGTGTACACCCGCGCAGGCCATCTCAGCCAGCGGGAGCGGGAGATGCCCGCCACCGCAAGCCCGAGTCCGATCACCGTACCGATCACCCCGGAGGACGCAGCCAAGATCAGGGTGTTCGGCAATCCGACGGTGATCAGCTTGGGAACGGTCTCCCAGATGAGTTCCCAATCGAAGAACGTGTCGTACAGATTCGACAGTGTGCTCATGAAATCGGTGAATCAGTTGGCAGGAGGCGTGGAAGCCTTGCTGCCCGGCTTCCAGTCGGACGGAACCTCACGGTCCGGGTACCACTGCTTCTCCAGCGTGGCCCAGGTGCCGTCGGCGACGACCGCGTCGAGTCCGGAGTTCAGCGCGTCGATCAACGGCTGGTTGTCCTTCGCGACGGCGAATGCCGTGAAGTTCGTGGTGTTGATCGTCTTCTCGAGGATGGCGACGCCGTCCTCTGCCTTGACCTGACCCGATGCCTGCTGCGACGGGGCGACCCACGCATCGATCTGTCCGGACTTCACGTTGGCGTACGCGGTGTTGTAGTCCGGGAACCGAACCGGCTCGATGCCGAGCGTGTTGGTGACGTAGTCGTCCTGCACGGTGCCCTGCACGACGCCGATGCGCTGCTGGTCGTCGAGCTCGGCGATCTTCTTGATGGCGTAGTCGTTCTTCGCGACCAGTGCCATCTCACCGAAGTCGTACCCGTTGGTGAAGCCGACGGTCTGACGGCGAGCATCCGTCGTCGAGATGGACGAGGAGCCGGCGTCGTACACCTTGTTGTTGACGGCGGCGAGCAGCGCCGAGAACTCGGTGGCCGAGAACTCGACCGTCAGGTTCAGCTTTGCGGCGACGGCCTTCAGCAGCTCGTTGTCGAAGCCGGTGAAGTTGCCCGCCGCGTCGATGAAGATGTTCGGCGGCGCGTCGGACAGCGTTCCGACGTACAGCTTGCCCGGCTCGATCAGACCGAGGTTCGCGGTGTCGATCTGATCGAGCGGGGTGACGTCGTCCGTCGTGTATTTGTCGAGAGATGCCTGGTCGGAGCCCGCAAGCGCGTTCTCACCCGTCCCGCCGGAGCTGTTGTCGCTCGAACAGGCGACGGCCCCGAGTGTGAGTGCAAGCGTCGCAGCAATGGCTGCGATGGCACGGCCTCGTAAACGTCGACTGGTCACGGCGGAACTCCTCGATATGTGGATGAAAGACTCCTGAGGCTAGCGCGGCTGCGCTGACGTCCAGAAATCGGAGTGCGGTTGGAACCAACCAGCACCGACCGAATCGTATTCCGCCGCGATCGGTCCGTGTCTTCTAGCGGTGCGCGTCACGCCACGCGATGGCGTCCTTCACTTCGGTCAGGTCGTACTCGGGACCGCCCGTTCCGACGGTGAACAGCGTGGCACCGGCGTCGACGAAATCCTGCGCCTTGTCGGCCCCCGGCCAGGACACCGACCGAGCGATGGACGTGACGTCGCGGCCGACGGTCTGCCCGTGCCCCGCGAGGATGCCGGACTTGCGCTTCAGCTCATCCAGATCGGCGAAGCTGTGCCAGATGTTCGCGTACTCGGCGACCAGCTTCAGCGTCTTCTTCTCGCCGCCACCACCGATGAGAAGGGGGATCTGCCGCGTCGGTGCCGGGTTGCCGACCTTCAGGCGGTTCACGATGCGGGGCAGGTATTCGGCCAGGAGTTTCAGGCGCGAGCCCGGGGTGCCGAAGTCGTAGCCGAAGTTGTCGTAGTCCTTCTGATTCCATCCGGCGCCGATTCCGAGGATCAGCCGGCCGCCGCTCATGTGGTCGACGGTGCGGGCCATGTCGGCGAGCAGGTCGGGGTTGCGATAGCCACCGCCGGTGACGAGGGCGCCGATCTCGACGTTCGACGTCTGCTCGGCCCACGCACCGAGCATCGTCCAGCACTCGAAGTGGGCGCCGTCGAGGTCGCCGTACAGGGGATAGAAGTGATCCCAGTTGAACACGATGTCGACGCCCGCGTCCTCGGAGCGCAGAACCGCGTCGCGGATGAGGCCGTAGTCGGGAGCATGCTGGGGCTGAAGCTGAACACCGATCTTCACAGTCATTCCGCCATTGTGCGCCTGCACGGGCGGCGCAGCCGCCCTAACGAATTTCCACACCCGCCTCGAGCATCGTCGCCCGTAGCAGAAAGCCTGCCTCCTGCCCGATGATCTCCTCGACGAGCGTCACGAAACGCTCGACGAATTCACCTCCGTGCGAGGGCAATTCGCTGTCGGGCGGTTCGAAGTGGTGGGCCAGTTCGTGCAACACGACCAGCTCCCGAAGTGCCCACGCCTCGTTCCGGCGATGCAGGGGAACCGCGATGGTCTGCGTGTCCCGCTCGTAGTGCGACGCGCCCGCTCCCGACCGTTCTCGCACATGTACGACGCCTCCCGCATCCGGCCAGCGCTCGCGGACCCAGTTCAGCTGCAGGACCGCGTCGACGTAGGCCTGCACCGACTCGATCGACGCGAACTTCCGCTCGATCGGCAGCGTGATGGTCGACCCGTGAATCTGCACGGTGCGCAGGTTGCGCTCGTCGGCGCGGTCGAACATCAGACGCACCATGGTCTCCGCGTCGTACACCTTGGAGCGCTGCGCATCCTTCGTCTTCACCGGCGCGAGCTTAATGTCCTAGGTGTGTGCCGCGTTGTACTCCAGCGCGACGCCGACCCAGAACCGCACGCCGTCGCCCTCCAACGCGTCGGCCGAGACGACGATCCAACTGTCTCCCATGTCGCGGCCGCCCATCACGGCCCGCCTTACGCCTGGCCGTGCCGTCAGTTCGTCGTTGCAGGCAGGATCGATCTTCACGAGCATCTCGCCATCTGCATGCGCGCCGACGGCGATCTTGCCGCGGACCATGAATTCGAGGCCGCCGAACATCTTCTTCTCCACCACCGGTGGTTCCCCCGCCAGCGCGTCACGAATACGATCTGCCAACTCCGCGTCGTAAGCCATGGAAGAGAGTGTGCGCCTGTTCGCCCGTCGGCGCTGGAAACTCGTAGCGCTTCGTGTGATCGCCCGACTGCACGACGACGGCCGCGAGCGTCGGCCTACCGGCGGGCAGTATGCGCACCGTGATGGAACCCGATGTGGCGCAGCGTAAATGGTCGACGACGGCACCGCGGATCTCGTCGGCGACGTCGGGTTCGTACGGTCCGAGGCCGCCGTCGTCGAGCAGGTGAACGGTGACGCCCCGTTCCCGCGCCGCCCGTGCGGCCTGGGCTATGTCCGGCACGTCGAGTGCCTTCGCGCGGATGCTGTCTCGCAAGGTGGCTTCGACGAGCACGGCTTCTCGACGAGTTGCGTCGTCGAGAGTGCGATCGGCGATGCGGCCGAGAAGGACGAACAAGGTGGTCGAGCCGTCGGAGCTGGCGTTCAAACTACTCGCGCATCAGCGCCCGAGCTGCCTGGTCGAGTGACCGATCTCGGTCTCACCGCCGAGCCGGGCCGCCCGGCCTGCTCGGTCGCCCGCCGAACGCGCGCCGCGGGAGTAGCCGGCGCCGGCGCTCTGACGCCTCCACGTGCCCCGTGCAGTCGACGTCGACGAGTAGTAGTCCTGTAGTTCGACTTCCTTGTTGCGCAGCGCGAGCGCGGTACCTGCGTCGGCCCTTTCCTCCGCGATGGCCGTGGCCTCGGCCTCCTTCTTCACCGCCTCCAAGCGCTTCCCGATGCGTTCGGCGAACGCCGTCTGGAAGTTGAGACGGGCCGTCACCGCGGCGACCGGCACTGTTTCCCGACGCTTGTATCGTCGTCGCCCGACCGTCTCGACGACCGTCCGCACCGCGGTCTCGCTGCGATAGGCACCCGATTTGATGTAGGCGTCCGACGCGCGAACCATCTGGATCAGCAGGCTCGAGTAGAGGGCCTCGCAGGTATCGATGTCGGAGTCGTAGCCATAGGCGAACACCTGCGTCGACGTCCTGGCCACGTCGCACTTGACGTCGTTGGCGAACGCGATGGACACGAAGAGATGCACGAACGTCTTCAGGCCGCGTTTGCCGGGCTCACCGATGGTGATGACGCGGTGCGACGGCGTCGCCTGCTTCTCACGGGACGCGCTGTGCGACCGCGCGACCGCGAGATCGATCGAAGCCGACGTCGCGAGCCGCTGCGCAGCCTCCATGAAGGCCTCGGCCTCGTGCGGGTTGTCGGTCGACTCCGCCTGCCGCAGCAGCCCGCCGATGCGGGTCAGCATCTTCTCGGAACTCACCCGCGTGACGGTACTCCCCGACACCGACAGCATTGTTGACCGATTCAGTGATGGCGTAATCACCCCTTTCGGGTGATTTGTGTGCCACAGTGCCTATCGACATGTGCGTGGGGGACGGCACATTCGGTGTTCCCGTGTGACTTCTCCCGCGCACACCACGTTGTACGAATCAAGTGGAGAGACAAATGGCGTCTTCGATCACGAAGGTAGCGGTGGCGGCGACCGCTGCGGCCCTGCTGACGATCACCGCATGTTCCAGTGACAGCGGCTCGAGCGATTCTGCGTCGGAAAACACCGACGGTCGCGGCCCCATCACCTACGTCGAGGGCAAGGACACCACCGAGACCGGTGTCGTCCGCCAGATCATCGACGAGTGGAACGCGGCCAACCCCGACGAGCAGGTCACGTTCAAGGAACAGTCGAACGACGCCGACCAGGCCCACGACGACCTGGTCCAGCACCTGCAGGCAGAGCAGACCGACTACGACGTCATGGCACTCGATGTCATCTGGACCGCCGAGTTCGCAGCCAAGGGCTGGCTCGTTCCGCTCGAAGGCGAGTTCGCACTCGACAACGCCGGTGTTCTCCCGGCCACCGTCGAGAGCGCCACCTACAACGGCACGCAGTACGCAGCACCGAAGAACACCAACGGCGGCCTGCTGTTCTACCGCAGCGACCTCGTTCCCGCTGCGCCCACCACGTGGGACGAGCTCACCGCGAGCTGCACTGTTGCGGTGGAGAACAACATCGACTGCTACGCAGGACAGTTCGCGTCGTACGAGGGTCTGACGGTCAACACGTCGGAGATCATCAACGCACACGGCGGATCCTTCGTCGGCGAGGACGGCACGACGCCGACCGTCGACAGCCCGGAGGCCAAGGCCGGTCTGCAGGCACTGGTGACGGCGTTCCAGAACAATGTCATCCCCGCTCAGGACACCACGTTCAAGGAGCCCGAGAGCCAGCAGGCGTTCGAGGACGGCAAGGCGCTCTACCTGCGCAACTGGCCGTACGTCTACGGCACCGCCGCCAAGGAAGGCTCGGCAGTCGCAGGCAAGTACGCGGTCGCACCGCTGCCCGGAGTCACCGGTGTCGGCACCTCGACGCTCGGCGGCTACAACGCCGCGATCAGCGCGTACTCGGAGCACAAGGCCACGGCTGCCGACTTCCTGCGCTTCCTGCAGGGCGAGCAGGCTCAGCGCATCATCGCCGAAGGCGCACTGCCTCCCGTGCTCGGCTCGCTGTACGACGACCCGGCCCTGATCGCCGAGATGCCGTACCTCCCGGCTCTGAAGCAGTCGATCGAGAACGCTGTTCCTCGCCCGGTCACCCCGTTCTACCCGGCCGTCTCGAAGGCCGTGCAGGACAACGCTTTCGCCGCTATCAAGGGTGAGAAGACCGTGGACCAGGCCATCGCGGACATGCAGGCCGGTATCGAGTCGGCAAGCTCGAACTGACGTCCTCTTTCTTCAGCAGGAGAATTCATATGGCTGTGCCTACTGGTGAAACCAGTGGGGCTGCACCGACGACCGCGGCCGGGGGGGATTCCCCCGGCCGCGGTCGACATGCACGCACCGAGAAGAAGCGCCGGTTCGGACTGACCTCCGGCCGGGCCTGGTTGCTGATCGCGCCGACACTGGTGATTCTGGCGATCGTCATCGCCTACCCGGTCATTCGAGCCGTGATCATGTCCTTCCAGAAAGACCAGGGGCTCGATCCCGCGACGGGAATGTTCGTCAAGGGCGGCAGTGCTGGATTCTCCAACTACACGCACTGGATTCTGCAGCAGTGCACGTCGGCGTCGGGCACGCTCGTGCCCTGTCCCCCCGGCACTCTCGGTTCCCAGTTCTGGGGAGCCGTCGGCAACACGGCCTTCTTCACGGTGGTGACGGTGGCCATCGAGGTCGTCATCGGATTCGCGATGGCCGTCATCATGGGCAAGACGTTCGCCGGGCGAGCTCTGCTGCGTGCGGCCATCCTGATTCCGTGGGCCATTCCGACGGCCGTCACCGCGAAGCTCTGGTACTTCATCTTCGCGTACGACGGAATCGCCAACAAGATTCTCGGAACCAACATCCTGTGGACCGGTGATGCGTGGCCAGCGCGGTTCGCGGTCATCATCGCCGACGTCTGGAAGACGACGCCGTTCATGGCGCTGTTGATTCTCGCTGGGCTGCAGATGATTCCAGCCGACGTCTACGAAGCTGCGCGCGTCGACGGTGCGTCGGCGTGGCAGCGGTTCACCCGGATCACGTTGCCACTCGTGAAACCCGCTCTGATGGTTGCCATTCTGTTCCGCACGATGGACGCGCTGCGCATGTACGACCTTCCGGCGATTCTCACCGAGGGCAATCCCGCGACGCGCACCATCTCGATCCTCGTCGTCGAACAGATCCGCCAAGGATTCAACAGCGCCGCGGCACTGTCGACCATCTCGTTCATCATGATCTTCATCGTCGCGTTCGTCCTGGTGAAATTCCTGGGCGCCAATGCGGTTGCGACGCAGGAGAAGCAGCGTAAAGGTGAGATCCTATGAAGACAGCACGCATCTACCTCGGTGTCGTGATCATCCTCGTCTGGGGTCTCGCGCCGTTCTACTGGATGGTCGTCACCGCGCTGCGCGATCCGCGCTACACGTTCGACACGACGCCCTGGCCGACGCACGTGACGATGGAGAACTTCTCCAACGCACTGTCGACGAGCAACGGCAACAACTTCCTGCGCGCCGTCGTCAACAGCCTGATCATCGGTGGTGTGACGACGCTCGTCGGTCTCGTCATCGGCATCTTCGCCGCATATGCTTTGTCCCGCATCGACTTCCGCTTCAAGTACATCGTCGTCGGCATCGTGCTGGGTGCGTCGATGTTCCCGGTCGTCGCCCTCGTGACGCCGCTGTTCCAGTTCTTCACCGATATCGGGTGGATCGGGAGCTACCAGGCGATGATCATCCCGAACATCTCGTTCGTGCTGCCGCTGACCATTTACACGCTGACGGCGTTCTTCGCCGAATTGCCGTGGGAGCTCGAAGAAGCCGCGCGCATCGACGGTGCAGGACGCTTCCAGGCCTTCCGTCTGGTGATGTTGCCCATGGCCGCACCCGCGCTGTTCACCACCGCGATCCTGGCCTTCATCGCCGCGGTCAACGAGTACCTTCTGGCGAGCCAGCTGTCGAGCGACAAGACCGAACCCGTCACCGTCGCGATCGCGCGGTTCTCGGGCAACGACCCACACGTCGTGCCGTACGCGGCGATCATGGCCGCAGGAACCATCGTCGCCATTCCGTTGGTCGTCATGGTGTTGATCTTCCAGCGCCGCATCATCTCCGGTCTGACCGCGGGCGGCGTCAAGTCGTGAGTGCTCAGGACCACCTGCAGCTCGTGGCGGGCATCCTCGGGTTCTTCGCGCTGATGGCGTTCGTCGCTGCGGTCGCGGGCATCGTGCGCGGTGAGCCGAGCATGATGGCGTCGGCGGTGCTGGTGGGCCTCCTGGCTGCACTCTGGTTCGTCGTGCGGCGGATCAGGGCCTGAGCTAGCTGCCCTGATCGGATGTCAGGGCTGGACCAGACGTCGTGCAGCGTCCAACAATTCGTGCCGATGTTCGGTGACCGTCGACGGCCTGTGCTCGACGACGTGGTGCAGCACGCCGTCCGACAAAATGCGAAGCCAGAGTGCACTACTCGCAGCCGTCCGGTCGACGCGCATGGTCTTCTGACGTTGCCCTTCGGAGACGATCCGAACAAGAGTGTCGTGAACGAGTTCTGTCTCGGCGTTCAACGCACTGGTCACGTCGTGGTGGTCGGGGACGGTGGCGAGAGCCGCCACGAACCCGGGAAGATCGCTGTCCGACGCGTCGGCAATCACGTACTCCGTCCACAATGCCAGCGCACCGTCGGCGTCGCGCGTCGCGTGCCGAGCGATGTCGTTCATCAGCTGTCGAATGCGCTCGAGGTCCCGCTGAAGTATGGCAACGAGAACAGAAATCTTGGTCGGAAAGTGGTGGAAGAACGTACCCGAGGACACGCCTGCAGCCGAGCAGATCTGCGCTGTGCTCGTCCGTTCGTATCCATCCTGGGCGATACAGCGATAGGCGGCGGCCACGATGTCGTCTCGTCGATCGGTGGAGCGCGCTCGTGGGGTCACCGATCGTATCCTCCGAATCATGATCGCTAGAGTGTTCGCTCTAGAGTATGTACTCTAGCGATCATGGTAGCGGAGGAATCGTCTGCGCTGGACATGTCGCGGAAAAGACTGCTGCTCAGCCTGGTCCTCGGGGCGACCGTGATCGTCGGCATCTACGGTCGTCCGCCGGACATCGAAATAGCAGGGCTGGATCTGCGATTCGGATCGAGCGGACCGTCGGCGGGCGATCCATGGAAGTGGTTCGGCGCTGCGCTGCTGCTGGTCGTCGTCGTCGCTGTCGAACGCCGTGGTCTCGGATCGCTGCTCATTCGTAGGCCGACCTCACGCGACATCGAATGGGTCTTGTACGCGTTCGGCGCAGTCATGTCGTGGGCCTGGCTGATAGGCCTGATTGCGCCACAGCGGAACAACGACGGCATCGAGACTGTCATCGCCCTCGGAGTGGTCGGCGTTCTGGCATTGATCGTCACCGCCGCCGTCACCGAGGAGATCGTCTACCGAGGATTTCTCGCCGAACGGCTCGGGGAGCTGTTCGGGGGTGGACAGGCCGCACGGTGATTCGGGGCAGCCACGAGCCTGGCAATCTTCGTTCTACCGCACCTGGTGTTCTTCGGACCGTCGTGGCTGCTGCATCAACTTCCCGGCGCCGCCGCCATCGCCGCCATCGCCCTGGTGCGTCGCAATCTGCCGGCCGCAATGCTTCTGCACCTGCTGATCAACCTGCCCATGCTCATACCGACCGTCATGGGTGGATGACCCGTTCGCGACGGCTACTCTCCCTTCAACCGGGCAAGGGTGACGAAGATGGGCTCGTCGGCGTCGAGATCCACTTTCTTGCGCCGCAGAAACGCGTCGAGCACTCCCCACACGAGGTCGGTGACGTTGTCGACGAACTCGGCCGGCTGAGCGTCGGGTGCGTCGAGCCACAAGTCGGTCGCCGCGAGAAGAACCCCGACAGCGGCGCGGCAGGCGTAGTCGATGCCGTCGGTGTCCACGTCGACCGACTTCAAGATCGACGTCGCCACGCCTGTGAACCGATCGCTGATGTCGCGTCCGATATCGAGCGGCGGAGCGGCGCCCGAACCCTCTGGCGCCGAACGTGATTGGGCGAGAAAGCGGAACACGTTGGGATGCCTGGCCACGACCTGCGCATAACCGGTGATCGCATGTCTCAGCGCCGACGACGGGGCGTCGAGCAGGAAGTTGAAGTCCGACACGGCGAGCTCGTAGACCTCGTCGGCCATCCGCTGTGCGACGGCGCTGTAGAGATCGGCCTTGTCCGCGAACTGGCGGTACAGCCGTGGCTTCGTCGTGCCGGCCTCGCGGGCGATGTCGTTCATGCTCGGATTCGGGCCCTGGTCGTCGAGAACGCGAAAGGCAGCATCGACGAACTCTTCGCGGATGTGCGTCCTGCGGGCTTCCGGGTCTCGTGACGTCGGCATCGCACCATCCTAGGTGTTACCGCAGGTAGTCGTGGCGAAGCCTTGACACCGCCGTCGCAGATGGTGGATTGTCGAGTGAGCCGTACCGGCGGTAACGTTTATCGTACCGTCGGTAACAACGACCTGGAGTACGCATGACCATCGAGAGAGAACGGCAGATCACGTCGGTGCGCGTCGACGGTGCCGAACTGGCCGTGTTCGTCAGCGGCAACCCCACCGGACCGACGCTCGTCCTCGTACACGGCTGGCCGGATACCCACCATCTGTGGGACGGGGTCGCGTCGCGTCTCGCCGATCGCTTCCGTCTCGTCTCGTACGACACGCGCGGCCACGGTCGGTCCACCGGAACGGGAACCGTCGCCGAGATGCGGCTCGAGCAGTTGGCCGACGACTTCATGGCCGTCGTCGACGCGGTGGCCGGTTCGACGCCGGTACATGTGCTCGCCCACGATTGGGGGTCGATCCAGGTGTGGGAGGCGATCTGCGAACCGGGTGCCGAGGTGCGCGTCGCCTCGTTCACGTCGATCTCCGGCCCGAGTCTCGATCACTTGGGCAAGTGGATGCGGCAGGCGCCGTCGACTCCGAAAGGTCTGTGGCAGCTGTTCACTCAGCTCGTATCGGGTGCGTACACGCTGTTCTTCATGGCGGGAGCATTGCCGCGCGCGGTCTTTCGTGTGTTCGGCCGTCGCTGGACGTGGGCACTCGGCCTACGCCTGTTCGAGCGGGTTCCGGGGCGACACATTCATCTCGCGGATACCCTGCAGCAGGACATGATTCGCGGTCTTCGCATCTACCGCGCCAATATTCCGCGCAAGATCCTGCGTCCCGACGAGCGCTACACCCACGTTCCGGTTCAACTGCTCGTCCCGTCGCGCGACCCCGCTGTCCGGCCTGCGTCGTTCGCAGGAATCGATCGCTGGGTGGCCGACGTCAGCCGAACCGATGTGCGCTCCGGCCACTGGCTGCCGCTGAAGGACCCGGAACTGGTCGCCACCGCCACCGCCTCGTTCGTCGAAAGGAACTCGAAGTGAACGCCCATGAGCCAGGCGATATTTCGCTGCATGCACGCAATGTCTCGTTCGACTGGTCGAGCACGCCGCTGCACTGGATGCCGTCGGAACCCGTCGCGTCGCACACGGTCAGTGCGCTGAATCTGCTTCTGCCCGAGGGTGAGCGGTGGTTCTGCGCAACGTACACCGAGGCCCTGCCTCTGATCGCCGACGCGAAACTCCGCGAGGACGTGCTCGGATTCATCGGCCAGGAGGCGATGCACGCGGAGACCCACAACGTCGTGCTGTACGACTTTCTCGACGCGCACGGCGTCGACCCAAGGCCGTTCGCGGCGCACGCCGAATACCTGATGCGCAAGGTTCTCGGACCCCGACCTGCGTCGACGCCCACAGCGCAGAAGCAGCAACTGGTCGAACGCATCGCCTTGATCGGTGCCATCGAGCATCTGACCGCATTCCTCGGTGACTATGCGTTGAACTCTCGCTGGGACGAATTGGGCGGCGACGCAACGATGATCGACCTCTACCGGTGGCACGGGGCCGAGGAAGTGGAGCACCGCAACGTCGCACACGACGTCGCGATGTACTTCGGGGTCGGGTACTTTCGGCGCAACGTCGCGATGGTCATTGCGTTCGTCGCCTTCATGGTGCTGTTGCTGCGCGGCACCCGGTACATCGTCACCCAGGACGCGAGTATGAAGAATCGCGGGTACGTGAGGCTGTGGCTCGGCTGGCTGGGCGCGACGCGCCGCGGCGCGCTGCCGTCGCTGATGCAGATGACGAAAGGCGTTGCGCGGTATCTGAAGCCGTCGTACACACCGGAGAACGAAGGAAGCACGGCGCAAGCCGTTGCCTACCTCGCGAAGTCGCCCGCGGCTCGGGCGGCACACCGATGAACGTCGCGCTACCCGTTCCCGACGCCATCCCAGGCGACCTGTACGGACGTCGGGAGCGGGATCCGCTGCTCCGCGTGTTGGAACGATTGATGAACGCGCACATGCAGTCTCTGCGGCTCTGGCATCGAAAGGATGTCGTGGGCGAGCAGAACGATCGACGCATGTCCGTCGTCGTGGTCGGACGAACCGTCGAGGCGCACGACGAGAACGTCGTCGGTTTCGTGTTGGCAGGTGCAGGTGAGCTGCCGTCGTGGCGTGCGGGTGCGCACATCGACGTCGAACTGCCGTCCGGGCGACTGCGGCAGTACTCGCTGTGTGGCGACCCGGCGGACAGTACGACCTATCGAATTGCCGTGCGCCGCATACCCGACGGTGACGGCGGTTCGATCGAGATGCACGACGAGGTGAGCGTCGGCACGCAGCTGACGATTCGAGGCCCGCGCAATGCGTTCGCATTCGCGGTACCCGGGCACGGCTCCGACGCCGATCATCTGCACTTCGTCGCGGGCGGCATCGGGATCACGCCGATCCTGCCGATGGCGCGGCTGGCCCAGCGTCTGGGCGTCGACTTCTCGATGGTCTACACCGGTCGTAGCGAGGACTCGCTGCCGTTCCTCGACGACGTGCGCAGCTTCGGCGACCGTGTGTCGATCCGAACCGACGACGTGGACGGAATCCCCTCTGCGCAGACACTTCTCGAAGGTTCGACGCCGGCATCCGCGATCTATGCGTGCGGTCCGATGCCGATGATCGACAGCCTGCACCGCGGTGTTCACCCGGAGTCGGAGTTCCACTTCGAGCGCTTCTCGGCGCCGCCGATCGTGAACGGCGTACCGTTCACCGTGGTACTGAATCGCACCGGTGAGCGGATCACAGTGCCCGCCGACAAGTCGATCCTGGACGCGGTCAAGCCTTTTCGGCCCGACGTTGCCTATTCGTGCCGCCAGGGATTCTGCGGCACCTGCCGCGTGCCGGTCGAGGGCAGGCCCGACGGCATGCTGATCTGCACCGAGCGGACCGAGGGGGAAGAAGTGACACTGCACATGTGAGTGGGAATGTATAGCCCTCTGTATGTGCTGTCTACATAGATGTGAGACACGATGTCTACATAGATGTGAGAGTCGATTCTAGGCGGCGGGGGCGTGGAGTTGTCCTTGGTATCGCTTGTCGCGGTCGAGGTGTAGGTGTCCTAGAACAT
>NZ_JAAFYV010000003.1:0-237928 GCF_011770055.1 Rhodococcus sp. B10 | reverse complement strand
CACCCACGTGTTACTCACCCGTTCGCCGCTCGTGTACCCCGAAAGGCCTTACCGCTCGACTTGCATGTGTTAAGCACGCCGCCAGCGTTCGTCCTGAGCCAGGATCAAACTCTCCGTAAAAGACTCTCAACCACGCAGTCCGAAAACCACGCAATCAGTTCGAAAACCAAAGAGCCAAATCACTAGCAAAAAAACTCAACTAGCAAAAAATGTCCCCTCACCCCAGACGGGAAGAATGAAGCAAGAAGACGTCACACCCACACCCCAAAAGGCATGAGCGCCAAAAACATTCGGCACTGACATTCATCGACACACTGTTGAGTTCTCAAAGAACACGCGCACATCGCCAGCCTCGGAAGTTCAATCCCGGGGCGTCTGAGGCAACCGTTCCAGCCTAACTGATCCAACCGACCGAGTCAATCGGCCGTTTTGTCGGACCCACCGAACGAACAAGCGAACTCGTTACGATCGGGATTGTCATCGCGTAACTCGTACAACCTCGTTGTCTCCGGCCTCTCGGCTCGGAGTCGGTGTCCGTGTCGCTCTGACTTGGACAAAGTTACGCGGCGGAAAACATCACGTCAAATTCCCAGGTCGCCCTGCAACCCGGGGGGTAAATGCCGAGGTAGCGACCCCGGCCGGAGTGACATACCCGCTCCGAACCTGAAATCACATGCTTGTGACTCGCGCCACCCCGGCGAACCTACCTCAGCGCAGGTACGCGCCGGCGAAGTTTCGCTTCCCTCGTCGAACGACGAGCCACTTTCCGTGGAGGAAATCGTCGGGCGACGGCGTCCAATCCTCGTCGGCGATCTTCACGTTGTTCACGGACGCGCCGCCCTCCTTCACCGCGCGGCGGGCGGCACCCTTGCTCTCGCACAGGCCTGTACCGACGAGCAGGTCGACGATCGTCGACGGCTCCCCCGCACCCATGTCGAAGACCGATGTCTCGCGAAGAGCGGCGGCCAGGGTCGATTCGTCGAGTTCCTGCAGTTCGGCGCGTCCGAAGAGCGCCTGGCTCGCCAATTCGACAGCCTTGGTGTTCTCGGCTCCGTGTACCAGCGTCGTCATCTCTGCCGCGAGTCGTTTCTGGGCTTCACGGGCATGAGGACGTTCGCGAGTCGCCTCGTCGAGTTCTGCCAGCTCCTCCTGTCCGAGGAACGTGAACCACCGCAGGTATTTCACGACATCGGCGTCGCCGGTGTTCACGAAGTACTGGTACCAGGCGTACGGGCTCGTCATCTCGGGGTCGAGCCACAGGCTTCCGCCACCGGTCGACTTACCGAACTTCTTGCCGTCCGCGGACGTCACCAGAGGAACGGTGAGCGCGTGCACCGACTCAGCATCGGTGCGGCGGTTCAGTTCGACGCCGGCGACGATGTTGCCCCACTGATCGGAGCCGCCGATCTGCAGCGTGCAGCCGTGCTTGCGGCGCAACTGCACGTAATCGTTCGCCTGCAGAAGCATGTAGCTGAACTCGGTGTACGACATGCCGTCGGCTTCGAGACGCGTCTTGACGGTGTCGCGAGCGAGCATGACGTTCACCGAGAAGTGCTTGCCGATGTCGCGCAGAAAGTCGATCGCGGTCAGCTCACCCGTCCACGACAGGTTGTTCTCCACGATCGCACCGGTGGCCGGATCGCCGAACTCCACGAAGCGTTCGAGTTGTCCTCGGATGCGGTCGGCCCACTCGCGCACGGTGTCGGAAGAGTTCATCGTGCGTTCGCCGACGTCGCGCGGATCGCCGATCAGACCCGTTGCACCACCGGCCAGGACGATCGGACGATGCCCTGCTCGCTGGAACCGCTTCAGCGCCAGTAGCGGAACGAGATGACCGGCGTGGAGACTGGGGCCCGTCGGGTCGAACCCCGCATACAGAGTGATCGGCTCCCCCGACGTCGCCTTCTTCAGTTCGTCCAGGTCGGTGGACTGCGCGATCAATCCGCGCCAGGTCAGTTCGTCGATGATGTTCTCACTCACCCGTCGATCTTCCCGCATCTCCGTCCGCTCGTGCGTCCGAGGTCCGCCCGTCAGTCTCCGGGAACCGCGCGAGGGCTGCGTCGATACGCCGACACTGCCCGCGAACTCGGGTCCCAAAGCCGCCACGCTCTGTCTGCGCCGGTACTCACCCCGACGCGAGGGCCGTACGCGATGTCAGTGATGGCGCGTGTGTCACCGAGCTTCGACAACCTCACCGACGACGCCGCGTCGAACAGATCGGTTCCGTTGTCTGCCAACGATATTGCGAGCGCCGACCCCAGATTTCCCGGGCCGCTCGCCAACTTGTGTTCCGGTGCTCGCGGGCCGCGTCGCGAGAATGCGACGCCCTCCCCCCGCGTCACCTCACCGGCCCGCAGCAGGACCGCGCCTGCCTCGCCGTCGGGACCGCAGGTGACGTTCATGCACAGGTGCATGCCGTAGCTCAGGTACACGTAGAGCCTTCCCGCGCTCCCGAACATGACGGCGTTGCGCGGCGTCGGACCTCGGTACGAATGAGCAGCCGGATCGGGCCATGGGCCACCCTCCGGGCCGCCGTATGCCTCGACCTCCACGATCTCGATGCTCACGTCGTTGGCAGTCAGCGTCGCCCCGAGAAGATGCCGAGCTGCGTCGACCGGGTGTCCTGTCAAAGCAGCGATGTCCACGTGAAGTCATCTTGCCGCCCGTTGACTTCGCATCGACCGTGGGGTCATAATTCATCACAGGGTGAAATCATCGAATGGTGAATTCAGGGAGGGCGTCATGACGGACATCGGACCGGCAATCGTCGTAGACAAACTGACCGTGCGGCGGGGCAAACGGACGGTCCTCGATCGCGTGGATCTCGAGATACCCCGAGGTGCCATCACCGGGCTTCTCGGCCCGTCGGGCTGTGGTAAGACGACGTTGATGCGCTCGATCGTGGGCACCCAGATCGTCGAGAGCGGAACGGTCACCGTGTTGGGATCGCCCGCCGGTGCGAAACAACTACGGTCGAAGGTCGGCTACGTGACTCAGGCGCCCAGCGTCTACCGGGATCTCACCGTTCGCGACAACATCGCGTACTTCGCCTCGCTGTACGGCCGCGGCAGCACTGCGGTCGAGTCCGCGATCGACACCGTCGGGCTCGGTGACCATGCGTCGTCGATCAGCGGTGGTTTGTCCGGCGGGCAACTCTCACGTGTGTCGCTGGCGAGCGCGCTCGTCGCGGAACCCGAGGTACTGATACTCGACGAGCCGACGGTCGGCCTCGATCCCGTTCTGCGCTTCGAGCTCTGGGAACGGTTCACCGACATCGCCGCCGCCGGCACGACGATCCTGGTGTCGAGCCACGTCATGGACGAAGCCGAGCACTGCAGCACGTTGATCCTCATGCGCAACGGAACCGTCCTCGGACGACCGACGCCCGACGAGCTGCTGCGCACCACGGGCGAATCGACCCTCGAGCACGCCTTTCTCTCCCTCGTTCGGGCACACGACACCATGGAGAAGACGTCATGACCGCACAGATCTACGCCGCGGGCACCGGACGCATTCTGCGTCAGCTGCGATCGGATCGCCGGACCGTCGCGATGATTCTCTTCGTCCCGTCGCTGTTGATGGCGCTGCTGTACTTCCTCTACGACGACGTACCGGTACGACCCGGCGCCCTGCCGCTGTTCGATCGGATCGCGATCACGATGCTCGGCATCCTTCCGTTCGTCGTGATGTTCCTGATCACGTCCATCGCGATGCAACGTGAGCGCAGTTCCGGCACGCTCGAGCGGCTGCTCACGACACCGATGTCGAAACTGGATCTCCTGGCGAGCTACGCCACCGCGCTCTCTGTCGCCGCGGTCCTGCAGGCCCTCCTGGCGTGCGCGGTGTCGTTCGGGCTGCTCGGTTTGACGACGGCGGGTCCGGTCGCCTGGGTGTTGCTCATCGCGGTGCTCAACGCAGTTCTGGGCGTCGCCCTCGGATTGCTGTGCAGCGCCTTCGCCCGCACCGAATTTCAAGCCGTGCAGTTCATGCCCGTCGTGGTCGTTCCCCAACTGTTCCTGTGCGGTCTGTTGGTTCCGCGCGAGCAGATGCCGGACTGGCTGCACGCGATCAGCAACGTGCTTCCGCTCAGCTACGCCGTGGATGCACTACAGGAAATCTCCGCGAATCCCGCCTTCACCGGGCGGATGGGCGTCGACATCGCTGTGGTCGCCGGTTTCACCCTCGTCGCCTTGTGCGCGGGCGCCGCGACGCTTCGGCGGCGGACTCCGTGACGGACACCGCCCCACCTGCACGTTCCGGCCGACGCCCGGGCCGGTCCGGCACGAAGGACGCAATCCTGACGGTCGCGCGTCGGCGCTTCGCGGAAGCGGGATTCGACAGGGCCTCGGTCCGGTCGATCGCGTCGGACGCCGGGGTGGATTCCGCGCTCGTCCACCACTACTTCGGGACCAAGCGTGACCTGTTCGTCGCGGCCGTCGCACTGCCGGTCGACCCGGACGAGACATTGAAGCCGATACTCGCAGCAGACATCGACGTCCTCGGCCCGACGCTCGCGAGAACGATTCTCGGCGTCTGGGACTCGGAGAACGGTCAGGGAATCGTCGCTGCGTTTCGGTCGATGATCGCGAGTGGCGACACGAGCTTGATCAGCAGCTTCCTGTTGCAGATTGCGTTGCGAGACACCGCGGTTCGCGTCGACGTACCTGCCGGTTCCGGGCTCGAACGCGTTGGTCTCGTCGCGTCGCAGATGGCCGGATTGCTGCTCACCCGGCACATCCTCGAACTCGAACCCATCGCGTCGATGCCTGCCGATCGTCTCGTGGCCGTCGTCGGGCCGACGCTGCAGCGCTATCTGACGGGCCCGCTCCCCGACTGAGTGCTGGTGAACTACGCCGATCGAGCTCGGCTCAGGATCGACTCGTGCTCGGCGTCGTCGACGTCACGAGCCTCGTCGACCAACAGAACCGGAATTCCGTTCTCGATCGGGTACGCCCGACGCAACCGCGGGTTGTAGAGCAACTCGTCCTCCACCAGCAGGAGCGGGCCCTTGTCCACCGGGCAGGCAAGGATGCCGAGGAGGTTCTGATCGATTGCCACTGAAGTCCTTTTTCTCGCAGGTTCACGACTTCCCGTGAGAAGTCCGTCCGTTCAAACTACCGAACCGAGCACGCGTGCCGAACGGGCTACCTGTCGTCCACGTCGTCGGATTTCGTGAACCGCTCGGCGACGACTGCTTTGGTGAGCCGTCGATACGTGCCCTGGTCGGCGTCGTAGAACCATGACCTCGCGCTCGGCGCGGGTAGTCCGAGTTTCTGCAGGTCGGAGGCGCGCGGCCGGTAGGCCCTGCCGAGGGGGATGTCGTCGACGATGTGCACGATGTCCGGCCGCCCGGACGGCAGCAGCACGGCCATCGCGTCGGTGACGATGCGCGCCGACAGCGACGTGTGTCCACGCGTCGACACCGCGCACACCGCGATTTCGTCGACGCCGTAATCCCACCGTCGCGGCGCCCCCGCGGACTCCGGCGCTTCGATGCCGTACACGACGACCGATTCCACGTCGTCCACCTCGCCGAACGCGTCGATGATCGGCTGCGTGTACACGGGCCCGCGTGCGGCTCTCACGACGGTGTCCTTGCGATCGACGAGCCAGTAGTCGCCGTCCGCGTCACGCCGGAACAGATTCTCCGTCGGCACCCACGAGTCACCCGGTTGGAACACCCCCCGCATGAGCGGGCTGGTGACCTCGCCCTCGCTGTTCGGTCGACCGAGTAGCAATCCGATCTCGTCGTCGCGGCACACGCGGACGAACCCGTTCTCGTCCTCTTCGAGGCGGCCGGTCATCGGGTCGTAAGCAGCGAGTTCGACGCGGGCGCTGCCCGGCAGCGGCCTGCCCTTCGAACCTATCTTCGCGCCCCCGACGTTCGCCAGAATGACGTCGTTCTCGGTCGACGCGTAGAACTCGAGGACCCTAGCCGGCGAGAACAGGTGCAGCGTGCGCTTCCACAGATTCACGGGCATGCCGGATCCGATGAACAGACGGACCGGGTGATTACGGCCGAGTTCGAGGTCGTCGTCGTCGAGAATCGTCTGCATCATCGCCCACGTGTAACTGATGACCGTCACGCCGTAGCGGGCCACCTCACTGGCGAAACGCGTGGAATCGAGCCCGCGCGACAGAGCGATACGCGACCCGCCCGCAAGCGCGCCGCCCACGCTGACGAGAAGGCCCGCCGAATGGTGCAGCGGTGCAAGGCAATACACGGTGTCGCCGGCACCGAGCGCGGCAGCCGTCGCAGTTCCGTACGCCGACAACGCCCATCGATGATTGGTGATGAAGCGCGGCTCCAATCCGCGATCGGTCGCCGTGAACAACACGACGGCCAATTCGCGGGCACGTCCTGGATCCGGCTCGAACCATGCGGGGAGCCGCACCGAATCGGGATCGATGGCCTCGAGATCGGTGACGTCGGCGCCGTCGGGAATATCCAACTCGCGCTCGTCGCCGCCGCCGAGAACCAAGACGTTGACGGCGAGAAGTGTTGCGGACTTGAGGTTTTCCGGATCCGAGATGACGATGTCGACGTCGACCACACGCAGCGCACTGTCGAGGTCCCCGCCCGGAGGCAGCATGACCGCGACGGCGCCGATACGGGACAGCGCAGCGACGGCCGCCAGCGCGCTGGGTCGCGTCTCCATCAGCACACCGACGCGCGCCGACGGGCGAACACCCGAGACGATGAGCCCTCGAACCACGTTGTCGATCCGGACGTTGACCGCCTGATAGGTGTGCACACGGTCGTCGAACAGGAAGCATTCGCCCGCGGGAGACCTGCGTCCCTGTTCCGCGAGCAGGCGTCCGAGCGAGACGGTCGTGTGCGGCTGCATCTGACCGAGCCGAGCCAGTCGCGGCAGCGTGCGAACCGCCTCGGTCGAAATCTCGCGCGTGCCCCGCACCGCGCCGGTGGCCGCAGCCGCCAAACCTTTCCCGACGCCGACCCCCACTTCGGCGATCGATGCGGCCGTGTGGATCAGCCGGTTGCTCACCGAGACACCACTGTCGGTATCGGCGTGCTCGTCGTAACTCATCTCGAACACGGTGTCGGGCTGCTCGCCCAGCCCTTCCCTCCAGCGGATCCACTCCCCCGTCGTCGGCCAGGTCTGCGACGCCGCGGTGCTACCCACCACGAGCCCGAAATGCCCTGCCCGGAGCGTGGTTTCGTAGATCTCGGCCCGCGGGGCCGCGCGCTTGATGCCTCGGACGGCAAGGGGCTGACCGATGTCGTCGACCTCACCGACGAATGCGAGCACCGGCACCGTCAGGTCGGCAAGCGTCAGCAGACGATCCTTGATGACGAATCCTCCCGTCATCATGCGGTTGTGCACGACGAACTGCTTGAGCAGTTCGGCCACCGCCGGCCCCGACCACGCGACCCACCCGTCCAAGGCCAGGAAGCGTCGTTGCGGCTCTCGCGGCAGCAGAGCGTCGCGGTCGTGCAACTGCCGCAGGAAATCGAGTCGCGAACGCACCGTCTTCGCCGGGTCCAACAACTGAAAACCCGTGCGCGCCATCCATCCCGACACCGCAAGGCGCGTGAAGACATGGTCGGCGAGGAACTCGGCTCCCCGGGTGGCAACCCCGGCCGGAATGCCCAACGGCAACGCCGCCAACGTGTCGACAGGAGCGCCGAACGTGATCAGACTGGCCAGATTCTTGCCGCCCCGGTAGGCGGCCGCCTGGTAACAGAACATGCCGCCCTGCGAGTAGCCACTGAGATGCACGTCGCGACCGGTGAGTGCGTGCACCTTGTCGACGACCTCACTGATCGCGACGACGTGATCTGCGAGCGTGCGCCCCCAGCCGCCTTCCTCGGTGTCGGGCGATCCGAAGTCGACGACCCACGGGTCGAGACCCATGCTGTGCAGGATGCCCGCGGCGCCTTGGTCGGTGGTGACGTCGTAGACGTCCGCGGACACCATCATCGGCGGCACGAGGACTACCGGAGGCTTCGACTCCCGGTCGGCGTCCTCCGGGAAGTATCGACGCAATCGATACATCGCGTCCCGGTCGACGACCTTGAACGGCGACGGATCGACTTCGGTCTCGAGGCCACCGAGCCGGATGACCTCCAGACCGTTCTGTGCAGTGGCGATCGCACGCCGCAACGGCTCCCGAAACGCATCTGCATTCAGTCCCACCACAACAACTCCTGCGTTCGACTCGGCGACCCGACCGCCCACCCACCTTCGTAGGTTGAAGCTTCTCACACCGACCGCATCGAATTCCGGCGTGCGTGACTTTTTGTGTCAGTCCGTGATTAGTGCTGTCCGGGCCCACGTCCGTAGTTGCTCGGCCGACGATCGAACGCCACCCAATTGTGACGCGACCTGAACCGCAGCCGTACCGCCGCGCGAATCCCGTGAGGAAATCGATCCCTCGACGGTGAGAACCTCACGAACGGCAGGCGTCAGCGACGAGTCGATCGACGCCAACTCCTCGTCGGTCAGCTCGTCGAGTCCGACGCCACGAGCCTCGGCGGCCCTGACGCATGCGCCGGCTGCCTCGTGCGCGATTCGGAACGGCGTTCCCTGCCGGACCATCCATTCGGCGATGTCGGTCGCCAACGTGTAGCCGGCAGGCGCCAATTCGGCCATGCGATCGACGTCGAACGTCAGCGTCGACACCAGTCCCGCGAGGGCAGGCAACAACAACTCCAGTTGCGCGACGGAGTCGAAGACGGGTTCCTTGTCCTCCTGCAGATCCCGGTTGTACGCGAGCGGCTGCGCTTTCAGCGTCGCCAACAGCCCGGTGACGTTTCCGATGAGTCGTCCCGTCTTGCCACGCGTCAATTCCGCGACGTCCGGATTCTTCTTCTGCGGCATGATCGAACTGCCGGTCGACCACGCGTCCGCGAGCGTGACGTAACCGTATTCGGGCGTGCTCCAGGACACGATCTCCTCGGCGAGTCGCGACAGGTCGACGGCCGTCATCGCGAGCACGAACGCAGCCTCGGCCGCGAAGTCACGCGACGACGTGGCATCGATCGAGTTCTCGGCCGACGAGTCGAATCCGAGTTCGGCGGCGATCTGCTCTGGGTTCAGTCCGAGCGACGAACCTGCCAGAGCGCCGGAACCGTACGGGGACACCGCAGCTCGTTTGTCGAAGTCCTGGAATCGCTGGACGTCGCGCAGCAGCGGGTGCGTGTGTGCCAACAAGTGATGCGCCAGCAGAACCGGCTGGGCGGCCTGCGAATGCGTCTTGCCCGGCATGACGGCACTCGGATGCGAAGCCGCCTGCGTCGTCAACGCGTCGACGACGTCGAGCACGCCCGCCGATACACGACGGGCCGCGTCGCGCAACCACATTCGGAACAACGTCGCCACCTGGTCGTTCCGCGACCGGCCTGCACGCAACCGCCCGCCGACCTCGGGTCCGACGCGGTCGATGAGCCCGCGTTCGAGCGCACCGTGCACGTCCTCGTCGGACTCGGCGGCGACGAACTCACCCGAGGCGACATCGGCGGCGAGGCGCGCCAAACCGTCGAGCATCGTCTCGAGGTCCTCTGCGGTGAGCAGACCGGCACCGTGCAACACCCGCGCGTGTGCCATCGACGCGCGAATGTCGTAGGGCGCCAACACCCAATCGAAATGCGTCGACTTGCTCAGCGCCGCCATGGCCTCTGCAGGGCCGGACGCGAAACGCCCGCCCCACAGAGACCCTTCGTTGGTCTTCTGGCTCACAAGCCCAGGTCCCGCTTGGCCGCGATCTTGGAGGACAGGCCGTGCAGCTGCACGAAGCCCTTGGCCGACGACTGGTCGAACGTGTCGCCCTCGTCGTACGTCGCGAGGTTGAAGTCGTACAGCGACTCGCCGCTGCGACGACCGTTGACGTTGATCGTGCCCGCGTGCAGCGTGAGTCGGATCTCACCGGACACGTGCTCCTGGGTGTGCGTGTTGAACGTGTCGAGCGCACCCTTGAGCGGCGAGTACCAGAGACCGTCGTAGACCAGCTCGGCCCACTTCTGGTCGGTGTGGCGCTTGTAGCGTCCGAGCTCGCGCTCGAGGGTGACGTGCTCGAGCTCCTCGTGCGCGCGAATGAGCACCATTGCGCCCGGTGCCTCGTAGATCTCACGGCTCTTGATGCCGACGAGACGGTCCTCGACGACGTCGAGACGGCCGACACCCTGAGCGCCTGCGCGGGTGTTGAGCTCCTGGATGGCTTCCAGCACCGAGACGGGACGGCCGTCGATGCTGACCGGACGACCCTTGTCGAAGCCGATGATCAGCTCGTCGGGAGCCGTCCAATTGGCCGTCGGATCCTGCGTGTAGTCGTAGACGTCCTTGGTCGGCGCGTTCCACAGATCCTCGAGGAACCCGGTCTCCACGGCACGACCCCAGACGTTCTGGTCGATGGAGAACGGCGACTTCTTGCTGACGTTGATCGGGATCTTGTTCTCTTCGGCGAACGCGATGGCCTTCTCACGGGTCCACGCGTAGTCGCGGACCGGAGCGAGGACGTCGAGCTCGGGTGCGAGGGTGTTGAAGCCGACCTCGAACCGGACCTGGTCGTTGCCCTTGCCGGTGCAGCCGTGCGCGACGACGGTTCCGCCGTGCGCACGCGCGTTCTCGACGAGGTGCTTGACGATCAGCGGACGGCTGATGGCCGACACCAGCGGGTAGCGATCCATGTAGAGAGCGTTGTTCTGGATGGTCGGCAAGCAGTACTCGTCGGCGAACTCGTTGCGAGCATCGACGACGACGGCTTCGACTGCGCCACAATCGATCGCACGTTGGCGCACGACCTCCATGTCCTCGCCGCCCTGACCGAGGTCGATGGCGACGGCGACGACCTCTTTGCCGGTCTCCTTGCCGATCCAGCTGATGGCGACGGAGGTGTCCAATCCCCCCGAGTAGGCGAGAATGACGCGTTCGGCCATGGTGTGTGCGCTCCTTAACTAGCTTTTGTGTAGGTCTGTCGTTGTGCCGTCGACGGGGTGTTCACTCCCCGCGTCGGGCCAGTTTCTCTATCTTGTCCGCGAGCTCGCTGCCGGTCGTGGGCTCGCGCGCGATCATGAAGATCGTGTCATCCCCGGCGATCGTCCCGACAACCTCCCTCAGCGACGCCCGGTCGAGCGCGCTCGCGAGATAGTGCGCCGCGCCAGGGGGCGTGCGCAGGACTGCTTGGTTCCCGCTCGAATCGGTCGAGACGAGCAGCTCCCCGAGCAGTCGCGTCAGGCGGTCGGTGCCGCCCGACACGCCGCGGACGGGACTGCCGTCCTCTGGCACCACGTACACACCGACCCCGCCGTCCGCGGCGCGCAGTTTCACCGCGCCGAGTTCGTCGAGATCTCGCGACAACGTGGCCTGGGTGACGTCGATACCCTCGGCCGCCAGCAGCGACGCGAGCTCCGGCTGACTTCTGACCTGGTTCGTCGCCAGCAGAGTCACGATCCGCGCCTGCCTGCCTGCGCGGGTCGATGCCGTCAGCGGCGTCGACGACACCCCCTCGCTCACGGTCGTCGCGCCTGCTCGAGCAACCACACCAGAAGTGCCTTCTGGGCGTGCAGACGGTTCTCCGCCTCGTCGAGGACGACGCTCTGCGGGCCGTCGAGGACCTCGTCGGTGATCTCCTCGCCGCGGTGCGCGGGCAGGCAGTGCAGAACGACGGCGTCGGACTTCGCCTTGGTCAGCAGATCGGTGTCGATCCGGTACGGCCGGAACGGCGCGACGCGGTCGAGGCCGTCGTTCTCCTGACCCATCGACGTCCACGTGTCGGTGACGAGCGCGTCGGCGCCGGCCGCAGCTTCGTGGGGGTCCTCGGTGATCGTGATGGTGGCGCCGGTCTGCTCTGCACGCGCACGCGCCGCGTCGACGACGTCACCCAGCGGCGCGAACGCCTTCGGTGCAGCGATGGTCACGTTGATGCCCGCGGTGACACCGCCCAGCATCAGCGAGTGCGCCATGTTGTTGGCGCCGTCGCCGAAGTACGCCAGCTCTAGCCCCTTCAGGTTCCCCTTCTGCTCGACGAGTGTCTGCAGATCCGCGAGCACCTGGCACGGGTGGAACTCGTTGGACAGCGCGTTGACGATCGGAACCGTCGATCCGGTCGCCATCTGCTCGAGGCGCTTCTGGCCGAACGTGCGCCAGACGATCGCGTCGACGTACCGCGACAGGACACGGCCCGTGTCCTGCAGCGTCTCCTCGCGTCCGAGCTGCGTGCTCTGGCCGTCGACGACGACCGCGTGACCGCCGAGCTGCGCGATACCGATCTCGAACGAGAACCGCGTCCGGGTCGAGTTCTTCTCGAAGATGACGCCGACGCCCTTCGGTCCTTCGAGCGGTCGCTTCGAGAACGGTGCACGCTTGATCTCGGCGGCGAGCGCGAGAACTTCGCCCTGCTCCTGCGGGGTCAGGTCGTCGTCACGCAGAAAGTTCCTCAGTGCCATGGTTATTCCGTTTCCTGGGCTGTGTCGAGAATTGCGGGCAGGGCCGTCACGAACGTCGCCGCCTGCTCCTCGGTGAGAACGAGGGGCGGGGCCAGGCGTAGAACGTCGGGCTGTGCGGCGTTGATCAGGAACCCGGCGTCACGCGCTGCGGCTTCGGCCTTGGGCGCGACGGCTCGAGTCAGCACGACGCCGAGTAGCAGGCCTGCGCCCCGTACGTGATCGACCAGCGGGTGGTTCAGTTCTTCGATGGAATGCGTGATGACCTTGCCGAGTCGATCGGCGTGGGACACGAGATCCTCGTCGGCGATGGTCTTCAGAACCGCGAGAGCCGCCGACGCGCATACCGGGTTTCCGCCGAACGTCGTGCCGTGCTTGCCGGGATGCAGCAGGTTGCCTGCTTCGCCGATGCCGATGCAGGCTCCGATCGGCAGACCGCCGCCGAGTCCTTTCGCGAGGGTGATGACGTCCGGCACGATGCCGACGGCCTGATGCGCGTAGAACCATCCGGTCCGGCCGATACCCGTCTGCACCTCGTCGAGGATCAGCAGCGCACCGTGGCGTGCCGTGATTTTCCGCGCGGCAAGAAGATAACCCTCCGGCGGGACGACGACGCCACCCTCGCCCATGATCGGCTCGAGGAACACCGCGGCGGTATCCGAGTCGACGGCTGCTTCGAGTGCGGCGACGTCGCCGTACGGCACGTGGTGCACACCGGCAGGCATCGGTTCGAACGGTGCACGCTTGTCCGGCTGGCCCGTGAGCGCCAGCGCACCCATCGTGCGGCCGTGGAACGCCTTCTGCGCGGCGATGATCTTCGGACGCCCGGTCAGACGTGCGATCTTGAACGCGGCCTCGTTGGCCTCGGTTCCCGAGTTGCACAGGAACACTCGGCCGTGGGTGCCCGCACCGAGGTGCGACAGCAACTGTTCGGCGAGAGCGATACCGGGTTCGGTCGCGTAAAGGTTCGACGTGTGACCGAGCGTCGAAAGCTGTGTGGTCACCGCATCGACGACGGCCGGATGTGCATGTCCGAGAATATTGACAGCGATGCCGGCCAGCAGGTCGAGATAGTCCTTGCCGTCGGCGTCGGTCACGACGGCTCCCTGACCGCGCACCAGCGCGACGCGAGGAACACCGTAGTTGTCCATCAGCGAATTCGACCACCGGGTCTGGAGGTCTGCTGTCCCGTGATCACTCATGAAAGGCCCCCTGTGACAGTAGTGTTCGAGTCGGATACGGGCAGCTTGGCCACCATGGTGCCGATGCCTTCACCCGTGAACAGTTCGACGAGCACCGAATGCGGCACACGTCCATCGATGACGTGCGCGGACGGCACACCCCCGAGGACGGCGCGCAAGCATGCTTCCATCTTCGGGACCATCCCCGCGTCGAGAGACGGCAGCAGCGCGGCCAACGCGTCGGGGTCGATCTCGGACGTCAACGACGACCGATCCGGCCAATCGGTGTACAGCCCTTCGACATCGGTGAGCACGACGAGTTTCTCCGCGCCGATCGCCTCGGCAAGTGCGGCAGCCGCGGTGTCGGCATTGATGTTGTGCACGACGCCGTCCGCGTCGGGTGCGATGGTCGAGACCACCGGAATGCGCCCTGCCGCAACGAGATCGAGTACCGCGTCGGGGTTGACGGACGTGACGTCGCCGACAAGACCGATGTCGGTGAGAACGCCGTCGACCATCACCTCGCGCTTGGATGCGGTGAACAGGTGCGCGTCCTCGCCCGAGATTCCGACGGCGTACGGGCCGTGACTGTTGATCAGCCCCACGAGTTCTCGGCCCACCTGACCGAACAGGACCATGCGCACGACGTCCATGGCCTCGGGCGTCGTGACGCGGAAGCCGCCGCGGAATTCACCGGTCATACCGAGCTTGGACAGCATGGCCGTGATCTGCGGGCCGCCTCCGTGCACGACGACCGGCTGAATACCGGTGGTGCGCAAGAACACCATGTCCTCGGCGAACGCGCGTTTGAGCTCGTCGTCGACCATGGCGTTGCCGCCGTACTTGACGACGACGATCTTGCCGTGGAACCGCTGCAGCCACGGCAGTGCTCCGGCGAGTGTGTGCGCCTTCTGCGACGCCGACAGTTCGGGTGCGGTCATGACGAGTACGCCGAGTTCTCTTCGACGTACGCGTGCGACAGATCCGTCGTTCGAATGGTGACCGAGCTGTCACCGATTCCGAGGTCGATGACGACCTCGATGTCCTCGCCGGACAGGTCGACGTCCCTGGCACCGGGCGCGCCGACGCCGTCGACGCAGACGGGACTGCCGTTGAAGGACACCGAGATTCGATCGGGGTTCAGCTCGATCGGCGCGATGCCGATGGCCGCGAGCACACGGCCCCAGTTGGGGTCGGACCCGAACAGCGCGGTCTTGACGAGGCTGTCGCGTGCGACGGTACGTGCACCGATCAACGCATCGTCCTCGGACGCGGCGCCGGACACCGTGACCTTCACCCGCTTCGTGACACCCTCGGCATCGGCCATCATCTGATCGGCGAGGTCGTCGCAGACGGCCAGGACGGCGGCGTTCAGTTCGTCCTGGGTCGGCGTCACGCCACTGGCACCGGACGCGAGCAGCAGCACGGTGTCGTTGGTCGACGTGGCGCCGTCGACGTCGAGGCGGTCGTACGACAGTCTCGTCGCGTTGCGCAACGCCTCGTCCAACTGCTGTGCGGTGGCGACGGCGTCGGTGGTGACGACACTGAGCATCGTGGCGAGCGACGGAGCGAGCATGCCTGCGCCCTTGGCCATACCGCCCACGTTCCATTTGTCGGTGTGGTGAAAGGCGGCCTGCTTGGGGACGGTGTCGGTCGTCATGATGGCGTATGCCGCGTCGGTCCCGCCGGAGATTCCTCCCGCGAGTTCGTGCACGACTTCGGTGACGCCGGGAATCAGCTTGTCCATCGGCAAACGGTCACCGATCAGACCCGTCGAGCAGACCGCGACCTCGACGGCACCCGTCTCCGTACCCCAATTGCTCAGTGCACCTGCGACTTCCTCCGCAGTGCGATGCGTGTCCTGAAACCCCGGCGCGCCCGTACACGCGTTGGCGCCACCGGAATTGAGAACGACAGCACGAAGCTTGCCGGTCTGCAGTACCTGCTGCGACCACAGCACCGGTGCAGCCTTGACCTTGTTCTGCGTGAAGACGCCTGCCGCGGTGGTGTCCGGGCCCTCGTTGAACACCAGCGCCAAGTCGGGCTTGCCGTTCGCCTTGATTCCGGCCGCGATACCCGCACCGCGGAACCCGGCGGGCGCGGTGACGCCCTGACTGCGAACGAGCTTGCCCGACAATGCCTGTGCCTCGGTGGCGCTGCTCACGGTGCGACTCCAACTGTCGAGAGACCATCGGTCTCGGGGATGCCCAAGGCAAGATTCATCGATTGGATCGCGGCGCCTGCGGTCCCCTTGGTTAGGTTGTCGACGGCGGCGACCACGACGAGCAGACCTGCGTCCTCGTCGACGGACACACTCATCTGCACGGCGTTCGACCCGATCACCGCACCGGTCTGCGGTAGGCGACCTGCGCCGAGTACATGAACGAAAGGCTCGGCAGCGTACGCCTTTTCGTAGACCTCGGTGGCCTGCTCCTGCGTCGCCGTCGTCACCGCGGTGCAGGTGGCGAGGATGCCGCGCGGCATCGGCGCGAGAACGGGAGTGAACGACACCGTCACCGGCTCCGGCGACAACGCGGACAAGTTCTGCGCGATCTCCGGCGTGTGCCGGTGTGCGCCCGCAACGGCGTACGCCCGCACCGACCCCATGATCTCCGCGCCCAGCAGGTCCGCTTTCGGGGCGCGACCCGCACCCGATGCTCCGCTGACCGCGACGACGTTGACGCGCGGTTCGACGATGCCGGCCGCAACTGCCGGAGCGAGAGCAAGAGACGAGACCGTCGGATAGCAGCCGGGCACGGCAATGCGCGTCGCGCCGACGAGCTTCTCACGATGACCGGGCAGTTCGGGCAGACCGTACGGCCAGGTACCGGCGTGAGCCGACTTGTAGTACTTCTCCCACGCGGACGCGTCGGACAGGCGGAAGTCGGCGCCACAATCGATGATCACGACGGACTCCGGCAGCTGCTGGGCGATCTCCCCCGACTTGCCGTGCGGAAGTCCGAGGAAGACGACGTCGTGGCCGGACAGCTCGTCGATGGTGGTTTCCGTGAGGACTCGATCGGCGAGCGGGAGCAGGTGCGGATGGAACTCACCCAGCGCCGAACCGGCATTTCCACCTGCGGTGAGCGAACCGATCACGAGGCGACCCGACGCCACCCCTGGGTGTCCGAGCAGCAGGCGCAGAATCTCGCCACCTGCATATCCGCTTGCCCCCGCGACGGCGATCCGCAGCGGAGAGGTCTCCACGTCATCAATCCGAGCGTTCATACGATTGATTATGCATCATCATGCAAGCTCATTCATGACTGGGGTCGGGCCGTCCCATGTGCACGAAACTACATAGCCCGCTAAGTATTCTTGTGCACGTGCTCCGAAGGAGCCTTCATCGACCGCCGGATCTCGTCGAGCTTCTTGCGACCCGCTTCTTCACGGTCGTTCCACTGCTCGTCGAGAGAGTGGCCGGCCGGACTGCTCTGATCGAGTTCCTCCGCGCCGAGGGCCATCGCCGACCGGCCCTCCACTTTGCCGCGAACCGAGTCCCACGTCGGAACGCCCTGATCGGTGTAGCCGGTCGGTGACTCGTGATTGGACAGGCCTGCGCTGACGCCGCCGCCGATCGCCCCGTCGATTGCGCTGTCGTCGACCAACTCGGCGTCGATGATCGTCTGCCGAGGAAGCTGGGTCGGTGTGCCGCCCAGCGGATCACCCAATGGCTGGTCGATTCTGGGCTTGGTCACGTGCGGAATGTCCACGTCCGGGATGTCCCCGGGCGGAACGGACGAGGGGTCGTCCGAACTCGCCGTGTCGAGATCGGCCAGCAGTGCCGATGCGGTCGCGTGCAGCGGCGCAAGCGCCGGGCGGCCCGACACTGCGGCCAGGACCTCCCGTAACACCGCGACGTCGGACCTGCCCTCCACCCCGTGAATGCTCATGCCTCCACGCTACGTACTTCGGCGCGAGTCCGGGAGGGTCAGCGTCGAAGTTCTGCGCCCACGGCCGCCGCTGCAGCGGCCACGGCGGCGTCCCGCGCCTCCGTCGCCTGCGCCTCCGTCAACGTTCCTTCCGAGCTGCGGAACACGAGTGCGAAGGCCAGCGACTTCCGGTTCTCGCCGACTTGTTCGCCTTCGAAGACGTCGAACAGGCGAAGACTCTCCAGCAACTCGCCTGCACCCGTCCGAAGGGCCGATTCGACGTCGGCAGCAGGAACCGATCTGTCGACGACGACTGCCACGTCCTGCAGGACCGCCGGGAACGGCGACACGACCGGTGCAGGCAGCGACTCGACGATCGGCAATGCATCGAGATTCAGCTCGACGGCACACGTGCGAGCCGGTAGGTCTGCTCGCTCGAGCACCGCCGGATGCAGCTCACCCGCGTGCCCGACGACGACACCGTCGACGAGGATTTCGGCGCAACGGCCCGGATGCCACGGCAGGTACTGCGCAGCACGCAACTCGATGTCGACGCCCGCAGCCGCCGCGACCGTGCGCGCCGCGTCGAACGCGTCCGACGCCTCCGCGGCACGCCCCTGGCCCCACGGACCCGACGGCTCACGCTGTCCGGACAGCACGACGCCGACGTGCACCGGCTGTGCGGGCAACGACGCGCGCAGTCGGTCGATCTCTTCGTCGCTCGGACGCGTGTGGACGGCCAGAGCCTCGACCGCGGCGGTGTCGTCGCCGGGCAGAACGACCTGGGCAATTCCGAACAGCGACAGGTCGCGCTGACCGCGGGACACGTTGCGCGCCAAGATTTCCAGCAACCCCGGCAGGATCGTCGTCGCGAGCTCGGGGCGGTCGGCCTCGAGAGGATTGAGCACCGACGTCGTCCGACGACGAGCATCGTCGGCAGGCAGGCCCCAGATGTCGAACACACCGGTGGGCAGGAAGACCGTCGGGAGCACCTCGACGTACCCCGCGAAAGCGAGGGACTTTCCGACGGCTCTCTTCCGCTTCTGCGTCGCGGTCAGCCCACGCCCGGCCGGTGCAGCCGGCAGCACGGACGGGATCTGCTCCAGACCCTCGAGACGCAGTACCTCTTCGACGAGGTCGGCCGGCTGCTGCAGGTCGGGACGCCAGCTCGGCGGCGTCACGACGAGCTCGCCGTGTCCACTGGCGCTGACACCGACCTCGACGTCGCAACCGATCTGGGTCAGGCGACGCGCCGCGACCCCGTTGGGGTAGGTGACGCCCGCGACCCGGTCCGGGAGATCGATGTCGATCCGGACAGCCGGGAACGTGTGCACCGATCCGATGTCGGTCAGGACGGGCTCGACGTGACCGCCTGCGATCTCGACGAGCAGCTGAGCGGCTCGGTCCAACGCCGCCACCGGCAGGGCGGAGTCGACCGTGCGCTCGAAGCGCTTGCTCGCTTCACTCGACAGCTTGTGACGACGACCGGTGCGGAACACCGCGAGCGGATCGAACGTCGCGGCTTCGAGAATGACGTCGACGGTGTCGTCGCCCACCTCGGTCGACGCGCCACCCATCACGCCCGCGAGCGAGATTGCGCCGGAGTCGTCGGCGATGACGACGTCTTCCGCGTCGAGCGTGCGTTCGACGTCGTCGAGAGTCGTCAGCTTCTCCCCCGCCTTCGCGCGGCGGACGACGATTCCGCCGGTCAGCTTCGCCGCGTCGAACGCGTGGAGTGGCTGGCCCAACTCGTGCAGAACGTAGTTCGTGACGTCGACGGCGGCAGAGATCGGCCGGATCCCGGCGAGGAGCAGCCTGCGCTGCATCCACCACGGCGTGACCGCCTTCGGGTCGATCCCGCTGACCTTGCGCAACGCGAACCTGGATGCGCCGGACTCGGGTTCGACCGTCGTGGGCCAGGTGTCGCCCTCGTTGTTCTGCACCGGTCCTGCGGCGGGGTCGGCGTAGTCGAGATCGAAGCTGCTCGCGAGTTCGCGGGCGAGGCCGCGCACCGAGAACGCGTAACCGCGGTCCGGCGTGACGTTCAATTCGATGACCGAATCATCCATGCCGAGAACGACTTTGGCGTCGTCACCAGGCGCGGCGGTACCCTCCGGCAGAACCAGGATGCCCGACGAGTCCCTGCCGAGGCCCAGTTCGGCCGTCGAACAGATCATGCCGTTGGACGTCTTGCCGTACGTCTTGCGCGCCGCGATCGCGAAGCCGCCCGGCAACACGCTGCCCGGTAGGGCCGCCACGATCAGGTCGCCCTCGGCGAAATTCCGTGCTCCACAGACGATTTCCTGCGGCTCGTCGTTGCCGACATCGACGTGGCAGAAGCGGATCGGCTTCTTGAACTCGGTCAGTTCCTCGATCGACGTCACGCGTCCGACGACGAGCGGACCGGTGACGGTGTCGAGGGAATCGAGTTCCTCCACTTCGAACCCGACCCGGACGAAGCCCTCGTCGAGCTCCTCGGGAGTCACTTGCCACTGCGGCGTGGATCGCTGCAGAACCTCGGTCAACCAGGAATGTGGAACTCGCACGGTGCGTTCAGCTCTCTCTACGTGTCTGATGCAGGAATGAAGGTCAGGCGCCGACGCCGAACGGCATCGTGAAGCGAATGTCGCCTTCGACGATGTCGCGCATGTCGGGAATGTCGTTGCGGAACTGCAGCGTCCGCTCCAAGCCCATGCCGAACGCGAAGCCCGAGTACACCTCGGGGTCGATTCCACTGGCCTGCAACACCTTCGGATTGACCATGCCGCAGCCGCCCCACTCGACCCAGCCCGGGCCGCCCTTCTTCTTCGGGAACCAGACGTCGACCTCGGCGGACGGCTCGGTGAACGGGAAGTAGTTCGGGCGCATGCGCGTCCGCGTCTCCTCGCCGAACAGTGCCCGTGCGAACGCGTCGAGCGTGCCGCGCAGGTTGGCCATCGTCAGACCCTTGTCGATCGCCAGACCCTCGACCTGATGGAACACCGGCGTGTGCGTCGAGTCGAGTTCGTCGGTACGGAACGTACGGCCCGGGCACACGATGTAGATCGGAACCTCACGCGACAGCATCGACCGCACCTGAACCGGCGAGGTGTGCGTACGCAGGACCTGACGCGACCCCTCGGGCGCGATGTGGAAGGTGTCCTGCATCGTGCGCGCGGGATGATCGGGCAGGAAGTTGAGGGCGTCGAAGTTGAAGTGCTCGGCCTCGACCTCCGGGCCTTCCTCGACCTCCCACCCCATTCCGACGAACACATCGGCGACCTGGTCGGCGATGATCGTGATCGGGTGGCGAGCACCGACGGGACGGCGGTTCGACGGCAAGGTCACGTCGATCGTCTCGGCGACGAGGATCGCGGCGTCGCGCTCGGCCAACAGGACCTCGCGGCGCGCGTCGAATGCCTTCTGCACGCGATCGCGGGCAACCTTGACGCGCTTGCCCGCCTCCGCTTTCAGATCTCCCGGGATCGACCCGAGTGCGCGCTGCGCCAGGGCGAGAGGAGCACGGTTGCCGATGTGCTCGATCTTCACCGACGTCAGTTCGTCGAGATCCCGCGCGTCGGCGAACGCCTTCTCCGCCTCGTTCGCCGCGGCGTCGAGGGCAGCTGCCTCGAGCACACTGGGATCGACGGGCTGGGCGTTTCCGCCTTCTTTCTTCGCCACGAGAGGTGCAACTCCTTGATGGTCTAGGTCGCTCGAGAACGTTTCGATCCTAGGCGAGGTGGCCGGATCGATCACGACGGGACTGCCGCTGGGCGCGTGCGCTCGCGTACAGACAGATGGCAGCGGCCGTCGCGAGATTCAAGCTCTCCGCTCGCCCGTGAATCGGTATTCGTACGCGATGGTCGGCGTTCGCCGCGACGGACGGTGCGAGCCCGTGCGCCTCGTTGCCGAACAGCCACGCCGTCGGCCCGCTCAACAACTCGTCGGCATCGTCGAGGTCGACCTCACCGTCGGCGGCGGTCGCCAGAACGGTCAACCCGCGCGCGCGCAGGGCCTCGATACCCGTGTCGATCGAGCGCTCTCGCGCGATCGGCAGGTGGAACAGACTGCCCGCAGACGCGCGGACGCACTTGCCGTTGTGCGGGTCGACCGCATCGCCGAGCAGCACGACCGCATCGGCACCGACCGCATCGGCGACGCGAACGACGGTTCCCGCGTTCCCGGGCTCGGACACCTCCACCGGGACGGCGACGAGCTGCGGCGTTCCGTCGAGCGCGGTCGGGACGTCGACGTCGATCGTTCGGCACACCGCGACGATGCCGGGCGGCGTGACCGTGTCGGACAGACCCTTCGCGGCACGTTCGCTGATCGGGTACGTACGCACCCCCGCGGTGGCCGCCGCGTCGAGGACCAGGCGATTGCGGTCGGCGGAGTCGTCACGGAAGAACAGCTGCTCGACGACCCCGGCCGCAAGCGCTTCGGTGACCGAGTTGCTTCCCTCGGCGAGGAACAGGCCCGTCTTGCGACGCTCGGCCGCACGCAGGAGCTTGACAGCCGAAACGACCCGTGGGGTGCGCTCGGTGAGCGTGTCCACGGGTCGTTTCGGGTCTGGATCGACGTGAGTCAACCTGCTCAGGCTGCTTCTCCGGCAGGAGCGTTGACGTCGGCAGGCAGAGCAGCCTTGGCCACTGCGACCAGGCCGGCGAATGCCGCGGCGTCCGAGACGGCAAGCTCCGCGAGGATCTTGCGGTCGACCTCGACGCCCGCAGCCTTCAGGCCCTGGACGAAGCGGTTGTAGGTGATGTCGTTCGCGCGAGCTGCAGCGTTGATGCGCGTGATCCACAGCTTGCGGAAGTCACCCTTGCGCGCCTTGCGGTCGCGGTAGGCGTAGGTCAGCGAGTGGAGCTGCTGCTCCTTGGCCTTGGTGTACAGACGTGAGCGCTGTCCGCGGTAGCCCTTGGACGCTTCGAGAATCGAACGGCGCTTCTTCTGGGCGTTGACGGCCCTTTTTACGCGTGCCACTGGTGAATCCTGTCGATCTGGGGGCTTCTACGAACCCCGGATGGAAAAAGGGAGGGGCCGACGGCTCGGCCGCCGGCTACGAAGTCCAGATCAGAGGCCGAGCAGGCGCTTGACCCGCGGCTCGTCGGCCTTCGTGACGACTGCGACACCGTCGAGGCGACGAGTCACCTTGGTTGCCTTGTGCTCCAGCAGGTGGCGACGGCCGGCCTTCTGACGCAGGATCTTGCCGCTGCCGGACACCTTGAATCGCTTCTTGGCGCCACTGTGGGTCTTCTGCTTGGGCATGGAGTCCTCGGTTTCTGTAGTGCTCTTCGGTCTTGCTCGGCTGTAACCCTGCCGACCGACGGTCGGCAGGGTTCTTACGTGTTCTGGTCTAGCTTGCAGGCGGCGTGGCCGGGGCGTCGCCGGATGCGGGCTGGGCAGGTGCCGGAGCACGCTGCGCCTGCGGAGCGGCGGCGCTTTCCTGCGCCTTCACTCGGGTCTTGGCGCCCTTGTGAGGAGCCAGAACCATGGTCATGTTGCGGCCGTCCTGCTTTGCGGACGTCTCGACGAATCCCAGATCGGCAACGTCTGCGCCCAGACGCTGCAGCAACCGGAAGCCGAGTTCGGGGCGGGACTGCTCGCGACCACGGAACATGATGGTGACCTTGACCTTCGACCCGGCCTCGAGGAAGCGGATGACGTTGCGCTTCTTGGTCTCGTAGTCGTGGGCGTCGATCTTCGGACGGAGCTTCTGCTCCTTGATCACCGTGAGGGTCTGGTTCTTGCGCGACTCACGCGCCTTCTGCGCTGCCTCGTACTTGAACTTCCCGTAGTCCATGATCTTGCAGACCGGCGGACGTGCGTCGGGAGCCACTTCCACGAGATCGAGGTCGGCTTCGAGAGCCAAGCGGAGTGCATCTTCAACACGCACGATGCCAACCTGTTCACCGCCGGGTCCGACGAGTCGAACCTCGGGAACACGGATGCGATCGTTGATGCGGGTCTCAGTGCTGATGGGGCCTCCTAGGTAGTGCGGTGTGGTGTCGAGCCGACCGCCTGCCTGTCGCACAGCCCGCCTGCCCGGGTCCTTCGACATCTCGCCGTCAGGACACGTCCCCGAAAGGACACTGCCCTCTACAACGAAAAAACCCTGCTCCAGCATTCCGCTGGCGCAGGGCCCGATGTCGACCGGTCGATCACACCCGGCTCACGCCGTATGGATCTTCTCGTACTGGACGAGAAAGCTCGGCCATCCGAGGCAATCGCCTGAATGCTGCGATCGAACTCCGATGTGTCGAGCGACCGGACCGGAAGCAACTATTGTGCTGCATGCCGGTGGGAGTCGGGCTCCACTTGCTGCCTCCGTACGAACGAACTCTTGCGAGTGCGCGCGTCGAAGACGGTCGGTGGAAGACTCTACCAGGGCACCCCGCCCGACGACGAATCGGCGGTGGTCCGTCGGCGCATCTTCGACGGCATGGAATGCTCGAAGGCATGACAAGCACCCCCGAATCCGGCAACGACGCCGAGCACGACGTGCGCGAACTCGCCGACGTCCCCGCCGTCGAGGTCATCAGCCGCGCAGCCGTGATGCTCATGAGCTCCGCCGCCGAGAAGCTCGGCTTGTCCGAGGCGGACCCGTCGGAAAGCCCCTACCTGGATCTCGACGAGGCGCGACGCGTCATCACGGCTCTCGCAGGCCTCGTCACCGCGTCCGTCGAATACCTCGGGCCGCACGCAGGACCCATTCGTGAAGGTCTGCAGGCTCTGCAGAAGGCCTTCCGCGAGCAGTCGGCGCACCCGGACGAGCCGGGCAAGGGCCCGGGCGAGAAGTACACCGGCCCGGTGTACTGACCCCCCACCAGAAACGACTCCGCCCTCTACACACATGCGTGTAGAGGGCGGAACGCTCGAACGAGGTCACACCGCAGCGGCCTTGCGGGGACCACGCTTCTTCGCCGGAGCCTTCTTCGCCGCAGCCTTCTTCGGCTGAGCCACAGGCTCACGCGTCAGCGCCTCCTGCAGGAACTTGCCCGTGTAGCTCTCGGGCACGGCGGCGACATCCTCCGGATTGCCCTGTGCCACAACCATTCCGCCGCCGGAACCACCTTCCGGACCCATGTCGATGATCCAGTCGGACGTCTTGATGACGTCCAGGTTGTGCTCGATGACGATGACGGTGTTGCCCTTGTCGACGAGGCCGTTGACCACACCGAGCAGCTTGCGGATGTCCTCGAAGTGCAGACCTGTGGTGGGCTCGTCGAGGATGTACACCGTGCGGCCGGTGGACCGCTTCTGCAACTCGGACGCGAGCTTGACTCGCTGTGCCTCACCGCCGGACAACGTCGTCGCCGGCTGGCCGAGCCGGACGTAGCCGAGCCCGACCTCGACCAAGGTCTTCAAGTAGCGATGGATCGAGCTGATCGGCTCGAAGAACTCGGCGGCTTCCTCGATCGGCATGTCGAGAACTTGAGCGATGGTCTTGCCCTTGTAGTGCACCTCGAGCGTCTCGCGGTTGTAGCGGGCGCCCTCGCACACCTCGCACGGCACGTAGACGTCGGGCAGGAAGTTCATCTCGATCTTCAGCGTTCCGTCGCCCGAACACGCCTCGCACCGGCCGCCCTTGACGTTGAACGAGAATCGCCCGGGCTGGTAGCCGCGCACCTTCGCCTCGGTGGTGGCGGCGAACAACGTACGAATCTTGTCGAACACACCGGTGTAGGTGGCCGCGTTGGACCGCGGCGTCCGGCCGATCGGCGACTGGTCGACCCGCACGAGCTTGTCGAGCTGATCGAGACCGTTGATGCGGGTGTGCCGCCCCGGTACCTGACGCGCACCGTTGAGCTTGTTCGCCATGACCGTCGCGAGGATGTCGTTGACGAGCGTCGACTTCCCGGATCCCGAGACACCCGTCACGGACGTCAGGACGCCGAGCGGGAAGCTGACGTCGATACCGCGCAGATTGTGCTCACGCGCACCCACGACGGTGATCTGTCGTTTCTTGTCCACGACCCGGCGGAAGTCCGGGAGTGGAATTTCCATCCGACCCGACAGGTAGGCACCGGTGAGCGACTCCTCGTTGGTCAGCAAGTCCTGGTACGACCCGCTGTGTACGACGCGGCCGCCGTGCTCGCCTGCCATCGGCCCGATGTCGACGACCCAATCGGACGTCCGAATGGTGTCCTCGTCGTGCTCGACGACGATCAGCGTGTTGCCCAGATCGCGCAGACGCGTCAACGTGTCGATGAGTCGACGGTTGTCCCGCTGGTGCAGACCGATGGACGGTTCGTCGAGAACGTACAGAACGCCGACGAGACCGGAACCGATCTGTGTCGCCAACCGGATGCGCTGCGCCTCGCCACCGGACAGTGACCCCGCCGCGCGCGACAGCGACAAGTACTCCAGGCCGACGTCGAGCAGGAAGCCGAGGCGCGCCTGCACTTCCTTCAGCACCTGCCCCGCGATGGCCTCTTCCTTGCTACCGAGGGTCAGGCTGTTCAGGAAGTCCGCGGTCTCGGAAATCGACAACCGGCAGACGTCGGCGATGGACTTCGGCCCGAAACCGCCGGCCTCGATGGTGACCGACAGGATCTCCGGGCGCAGACGGTCGCCGCCGCACACCGGGCACGGCACGTCGCGCATGTAGCCGTCGTACCGCTCCTTCATCTGCTCGGACTCGGTCTGCTCGAGGCGACGGTGCAGGAACGGCATGACGCCTTCGAACTCGGCGTAGTACGAGCGGGTCCGGCCGTACCGGTTCCGGTACTTGACGTGGACCTGGTGGTCGCTGCCTTCGAGGACGGCTCGCTTCACCTTTGCGGGCAGCTTGTTCCACGGCGTGTTCAGGTCGAAGCCCATGGCGTCGGCCAGACCGGACAGCAGTCGTCCGAAATACTCGGATGTCTGGCCCATCGACCACGGTGCGATGGCACCCTCGCCGAGCGACAATTCGGGGTCGGGTACCACCAGATCGGGGTCGACCTCCTTGCGCACGCCCAGTCCGAGGCATTCCCCACATGCGCCGTACGGGGAGTTGAACGAGAACGACCGCGGTTCCAGATCGTCGATGGACAACGGGTGTGCGTTGGGGCACGCGAGCTTCTCGGAGAACCGGCGTTCACGATCGAGGGCGTTCTCGTCGCGGTCGACGAAGTCGAGGACGACGATGCCGTCGGCAAGGCGCAGGGCGGTCTCGACGGAGTCGGTCAGACGCTGCTTGGAACTGGCCTTGACCGTGAGGCGGTCGACGACGACCTCGATGTCGTGCTTCTCCTGCTTTTTCAGCTTCGGCGGATCGGTCAACTGGTGCACGACACCGTCGACGCGGATACGCGAGTACCCCTGGGTGTTCAGCGACTCGAACAGGTCGACGAACTCGCCCTTGCGGGTGCGCACGACGGGTGCCAGGACCTGGAACTTGGTGCCCTCCTCCATCGCCAGCACCTGATCGACGATCTGCTGCGGCGTCTGCTTGGCGATCTTCTCGCCGCACACCGGGCAGTGGGCCGTGCCTGCACGCGCGTACAGAAGGCGCAGGTAGTCGTAGACCTCGGTGATCGTGCCCACGGTCGATCGAGGGTTCCGGTTGGTCGACTTCTGGTCGATCGACACGGCCGGCGACAGACCCTCGATGAAGTCGACGTCCGGTTTGTCCATCTGACCGAGGAACTGGCGCGCGTAGGCGGACAAGGACTCCACATAGCGACGCTGGCCCTCGGCGAAGATGGTGTCGAACGCGAGCGACGACTTACCCGATCCGGACAGGCCCGTGAAGACGACGAGGCTGTCGCGTGGGAGGTCGATGTCGACTCCCCGCAGGTTGTGTTCGCGCGCACCCCGTACTACCAGGCGATCCGCCACTGTGTTCCCTTCTTTGTCGAACGAGCTGGCCTACCGACGTTCGTACCCGAACAGTCGAACCGAAACTCATGTAAAGCCTGCGCGAGGTATGACCTCACGCAGTAGCAATGCTAGGCCGACCCACCGACAAGTTCGGTGGACCGCTCGACCTACCTGGCTCTTCTCGCCACCCGCTGCGCGCCCGAACCGGCTCCCGAGGGGCGGGGCGGCGACGCGTCGAGGGCGACGGTAGCGTCCACCAAATGGACGAGCACCTCATGGTCATCGACGACCATTACACCGGCGCAGTGTCGCAGGAATCTGCCCCGCAACGGCGCACGATCACGGGTGGCACCATCACCAAGATTTCGGTCGGTCCGATGGACAACAACGCCTACCTCATCGTTTGTTCCGCGACGGGCCAGTCCCTGCTCATCGACGCAGCCAACGACGCGACCCGTTTGTCGCAGCTGATCGACGAGAACGCCCCCACCCTGGCGCTCATCGTCACGACTCACCAGCACGCCGACCACTGGCAGGCCTTGGAAGACATCGCCGGAGGCACCGCGTCGCCCACCGCCGCGCACAGCCTGGACGCCGAACCTCTGCCGGTCGCTCCCGATCGGCTGCTGGCCGACGGAGACACCGTCGAGGTGGGCGAACTCACTCTCGACGTCATTCATCTCAGTGGTCACACACCCGGATCGATCGCCCTCGCGCTGACCGATTCGAAGTCCGGTGTCACGCACCTGTTCACCGGCGACTCCCTGTTCCCGGGTGGCGTCGGCAAGACGTCCGACCCCGAGCACTTCACCTCCCTGCTGAACGACGTCAGCACGAAGTTGTTCGACGAATACGGCGACGACACCGTCGTCTATCCGGGCCACGGCAAGGACACGACGCTCGGCGCCGAGCGTCCGCACCTGGACGAATGGCGCCAGCGCGGCTGGTGAAACACGCTCGCGCTTGAAGTCCGGAACTCCCGGGTATGGATACGGTGGATCGACGCGGGTCGACGGGGGCGAGCTCCTGTCGGACGCGTCGTACATCGACGTTGTCCACGAACTACGCAGGAGGCTGTCAATGCTCGTCCGCCGAATCGCCCGTCCGCTGATGTCGACCATCTTCATCGCGGGAGGTATCGACGCGCTCCGGAATCCCGCTGGAAAAGCCAAGGCCGCGGCACCGTTGATCTCCCAGGGACAGGACGCGCTGCCGGACAGCGTCACCTCCAACGTTCCCGACGATCCCGAGACGCTGGTCCGCATCAACGGCGCGATCCAGGTCGGTGGAGGTTTGCTGCTCGCGACCGGCAAGGCGCCGCGTATCGCGTCGCTGGCTCTCGCCGGCAGCCTCGTTCCGACGACGGTCGCCGGTCACGCGTTCTGGAACGAGACCGACCCCGCGGCGAAGGCCGCTCAGCGCACCCAGTTCTTCAAGAACGTCAGCCTCCTCGGCGGACTTCTGATCGCCGCGGTCGACACCGAGGGCAAGCCGTCGCTCGCGTGGCGCGGCCGTCGTGCGGCTCGCAAGGCATCGGAGTCGATCTCGTCGGCACTCCCCGGCTCGCACGACACCGCCGACCGCCTCGGCACCGCATCCGATCGCGTCAAGGAACTCGCTTCGGTCGCGGCTGCTCGCAGTGCGAGCTTCGCAGATTCGGCGCAGCCGGTCGTCTCGCACTGGGCCGACGTCGCCGCCGAGAAGAGCTCGCAGTTCGCCGACACCGCGCAGCCGGTCGTCTCGCACTGGGCCGACGTCGCCGCCGAGAAGAGCTCGGAGCTCGCCGACACCGCGCAGCCCGTCCTGTCCCGATGGGCACACAAGGCAGCCGACCGTAGTTCCGAGATCGCCGAGGTCGCTCAGAAGCGCGGATCCAAGCTGGCCGACAAGGCGGCCGACCGCAGTTCGGAGCTCGCGGAGATTGCGCAGAAGCGCGGATCGAAGCTCGCCGACCGGGCGGCGGATCGCGGATCCGATCTGGCCGACCTCGCTCAGAAGCGCGGATCGACGCTGGCCGACAAGGCACAGAAGCGTGGCTCCGAGCTGGCCGAGCTGGCCCAGGACCGCGGCAGCAAGTGGGTCGACATCGCCGCCGACCGCACCGAGGGCCTCAGCAAGCGCGCACGCAAGCAGGCCGAGAAGCAGAGCCGCGATTTCGACAAAGCAACCGAGAAGGCTCGCGCGAAGCTGGAGAAGAAGGTCGAGAAGGCTCGCAAGGACCTCGACAAGCGCGTCCAGAAGTTCTCCAAGTAGCACCTCCAGATTCACCACCTGTTCGATCGGGCCCCGTCCTGAACTGCGGTTCTGCGGCGGGGCCCGTTCACGTCGTAGACTGCTTGGGCGAATTTCGCGCCATCGAATTCTTCTGCCGAACTCCCGAGGAGACCCTTTGCCGGACGACGGCCACACTTCCTCCGACCCCACGACTGTCACCGAGGAAGCACCGAGCGAGCAGGATCGTGAGCAGGCGTACGTCACGATGCTGTACGACCAGCTCGACGCACTGCGCAGGTACGCGCAGAATCGACTGAGCACCGTTCTTCTCGAAACCGGCGGCACCCCGCAGGCTCGAAGCGAACGAGAGTCGTTCAGTCAGCTCTACAACGACGACATCGCCAAGTACGACGCCGCCGAGAACGGTCTGTGCTTCGGCCGCATCGACCTGCAGCCGTCGGGCGACGACAACCCGGTCCGGTACATCGGCCGTGTCGGCATTCTCGACGAGGCCAACGACTACGAGACCCTCCTGCTGGACTGGCGTGCCCCGATGGCACGTCCGTTCTATCTCGCGACGACGGCGGCACCGGAGGATGTCGTCCGGCGCAGGCACATTCGCAGTCGGAGCCGACGCGTCACCTCCATCGCCGACGAGTACCTCGATCTCGCGGCCGCGAAAGATGCAGGCCTCGATGCGTCGGCCACCGGCGTCGCCGGCGAGAGCGCTCTGTTGTCGGCTCTCGACGCGGCCCGCACCGGGCACATGAACGACATCGTCGAGACCATCCAGAGCGAACAGGACGCGATCATCCGCTCCGAGCACCGCAGCGTTCTGGTGGTGCAGGGTGGTCCGGGTACCGGCAAGACCGCCGTCGCGCTGCACCGCGCCGCGTACCTTCTGTACACCTACCGACAGCAGCTCGCGAAGAGCGGTGTGCTGATCATCGGACCGAACGCCACGTTCCTCGACTACATCGGGCAGGTTCTCCCGTCGCTCGGTGAGACCGGTGTCCTGTTGTCGACGGTCGGAAACCTGTACCCGGGAGTGCGTGCGACGCTGGAGGATTCGATCACCGCGGCGCAGCTGAAGGGCTCGACCGACATGATCGCGGTGCTCACGAAAGCGGTGCGCGATCGCCAGGAGGTTCCGTCCGCGCCGAAACGCCTGCGTTTCGACACGTACGAGATCGTGCTCGACAAGAAGATCGTCACCCGCGCGCGAGGTCGCGCGCGATCGTCGCGGCGGCCGCACAATCTCGCACGTCCGCTGTTCGTCTCGTCCGTCATCGATCAGCTCGCGCAGCAGCTTGCAGACACGTTGGGCCAGAACCTCGTCGACGGCGGTAGCCTCCTCAGCCGCGACGACATCGCCGACATGCGCGACGAGATGCGCGACGACGCCGACGTGATGGCCGCGATCGACGAGTTGTGGCCGGATCTGTCCCCGCAGCAGGTGTTGTTGGAACTCTTCGCTTCCGAAGAACGGCTGGCATCCGCGGCCCCGAACCTCACCGACGACGAACGGCAGGCGCTGCTGCGCGTCGGCAGACGGTTCAGCACGGGCGACGCTCCCCTGCTCGACGAACTGGCCGAGCTTCTCGGCATCGACGACGCCGCCGAACGCGAGCGCGCAAACCGGCAGTGGCGCAATCAGATTGCGGACGCGCAGGGCGCACTGGACATCCTCACCGGTTCGGCACCGCAGGATCTCGAGGACGAACTCGACCCCGAGATCCTCATGGCCTACGACCTGATCGACGCCAGTCAGCTTGCGCAGCGCCAGGATTCGGGTGCTCGGCTGACCACCGCGGAGCGCGCGGCCGGCGACCGAACCTGGACGTACGGGCATGTCATCGTCGACGAAGCGCAGGAACTGTCGGACATGGCGTGGCGAATGGTCATGCGCCGGATACCGAATCGATGGATGACCCTCGTCGGCGACGTCGCGCAGACAGGCGACCCGGCCGGAACGACGTCGTGGAGCGAAGTACTGGAACCGTATGTCGCACAACGGTGGAAGCGTACGGAACTGACCGTCAACTACCGCACGCCGTCGGAAATCATGACGGTGGCGCGTGACGTGCTCGCCTCGATCGACCCCGTGCAGGCGGTTCCCCGCTCGGTCCGCGACTCGGGTCGGCATCCGTGGTCGCTGCACGTGAACCCCGACGACTTGACGGACGTCGTGAAGGCACGCGTCGACGAGCATCCGCGGCCAGGTCTGAGCGCCGTACTCGTACCGCACACGCTCGTCGACGCGTTCTCGTCCTTGAAGTCCGAGTACGTGACGGTGTCGACGGTGAAGGACGCGAAAGGCCTCGAGTTCGACTCGGTGCTCATCGTCGAACCCGCGGCCATCGTCACCGAATCACCACGTGGAATGGGTGACCTCTACGTCGCGCTGACCCGCGCGACCCAGCGCCTCGGCGTCGTCCACACGGAACCGTTGCCGGACGAACTCGCAGCGCTGCAGCCCTTCGACGCAGCCGTGTCCTGACACGAGAACGGCACGGGGAGCACACGCTCACCGTGCCGTTCACGGGCAGGACGTCAGCGAACGGTGTGCACGATCAGCACATCCGACGTCGACTTGCGGGCAGCGTCCGACGGAACGGATCCGAGCAGACGACCCGTCAACGAGTTCAGACCGCGGTTACCGACGACCAGCAGGTCGGCCTTCACGTCGTCGACCAACTGCAGCAGTGACTCGACGGGGGAACCGACGATGGCACGCTCCTCGATCGACTTGGCGCCCGCCTTCGTCGCATGCTCCCGTGCGGTGCGGAGAATGTCGTGAGTAGGAGCCGAACCGGTGATCTGGTAGGCGTCCTCGCGCAGGGCGTCGGCGGCCTGTGACGTCTCCTTCGGATCCGCCGGGTAGTAGGCGCAGGCGATGACGAGTTTCGCGTCGGCGTCACCTGCCAGTGCGGCAGCCTTCTCCACGGCCCGCAACGACGATTCGGAGCCATCGGTTCCGACGACTACGGTGCGGTAGGCACTCATTCATTCCTCCAGTTGTAGGTTGCGTCACATGCCGTGTGGCGCTTCGTTCCTGCTGTTTCGTGGTCTGTCACAGGCCCCGACGTGCAGGCCCCGCGATGTCTGCGATGACACTATCTGTATCCGGCTTTCCTGAGGCGAACTTCGCCGACAACACGAGTCGGTGGTCTCACCTAGATTGGTTTCATGCAGATCCCCCGGCCGCGACGGTCATCGAGGGCCGTCCTTCTCGCGGCCCTGACGATTGCCGCCGTGGTAGGCATTGCCGTCTTCTTCGTCGTACGCCCCTTCGACTCGGCACCGGACATCGCCACCCTCGACACGACGGTGACCGTACCGGAGAGCCCGGGCTCCCCCGAGTCCGTCGACCTCGACACGCGTCTCTACGTTCCCGAATCGACTCCCGCACCTGCAGTCCTTCTGGCGCACGGGTTCGGCGGCGACAAGTTCTCGGTCGACGGGCAGGCTCGCGCCCTCGCCGAGGACGGTTTCACCGTGTTGACCTACAGCGCACGCGGGTTCGGGACGAGCACCGGGACCATCTCTCTGAACGATCCGGACCGCGAAGTCGCCGACGGGCGGGCACTGATCGACTGGCTCGCCGACCGACCCGAGGTGCAACTGGACGGACCGGGAGACCCACGCGTCGGCGTCGCAGGGGGGTCGTACGGCGGCGCGCTCGCGCTGAGCGTCGGCGGCACCGACCCGCGCGTCGACGCGGTGGCGTCCGCCATCACCTGGAACGACTTGGGACAGGCGCTCTTTCCCAATTACGGCGTCACGTCCGACGCCGGTCGCGATGCTCTGGGTGCCATCACCACCCCGGCCGGGTCCGTGTACGGCGGGCCAGGAGTGCTCAAACGTGGCTGGGCCGGAGCGTTTTTCGGCGCGGGCAGCGCATCGGGTGCGTCCGACGACTCGTCCGCCACACCCCAGGAAGCGGCAGGCGGTGCACCCGGTTGTGGCCGCTTCGCGCCCGAATTCTGCGCAGCCTACGGCGAATCGGCTGTCACCGGTGTGCCGTCGCCCGAACTTCTCGCGCTGCTGACGGCTCACTCTCCCGCCGCGGTCGCGTCGAACATCACGGCACCAACGCTCCTCGTCCAAGGTGTGCAGGACACGTTGTTCGGCCTCGATCAGGCCGACGCCACCGCGCGTCAGATCGCCGACGCGGGAGGCGATGTCGAGGTGCGCTGGTTCGGCGGCGGCCACGACGCGGGCGGCACCAACGGCAGCGCCGACAACGCGATGAAGGACTTCCTCGACGAGCACCTTCGCGGCGAGTCGGATCCGGCGGCTGCGCCCTTCGCGTACACGCTCGAAGGGTCGGCGGCTGGGCAGCAGAGGTCGCGTGACCGGCGAATGACCGCGGCCGACTACCCCGGCTTGGCGTCGGATCAGCCGTCGTCCACCGAGGAGGTACCGGTTCCGCTGTCGCCGTCCGGTTCCGCCGATACGACGACCGGGGAACAGACGATCATCCGTCCACCGGGCGCATCCCCGTCGGCGATCTCGTCGGTCCCCGGCCTCGGTTCGGTCCTGTCGACGCTGACGGCGACCACCGCGGGAGCACAACTGGCAGCCGACATTCCCGGTCAATCGGCAACGTTCACCAGCGAACCGCTCACCGCCCCGCTGTCGGTGACGGGTGCATCGCGCGTGAACCTCCGAGTCGGCGCATTCGCCGGGCCGCAGGAAGCCGTTCTCTTCGTCAAGTTCTACGACGTCGGGCCGGACGGTCGAAGAACCCTTCCCGGAGGAGCGGTCGCGCCGATTCGGTTGCCCGACACGGTGAACGACGGGCCGATTCCGGTAACCGTGACACTGCCAGGCATCAGCTACGTGGTTCCGGAAGGGCATCGCGTCGAGGTCTCGGTGTCGACGACGGATCAGGCGTACGCCGTTCCGCTGCAGCCTGCCCAGTTCGTCGTCGCGCTCGACGATCCGGTGCTCACCGTGCCCATGGTCGACGGTGTCGCACGCGGGAACAGTTCGGTTCCGATCGCTCCGCTCGTCGGCATCGGGGCGATCGCGGTCGCCGTCGCGACTCTCGTTGCGATCAATGTGATTCGGTCGCGCCGTCGCCTCGTGGCCGAGGTCGACGAGTCGCTGGTCGACACTCCCCTCGTCATCACCGATCTGGCCAAGACCTACTCCAACGGCTTCAAAGCCGTCGACGGAGTCAGCTTCGCGATCCAGCAGGGACAGGTGCTGGGACTTCTCGGCCCCAATGGTGCGGGCAAGACGACGACGCTTCGCATGCTCATGGGGCTGATCACGCCGACGAGCGGTGAGATCAGAGTCTTCGGGCACAAGGTTTCCCCCGGCGCTCCTGTGCTGTCCCGACTGGGATCGTTCGTCGAGGGGTCCGGCTTCCTGCCGCACCTCAGCGGTATCGAGAATCTCCGTCTGTACTGGCAGGCGACCGGACGTCCGCTGGAAGAAGCGCACCTCGACGAGGCGCTGGAGATCGCCGACCTGGGCGCTGCCGTCGAACGCAAGGTCAAGTCCTACAGCCAGGGAATGCGACAGCGCCTCGCGATCGCCCAAGCGATGTTGGGGCTGCCGGATCTGATGGTTCTGGACGAACCGACCAACGGTCTCGACCCGCCGCAGATCCGAGCGATGCGGGACGTTCTGATCGACTACGCGCGCACGGGTCGAACGGTGCTCGTGTCGAGCCATCTGTTGGCCGAGGTCGAGCAGACGTGTACGCACGTCGTGGTGATGAACCGAGGTTCGGTGATCAGCACGGGAACCGTCAAGGAACTGACGGCCTCGGGCGGGCTGACGGACATTCGCGTCAGCGACCCCCAGCGCGGAGCCGAGGTGGTGGCCGAGACGGACCACACGCCCGAGGTGACCGACGACGGCACACTCCGCGTGGACCTGGGAACCACGGATCCCGGCGTCGTCGTCCGGGCCTTGGTGGATGCCGGACTCGACGTGCGCGGTGTCTCTCAGTCCACCCGGCTCGAGGACGTGTTCCTCGAACTCGTCCACGGTGACTCTCCCGCGAACGCGACTGCCGCGGTCACCGATTCCGAACCCGTGGCCTCGACGAAGGGCGACCGATGAGCACAACGCACACCGACGGGCGCGCCCCGGGGTATCAGGCGGGACGGACGCTGCCGTTCCGCACCGAGCTGCGACGCCAATTGGGCCGTCGGCGAACACAACTCGCCATCGGCTTCCTCGCGTTGCTCCCGGTGATCCTGGCGATCGCGTTCGCCATCGGGCGGTCGTCCGACGACGCGGACGCCGGCGGCCTGATCGAACTCGGCACACGCGGTGGCGTCAACTTCACCGTGTTCACCCTGTTCATGTCGGTCGGATTCCTGCTGATCGTCGTCGTCGCGCTGTTCTTCGGCGACTCGGTGGCCAGCGAGGCGTCGTGGTCGTCACTGCGGTACCTCCTCGCCATACCGGTACCGCGCACGCGTCTGCTGCTGCAGAAAGCGTTGGTGTCGGCCACGTTGTCGATCGTCGCGATCCTGGTGTTGGTGGCCGTGTCGTTGGCGTTGGGCACTGCGTTGTACGGCGCCGAACCCCTGGTGACGCCGTTCGGGGACGGTCTCCCGTACGTCGACGCTCTGGGCAGGCTCATGATCGCCATCGTGTACATCGCGGTGAACCTGCTGTGGGTCGCGGGGCTGGCGATGCTGCTGTCCGTGCTCACCGACGCACCTCTCGGAGCCGTCGGCGGGGCTGTGATGACGTCGATCCTGACGCAGATTCTCGACCAGATCACCGCGCTGGGATCGCTGCGCAACTACCTGCCCGGACACTACTTCAGCGCGTGGACCGACACGTTGTCGCCGACGATCGAATGGAACGACATGCTCGTCGGTGCGTTTTCGGCTCTCGCCTACGCAACCGTGTTCGGAATCGTCGCGTGGCGGCGCTTCTCCACCAAGGACATCACGAGCTGACACTCGTTCGTGCGCCGCTTCGTCGCGGCGCACGAACGAGTGTCACTTGCCGAAGACGCCGGGCGGGAACACACCTTGCTCGACGACGGCATCACGCCACGGCGTCGCGAGTTCGACGAGCCTCGCCGCGCCGTCCTCACCCAATGCCGCCCACGGCGCGAGAGCCAGATCGTCGGTGATGTCCTCGACGACGGTACGCAGATCGTGGCCATGTTCGGTGAGGGTCCCGTTCGAATCCAGGATCTCTCGGTCCCGCAGTGCGTCGACGCCGTCGTTCCACTGTTCCTCGGACCAGCCACGACGTTTCCGAGCGAACTCCTTCTCGAAGCCCTTGCCCGTCGCCGTGTGCGAGATCAGCGCCTCGATTCCGTTCAGCCCCGCTGTCTGCAGGGCTGCGATGTGGCCGTCGCCGCGATACTCCCGCAGCAGCGTCAACGCGTGCCACAGTCGAAGGTGCGGAACCTCCGGCCACTCGAGCTCCGCGTACGCGGAGTACAGCGGCCGGCCGTCGTTGCCGGGGATCTGGCTCGCGGCGATGGATGCCAGTTCGGCCGCCTCTGCCATCTCGGCCGAACGCAGTACCTCAGCTCCCAACAGACGCTCGTACGCGGCGTCGAGAGTTCTGTACCGGATCTCGATGATCTTCTCCGGCGACAGCACCGACCAGGCGGCCGGGACCAACGGCTCGATCAGTTCCCGGTTGAAGCTGTAGAACGTCGCCGTGACGACGCCTGCACCGACCGGACCGAGGGGCGCCGCTCGGCCGGCGAAGTAGGGTGCCCGACCCTCCAAGCCCGCTTCGGTCAGCGCGTCCTGGGTTTCGGGGACGAAGTAGGTGAGCGAATGAAGAAGTTCGAGTGCGCGTGCACTCCGGCCTGCGTTCGATGCGTCCATTCCTGAACCGTATCGAACGCCGATGCCGCTACTTCAGTCCCGCCGCGTCCATTCCGCGCAGCTCCTTCTTGAGATCCTGGATCTCGTCGCGCAAGCGTCCCGCCAGTTCGAATTGCAGTTCACGAGCAGCGTTCATCATCTGGTCGGTGAGGTTCTTGACGAGCTCGGCGAGCTCGGCGCGCGGCATGGATTTCACGTCCTGACCCTCGTACACGCCGGAACTGACTGCTGCGCGGCCCTTCTCGCCCTGCGCGCGACGGCCACGGCTGGCGTTACGTCCCGAACCACCGATCTCGACGGACTCTGCCGTGTCGTCGGCCTCTTCGTAGACCTGGTCGAGGATGTCGGCGATCTTCTTGCGCAGCGGCTGCGGGTCGACGCCCTTCTCCTTGTTGTATGCGATCTGCTTCTCGCGTCGGCGCTCGGTTTCCTCGATGGCGTACTTCATCGAGTCGGTCATCTTGTCCGCGTACATGTGGACCTCGCCGGACACGTTACGAGCTGCACGACCGATGGTCTGAATCAAGCTCGTGCCGCTGCGGAGGAAGCCCTCCTTGTCGGCGTCCAGGATGGCGACGAGAGAGACCTCGGGTAGGTCGAGACCCTCACGCAGCAGGTTGATGCCGACGAGCACGTCGTACTCACCGAGACGTAGTTGGCGCAGCAGCTCGACGCGGCGCAACGTGTCGATGTCCGAATGCAGATACCGGACTCGAATGCCCAGTTCGAGCAGGTAGTCGGTGAGGTCCTCGGACATCTTCTTCGTCAGCGTGGTGACCAGAACGCGCTCGTCCTTCTCGGTACGTTCGCGGATCTCGTGCACGAGGTCGTCGATCTGCCCCTTGGTCGGCTTGACGACGACCTTCGGATCGACGAGACCGGTCGGGCGAATGACCTGTTCGACGAACTCACCGCCCGTCTGACCCAGCTCGTATTTGCCGGGCGTCGCGGACAGGTAGACGGTTTGTCCGATCCGCTGCGTGAACTCCTCCCACGTCAGCGGCCGGTTGTCGGTGGCCGACGGCAGGCGGAAGCCGAACTCCACCAGGTTGCGCTTGCGGGACATGTCCCCCTCGTACATCGCACCGATCTGCGGCACGGTGACGTGCGACTCGTCGATGACCAGGAGGAAGTCCTCGGGGAAGTAGTCGATGAGCGTGGCCGGAGCGCTGCCTGGGCCACGCCCGTCGATGTGACGCGAGTAGTTCTCGATGCCGGAGCAGAACCCGACCTGCTTGATCATCTCCAGGTCGTACTCGGTGCGCATGCGCAGGCGCTGCGCTTCGAGGAGTTTGCCCTTGCCCTCCAGTTCCGCGAGCCGTTCTTCGAGCTCTGCCTCGATGTTCTTGACGGCCTTCTCCATGCGCTCGGGACCCGCGACGTAGTGCGTCGCCGGGAAGATGCGCACGGAATCGACCTGGCGCACGATGTCACCGGTCAGAGGATGCAGGTAGTACAGCGCCTCGATCTCGTCGCCGAAGAACTCGATGCGAACCGCCAGCTCCTCGTACGACGGGATGATCTCGACGGTGTCACCTCGGACGCGGAACGACCCACGGGTGAACGACATGTCGTTGCGGGTGTACTGGACGTCGACCAGAAGCCGCAGCAGGGCATCGCGTGGAACCTCGACGTTCACTTCCAGATGGATCGAACGGTCGACGTACGACTGCGGCGTACCGAGACCGTAGATGCACGACACCGATGCGACCACGACGACGTCGCGTCGGGACAGCAGATGTGCCGTTGCCGAGTGGCGGAGGCGCTCGACGTCGTCGTTGATCGACGAGTCCTTCTCGATGTACGTATCGGTCTGCGCGATGTACGCCTCGGGTTGGTAGTAGTCGTAGTACGACACGAAGTACTCGACCGCGTTGTTGGGCAGCATGTCACGCAACTCGTTGGCCAACTGTGCTGCGAGGGTCTTGTTGGGTGCCATGACCAGCGTCGGACGTTGCATCCGCTCGATGAGCCACGCCGTCGTCGCGGACTTACCCGTGCCGGTGGCACCGAGCAGAACCACGTCTTTCTCGTCGGCCTTGAGGCGGCGTTCGAGATCGGCGATGGCGGTGGGCTGGTCGCCTGCCGGCTTGTGTTCGCTGACGACCTCGAACGCAGGACCCGTCCGCTCGATGTCGCCTACCGGACGGAACTCGGAGTGAGCCACCACGGGATGTTCGGATGCAAACGCCATGCTTCCAGGGTAGACGCGACCACCGACAGATTCCCCGCGCGAAGACAGGTACCTTGATCACCCATGGACGCCCCCGCCTCCGCGCCCCACTCCCACGTCCATTCTCCCAAGGTCGAGTACTTCGACGTTCCGGGCCTGACCAACACGGACCCCAAGGGTTTCGTACGCCCGGTCGACGAATACCGCGTCGAACCGTGGGGTCTGTACATGGCCCGACCGTCGGATCACGCGCAGTTCGACTATCTGCAGTCGTGGCTGCTCCCCGACCTCGGGCTGCGCGCGTCGATCTTCCACTACGTCGCGGGCCACCGGCGGGATCAGAACTACTACGTCGACGTCGGCGAGTTCGTGGCCGGGAACGTCTGGACGTCCACCGACCACTACCTCGATGTCGTCGTGCGTACCGGGCGAGGGTTCGATCTCCTCGACGTCGACGAGCTTCTGGACGCTCGTTGCGCCGGACTGCTCGACGGCGCAACGTCCGAGCGCGCGATGCACCGGGCAGTCACAGCGGTCGACGGGCTGGCCCGCTTCGACTACGACCTCGACGCGTGGCTCGCCTCACTGGGAATGCCGACGACCTGGCGACCGTACGACTGACGCTCAGGCCTTCCAACCGGTCTCCTCGGCCCACGTCCACGCGCGCGTGTAGGCGCCGTCGAACCACGGCGCCTTGACGCTCTCGTACTTGTCGACCGCGTCCGCCGGGTCGTCGACCTCGGCTGCGGCTGCCTGGGCCGTGCGCTTGACGGCACCGTATTCGGCGGCCGCGTCGGCGTCCGCGCGCAGCCAGTCGCGGAACACGAGGGCGAATTGCTGTGCGGGCCAACCGTCGACCCTGATGTGCACCGTGGCCGGTCGTCCCGGGTCCGCGCTACCGTGAATTCGCTTGCCCCACACGGCCGGATCGGCTTCTCCCCCGATGCCGTACCCGGGCTCGGGATCGTCGAACGTGATCGCCTCGATACGCGGAAAACCGATGCGCCGCAACGACTCCGCGAGCGAATCCGCGTCGTCCAGGGTGGCGACGGTGATCTGGATGTCGAGCACGTCGCGGGCGTCGAGACCTGGGACAGCGGTCGATCCGATGTGATCGATTCTCGCAGCGGCACTTCCACACACCAGCGCGAGTCGCGCCACGAGACGCTCGGCCTGCGCCCCCCATGTCGGATCGGCGTCGACGAGCACGGGCGGTGTGGCGACGGTGACGCCGTCGCGAATGTTCTTCTCGAACGGCACGAGTCGGTCGCTCCACAGCGCGCGAACATTCGCCTCGATCGCTCCCATCGCACCGCTGTTGTCGATCCAGATGTCGGCGGCGGCACGACGATCGTCGTCCGACGCCTGTGCCGCGATCCGAGCGCGCGCGTCGTCCTCGGGCATGTTTCGTTGGTGCACGAGCCGATGGACCCGCTCCTCCGCGTCGACGTAGACGACGGCGACGAGTTGGAACAACGCGCCCATCTTGCCTTCGACCAACAAGGGGATGTCCTGGACGACGATCGCATCCTGCGGCGCACCGTCGACGAGTTCCGCGGTGCGCGCACCCACGAGCGGATGGACGATCGAGTTCAGGGTCGCGCGCGTTTCGTCGGTGGCAAATGCCTTCGACGCCAAGGCCGGCCGGTCCAACGCGCCGTCGGGCAACAGGATGTCGTCGCCGAAGGCCTCGACCAGTTTCGCGAGTCCGGGAGTGCCGGGTTCGACGACTTCCCGCGCGATCACGTCGGCGTCGACGATCACTCCGCCCAACTCGGACAGAATCTTCGACACGGTGGACTTTCCAGCTCCGATGCCTCCGGTGAGGCCCAGTCTCAACATGGTGACCAGTCTGTCATCGAACACGCCGGAGCACACCGGCCCCAAATACACCAGGTTTACCGATCGGTCCGTTATCTTCGTCGTGCGAGATAAGTATTTGCCGACCCGCTGCTAGCGAAAAGGATGTTCGATGCGAAGCAATCAGATCCACCAGGGTCGGCACCGTCTCGGCATGGAGTCGGGAGTTCACGTCATTCTGATTCCCGAAGTTGCCTTGGCGTTGGCCGATCATCGGCGTAACTGGTTCACCACCCTGCTCAGTCCGGCACGCCACAGCTTCGCTTCGATGCGCAAGCGGACCGCCGTCGCTCAGTGGAGCCCCGCCGTCGCAGGTTGAGCCGACCGTCGAATACGACGATGGACCCGAATCCTCACGGATCGGGTCCATTTTTGTGTGTGCAACCGCGTGAATGCGCCATAGATACGACTGGACAACTTCAGCGGTCCATTCATGCGTCGCCGGCATCGGCATCGGCATCGGACAGACGAAAGCCCCGGCTCTCCGAAGAGAACCGGGGCTTCCCAGCGTCACACCCTTACCGGGCGAGCGTCTGTTATCAGGCGTTGCCCGACAGCTTCTCGCGCAGCGCAGCGAGCTGAGCGTCGCTGGCCAGCGATCCACCGGACGATGCCGGAGCGGATGCTGCAGCAGCATCGCCTTCGGAGTCCGACTGACCCGACTCGGAGGAGTAGTTGGTGTTGGCGGCTTCTGCAGCCTCGTCCTTCGCCGTCTTCTCCATCTGAGCGGTGTGCATCTTGTGGCGACGCTCCGCCTCGGCGTAGCGGCCTTCCCACTCTTCACGCTGCTTCTCGTAGCCTTCGAGCCATTCGTTGGTCTCGGAGTCGAAGCCCTCGGGGAAGATGTAGTTGCCCTGCTCGTCGTACGAGTCGGCCATGCCGTACTTGGACGGATCGAACTCTTCCGCGTAGTCCTCGTTGGCCTGCTTGAGGCTCAGCGAGATACGACGACGCTCGAGATCGATGTCGATGACCTTGACGAGTGCGTCGTCGCCGACACCCACGACCTGGTCCGGAACCTCCACGTGGCGCTCGGCCAGCTCGGAGATGTGCACGAGGCCCTCGATGCCCTCTTCGACGCGAACGAACGCACCGAACGGAACGAGCTTGGTGACCTTACCGGGAACGATCTGGCCGATCGCATGCGTGCGAGCGAACTGACGCCACGGATCTTCCTGAGTTGCCTTGAGCGACAGCGAAACACGCTCGCGGTCCAGGTCGACGTCGAGAACCTCGACGGTGACCTCGGTGCCGACCTCGACAACCTCGGAGGGGTGGTCGATGTGCTTCCAGGACAGCTCGGACACGTGAACGAGTCCGTCGACGCCGCCCAGGTCCACGAATGCACCGAAGTTGACGATGGAGGACACGAAGCCCTTGCGGACCTGTCCCTTCTGCAGCTGGTGCAGGAACTCGCTGCGCACCTCGGACTGCGTCTGCTCGAGCCATGCACGGCGCGACAGGACCACGTTGTTGCGGTTCTTGTCGAGCTCGATGATCTTGGCTTCGATCTCCTTGCCGACGTACGGCTGGAGGTCGCGAACGCGACGCATCTCGACGAGCGATGCGGGCAGGAAGCCACGCAGACCGATGTCGAGGATGAGGCCACCCTTGACGACCTCGATGACGGTGCCCTTGACGGCCTCGTCCTTCTCCTTGAGCTCTTCGATCGTGCCCCAGGCGCGCTCGTACTGCGCACGCTTCTTGGACAGGATCAGGCGGCCTTCCTTGTCCTCCTTGGTGAGAACGAGAGCTTCGACCTCATCGCCGACGGAGACGACCTCGTTGGGGTCGACGTCGTGCTTGATGGAGAGCTCACGGGAAGGGATGACGCCTTCGGTCTTGTAACCGATGTCGAGCAGAACCTCGTCACGATCGACCTTGACGATGGTGCCTTCGACGATGTCACCATCGTTGAAGTACTTGATCGTGGCGTCGATTGCGGCGAGAAAATCCTCTGCGGAGCCGATGTCGTTGACGGCTACCTGCGGCGAGGTTGTGGTTGAGGGCATGTGTTGAGTTGCTCCGGACGGGTTGGGTATCGGTTGATGGATGTTCGGTCGGACGGTGAAGCTGATGAAGAACGAGCAGAGCCGGTACCGAAGTACCGGACGACGGTGTACAACAACGAGCACACCGATTTCGTTCCGCCACACGACGAGCGAGCGTCACCCACGGAAGACAACCCGATGAGCGACAGACCCTTCGATCCCGCGCAGCACGAACACACTCGCGCTCCATAGGGTACGCGATCGCGTCACAGCTGGGCAAACCTGGCGGGGGCCGTCGCAAACCTGGCAGGGGCCGTCGCAAACCTGGCGGGGCCTTGGTTCGACTAACGTGACCATGCGTGACCGACAGTCTTCACTCCTCACCCACACCCCAGCCACCTGGTACACCGGGTCGCGCCCGGCTGTCGTCCGCCGCCAGCGATCGAGCCAGCCGTTCGTGGTGGGATTCCGACGCCGACGAGTATCACCGAACACACGGTGAATTCTTGGGGGTGAGCACCGAACGCGGGGAATTCGTGTGGTGCCCCGAAGGCCTGCACGAAGGCGACGCACACCTGCTGGGCGACGTGGCCGACAAGGACGTTCTCGAAGTGGGCTGCGGGTCGGCACCGTGCTCGCGATGGCTCGGCAGCCAGGGAGCTCGCGCAGTGGGACTGGACATCTCGGGCGGCATGCTCCGTAAGGGCTTGGAGTCGATGGCAGTCGGCGGTGACCGTGTTCCGCTGATCCAGGCAAGTGCCGAATCCCTGCCGTTCGCCGACGAGAGTTTCGACATCGTCTGTTCCGCGTTCGGGGCGGTTCCCTTCGTCGCCGACTCCGCGAACGTGATGGTCGAAATCGCCCGCGTCCTACGGCCCGGCGGGAGCTGGGTGTTCGCCGTCAACCACCCGATGCGGTGGATCTTTCCCGACGACCCGGGACCCGCGGGGCTGACCGCGACGATTCCGTACTTCGATCGCACGCCCTACGTCGAATTCGACGACGAGGGGACGCCCACGTACGTCGAACACCATCGGACGATCGGCGATCGGGTACGCGAGATAGTCGCCGCAGGCATGGAACTGCGGGACATCGTCGAACCGGACTGGCCGGAGTGGCTGGACCGCGAGTGGGGTCAGTGGAGTCCACTACGCGGCCAGCTCTTCCCCGGCACGGCGATCTTCAGCTGCGTGAAGCCTCGCTAGAGCAATTTCGACAGGAACGCTTTGGTGCGCTCGTGCTGCGGATTCGCCAGCAGCGACCGCGGCTCCCCCGATTCGACGACGACACCCTGATCCATGAAGACCAGCTGATCGGCAACCTCGCGAGCGAATCCCATCTCGTGGGTGACGACGACCATCGTCATGCCGTCCTTGGCGAGCTCGCGCATCACTCCGAGGACCTCACCGACGAGCTCCGGATCGAGCGCGGACGTCGGCTCGTCGAACAACATGAGCTTCGGATCCATGGCAAGTGCTCGCGCGATCGCGACACGCTGCTGCTGGCCACCGGACAGCTGCGCCGGATAGGCCGTCGCCTTGTCGGCGAGACCGACACGGTCGAGCAACTCCTTCGCCCGTGTGACGGCGTCGGACTTCTTCATCTTCTTCACCTGGGTCGGCGCCTCGATGACGTTCTCGAGAGCCGTTCGGTGCGGGAAGAGATTGAAGTGTTGGAACACCATCCCGATGTCGCGACGCTGTTTCGCAGCTTGCTTGGGGTGCAGCTCGTAGAGCTTGCCGCCCTTCTCCTGATAGCCGACCAGCTCGCCGTCGACGTACAGCCGACCGGCGTTGACCTGCTCGAGGTGGTTGATGCAGCGAAGGAACGTCGACTTGCCGGAGCCCGACGGTCCGACGAGGCAGAGCACCTGGCCGCGGTCGATCTCGAGCGAGATGCCCTTGAGTACCTTCAGCGCCCCGAAATTCTTGTGGACGCGGTCGGCCTTGATCATCGGAGACATCAGATGCCCTTGTTGTCGTGGGTACGTGCGTCCACGGCCTGCGCGTCGGCGAGGGCCCGAAGCTGACGACCGGTCAGCTGTCGTGACGCACCCTTGGAGTAGTACCGCTCCAGATAGAACTGCCCGACCATGAGAATGCTCGTGATCACGAGGTACCAGGTGGCAGCGACCAACAGCAGCGGAATGGGCTCGAAGTTCGCCCCGGAGATGTCCCTGGCACGGCCGTAGACCTCTCCGGTGAACGGCACCGCGACGACGAGGGACGTCGTCTTCAGCATGCTGATGACTTCGTTGCCGGTCGGCGGAATGATGACGCGCATCGCCTGCGGCAACACCGTACGACGCATCGTCTGCGGCCACGACATACCCAGCGCGACGGAGGCCTCCATCTGCCCTTCGCCGACGGAGTTGATACCGGCCCGAACGATCTCGGCCATGTACGCGGCTTCGTTCAGGGCCAACCCGATGACCGCGAACCAGAACGCGTTGTAGATGGCCTGCAGATCGAACTCGGCGAACTGGACGGTGAACGGAATGCCCAGTGCCACGTTCTTGTAGATCGACGGAATCAATCCCCAGAACACGAGCTGCACGTACACCGGCGTGCCACGAAAGATCCACAAGTAGATCCAGGCGGCGCTGCGCAGCACGGGGTTCGGCGACAACCGCATGACCGCGAGCAGCACGCCGAGAAGAATGGCGGCGATCATCGAGTACACGGTCAATTGCAGCGTGTTCCACACGCCCTCGCCGATTCGGCTGTCGAACAGATAACGCCCGTACGTCCCCCAGCCGTACGCCGGGTTGGTCGCGGCGCCGTAGGCGAACAGCCCGAACAGCACGACGACCACCACCGCGGCGATCCAGCGTCCGGGATGCCGCAGCGGGATCGCTTTGATGGGCTCGGGCTCGGTGCCCGTGCTCAACGAGGCGGAGTCGGACACACCGAACCCTTCCGTCGGACGACGTCGTCTGACACCGACATCAGCTCACTGCGCCGTTGATCTGCGACTGCTCGATCACGCCTGCCTCGACGCCCCAGTTCTCGGCGATGGTCTGGTACTGACCGTTGTCGATCAGGTGTTGGACCGCCTGCTGCAGCGTCGCGGCGAGGGGCGAACCCTTGGCGACCGGGTAGCCGTACGGCGCGGAATCGAACACCTCACCGGCAGGTTCGAGCTTGTCGCCGGTCTGCTTGATGGCGTACGCCGTCACGGGCGAGTCCGCCGACATCGCGTCGACTCGTCCGAGAACCAGCGCCTGCGCTGCATCGTCCTGGCTGTCGAACTTGACGATCTCGATCGCAGGCTTGCCTGCCGCGACACATGCTTCGCTCTTCGCGGGAACTTCTTCCTGATCCTGGATGGTCGTGGTCTGCACGGCGACCTTCAGACCACACGCGTTCGCCGGATCCACGCTGCCGCCGGACTGCTGCGCCCACTGCGTGCCCGCGTTGAAGTAGGTCGCGAAGTCGACCGTCGCCTCGCGCTCCTTGGTGTCGGTGAACGACGACATTCCGACGTCGTAGGTTCCGGCCTGGATCGACGGGATGATGCGGTCGAAGTCCGCTTCCTCGTACTGCGCCGTCACGCCGAGGACGCCGGCGACGGCATTCATCAGGTCGACGTCGAAGCCGATGATCTTGCCCGACGCATCTTTGAATTCGTTGGGCGAGTACGGCACGTTGACGCCCACGACCAACGTGCCCGAGTCGACGTTCTTCTGCGGGAGCGTCGCCGCGATGTCGTCGACCTTGTCGACCTCGACGGCAGTGGTCTCCTCCGCGGCGGGGGCACCCCCGTCCTCGGTGTTCTGGGCACATGCGGTGAGCATCAGCGCGCCTGCGCCGGACAGTGCGATCAGAAGCCGAGCCGGCTTCGAGAAAGATCGTGTAACCACGAGAGGTCCTCCAAGAGTCGAAACGACACCACCATCTCTCGGTGCTGCCAGACGTTGAACGTACGCGACCGAATGCCACGTTGCCGCACCGGTAACCGAACAGTAATGCCGCGTGTCCAGTCGAAGACGGAATTTCCCCGTACGCGAGTTCGAAACCGTGACGGCTCAGGTCCTGAGTGTTCTCGCAACGACGGTTTCGGTGAATTCGCTGGTCGATGCGCGTCCGCCGAGGTCCGCGGTCGCGACTCCCGACTCGAGTGCACCGGTGACGGCGTGCCGAATCCGCAGTGCGGCACGCGCGCACTTCTGGCCGTGCCCGTGGACGGCGAGCCAGTCGAGCATCATCGCGGCCGACAGGAACAGCGCGGTGGGGTTGGCACGGTTCTTGCCCGCTATGTCGGGCGCAGATCCGTGGGCTGCCTGGGCCATCGCCTTCGCCTCGGAGGTGTTCAACGACGGCGCCATGCCCAGCGACCCGGACAGCTCCCCGGCCAGATCGGACAGAATGTCGCCGAACATGTTCTCCGCGACGATCACGTCGAAATCCTGACCGCGTCGGACGAGATGGGCAGTCAGCGCGTCGACGTGTTCCTGATCGACGGTGACGTCGGGAAACTCCTGCGCGACGGACGTGCACACGTCGCGGAACAGACCTGTCGTCAGCGACAGCACGTTGGTCTTGTGCACGATGGTGACGTTCTTCCGTCGAGAGCGGGCGAGCGTGAACGCCTCCCGCGCGATGCGCTCGCACGCGGTTCGGGTGAAGACACCGACCGCGAGTGCGACATCCGGGGTCGGCATGAACTCGCCTCCGCCGACGTGCATGTTCCGGTCCGCGTAGAACCCCTCGGTGTTCTCACGGACCACGACGAGATCCATGTTCGGCGAGACCGCCCGTACACCGGGGTGGGCCACCGCAGGCCGAATGTTCGCGAACAGGTCGAACGTCTTTCGAACGACACCGCCAGGTGTGAGCTGCGACCGGAACGGCTCCGGGTACGACGCGCTGTCGTGTGGGCCCAGGATCCAGGCGGGCAGCGTCGCCAGCTCGTCGAGCGTCGACTGCGGGACGGGCGAGCCGTGTGCGTCGATGGCGTCGCGACCGAGGGCGAGTTCGACCCACTCGATCGAGAGATGCTCGGCCTGGGCCGCGGCGTCGACGACGCGCACCGTCGCCGGCACGATTTCGTGCCCGATCCCGTCGCCGACCATCGACCCGATTCGAACCGTGTGTACCTGGCTGTCAGTCATGTCAGTCATCATGGCTGACATGGTGCAGTCGGTAGAACTCCTCCTCGACGACGAGCTCGACGACGCGGTCCGGCGCGAGTGGCAACTGCTGTTCGACGCCGGTCTGCCCAGTCAGGCGCGGCACCGAGGCGCGTCGAATCGTCCGCACGTCACCCTCGCGGTCGCCGACGACTTCACGGACCTGGATGCGCGAATCGGGACCCTGCCCGTTCCACTGTTTCCGATCCGGCTCGGGCCTCTGGTCGTGTTCCGCGGGCGGCACGCAACGCTCGCCCGTCTGGTGATCCCGTCCGCCGAACTGCTCGACGCGCACACCGCCGTCGCGTCGCTGGTCGGCACCGCGCGAGGCGTCAGGCCCCACACCGCGCCTGGACACTGGACGCCCCACGTCACGCTTGCTCGCCGAATGACCGACGACGAGCTGGGGTCGGCCATCGAACTACTGCATTCGGAACCGGGCATTCTCGTCGGCGAGACCTCAGCGCTTCGGCGGTGGGACGGCGACGGCAAGGTCGAATGGCTCGTCGGCCACGCGGCTCAAAACCCGTAGTCGCCGAACTGACTCTTCTGCCTGTGCGTATCGGGCGCGAATCCGCCGACCACGGCCAGGTGCATGACGGCCAGAACTGCCAAAATCAACAATGCGAGTGTCATGTCCTCGAGTCTGCTACCAGCAGCTTTCTCACAACAGCGGCAGATACGACACAGTTGCGCGTTTTCCTGCCATACTGACGGGCATGCTGAAACGAGTCGTCGTTCCACTCATGCCGTTGATCGAACAATTCGAGTTGGGCGTCGCGTGCGAGGTCTTCGGGTTCGATCGATCCGACGAAGGCCTGCCGACATACGACTTCTCGTTGATCGCCGGAGTCGATCGACCGATCAGGTCGCGCTTCGGCTACACCATCGACGTTCCCTACGACCTGTCACAGCTCGACGACGCCGACCTCATCATCATCCCCGCGGGTGGCACCCACCTCTCGGACGACGGGTGTTCGATGTGCTCGAGCGACTTCGACGAATCCGTCGAGCCGTTGCTCGTGAAGCTGCGCGCCGCGGTCGCACGGGGAGCCAAGGTCGCAAGCCTGTGCAACGGCGCGTTCGTGCTCGGCAAAGCCGGTTTGCTCGACGGTCGACGATGCACGACGCACTGGCGGCATTCCGCACGGCTCGCAGCGGACTATCCGCTCGCCGAAGTGGACCCCGACGTTCTGTACGTCGACGACGGGAACGTCCTGACCAGCGCCGGTACTGCGGCCGGGATCGATCTGTGCCTGCACATCGTGCGCAAGGAACAAGGAAGCGTCGTCGCGAACGGTATCGCCCGACGCATGGTCGTCCCGCCGCATCGGGACGGTGGGCAAGCGCAGTTCGTCACCTCTCCCCTGCCGACCGTCGAGGTCGAGACACTCGCCCCGCTGCTCGACTGGATGACCGAGAACCTCGACACCGAACTGTCCGTGCAGAAGCTGTCGGCGCGCGTGAACATGTCCACCCGAACCTTCGCACGACGCTTCCAAGCCGAGACCGGTACGACGCCTGCGCGGTGGCTCAACGACCAACGCGTACTCGCGGCACAGCAGCTTCTGGAGAACTCCGATCTGTCGATGGACGTCATCGCCGAACGCGTCGGGTTCGGCAACGCCGCCGTCCTTCGTCAGCACTTCGTTCGCCTGCGCTGCACGACCCCCAACGCCTACCGCCGGACCTTTCGGACAGCTCCGCTCGTCGGTGCCGCGGAATGATTTCGGTACCGTCGCGCGTTGAAGGCGGCAGAAGGTCATGGATACCGACGAAAGGGCAGGCGTGGCAACACAGACTTTGACTCAGCAGAACTTCGACGACATCGTCGGAGGTAACGACGTGGTCCTCGTCGACTTCTGGGCGTCCTGGTGTGGACCGTGCCGTCAGTTCGCTCCGACGTTCGAGAAGTCCTCCGAAGCGCACCCCGACGTGGTGCACGCGAAGGTGGACACCGAGGCCGAGCAGGGCCTGGCTGCGGCGGCGAACATCCAGTCGATTCCGACCATCATGGCTTTCCGCGAGGGTGTGCTCGTGTTCGCGCAGCCTGGTGCGCTGCCGGCATCCGCGCTGGAGGACCTGGTCGGTCAGGTCAAGGCTCTCGACATGGACGAGGTGCGTAAGCAGATCGCCGAGCAGAACGCTGGAGCCGACACCCAGTAGGCAGGACTGAACGACAAGAGGCCCGGTCGCACTCGCGACCGGGCCTCTTGCTATTGGGGAACTCCTAATGCGCGGCCTTGTCCCAGCTGGCGCCGGTGCCGACCGACACCTCGAGCGGGACCGACAGATCGATGGCCGACGACATCTTGTCGCGCACCAGCGCCTCGACCTCTTCGCGTTCGGACTCGACGACCTCGAGGACGAGTTCGTCGTGGACCTGCAGCAGCATGCGCGAACGCAGCCCGGCTTCCGCCAACGCCGTGTGCGTGTCGATCATGGCGACCTTGATGATGTCGGCGGCAGTGCCCTGAATGGGGGCGTTCAGCGCAGCACGCTCGGCGACCTCGCGGCGCTGCCTGTTGTCGCTGGTCAGATCCGGAAGGTAGCGACGCCGACCGTACAACGTCGATGTGTATCCGACCTTCCGCGACTCCTCGACGACGTTGCGCAGGTAGTCACGCACACCACCGAAGCGCGAGAAGTAGGCCTCCATCTGCTCCTTGGCCTCGTCGGTGGAGATCTTGAGCTGCGCGGCAAGACCGAACGCGCTCAACCCGTAGGCAAGGCCGTACGACATCGCCTTGACGCGGCGACGGAGTTCCGATGTGACGTCCTCGATCGGTACACCGAATGCGCGCGCACCGACGAAGCTGTGCAGATCCTCGCCGGTGTTGAACGCCTCGATCAGCCCCTCGTCGCCGGACAGGTGAGCCATGATGCGCATCTCGATCTGGCTGTAGTCGGCGGTGAGCAGCGTGTCGTAGCCGTCGCCGACGACGAAGCCGTCTCGAATGTGTCGTCCCGCGTCGTTACGAACCGGGATGTTCTGCAGATTCGGCTCGGTCGAGGACAACCGCCCGGTCGCCGCGACGGTCTGGTTGAAGGTGGTGTGGATGCGGCCGTCGTCGGCCACGGATTTGAGTAGACCGTCGACGGTGACCTTCATCCGAGTCGCGTCTCGATGGTCGAGCAGGAACTTCAGGAACGGGTGCTCGGTCTTCTCGAACAGACCCTGCAAGGCGTCGGCGTCGGTGGTGTAACCGGTCTTGGTCTTCTTCGTCTTCGGCATGTCGAGCTCCTCGAACAGCACGACCTGCAGCTGCTTCGGCGACCCCAGGTTGATCTGCTTGCCGATGACCTCGTACGCCGAGTTGGCGGCGTCGGCGACCTGAGACGCGAACTGGCTCTGCAGCTCACCGAGATGATTGTTGTCGACGGCGATACCGGTTGCTTCGAGGTCGGCAAGCACCGACAGCAGAGGCAATTCCATGTCGGTCAACAACGCGCTCGACTCGATGCTCGCCAGCTCGTCGTCGAGCGTCGCGGCGAGATCGAGGACTGCCTGAGCACGCAGAATCTCGCCCTCGGCCACGGCGGCGGCCGCGACGTCCTCGGTGTCGAGCAGCGACATCTGGCCCTCGACGGAATCCTCGGCGCGCAGTTCGCGCTTGAGGTACCGCAGGCAGAGGTCGTCGAGGTTGAAGCTGCGCTGACCTGGACGCACCAGGTACGCCGCGAGCGCGGTGTCGCTCGTGAGCCCGCCGAGCGTCCACCCGCGGCCGCGCAGCGCATGGATGGCCCACTTCGCCTCGTGCAGCGCCTTGGGCTGACCGTCGTCGGCGAGCCAGGCAGCCAACGCCTTCTCGTCCGACTCGTCGAGCGAAGCGGTGTCCACGAATCCGCCTTCACCATCGGACGCAGCAATGGCGATGGACAACGCGTCGCTGTCGAACGGACGACGTGGACCGACCACCGAGAGCCCGTGACGCTGCCCGGACGACGCATGCGTTGTCAGCCACTCGGCGAGCTCGCCCGGGGCGATCGCGCCGCCGCGGACGTCGAACCCTTCCTCCGCTTCGGGTTCTGCCGACGCCAACGTGTCGAACAGGCGGTCGCGCAGCACGCGAAACTCGAGATCGTCGAACAAGCCGTGAATCTTTTCGCGATCCCACGGCGCGAGCTCCAACTGATCGGGCGTGTACGGCAGTGGGACGTCGCGCACCATCTCGGTTAGCTCCCGGTTGAGCACCACACTCGACAAGTTGGCACGCAGCGCATCGCCGACCTTGCCCTTGACCTTGTCGACGTTGGTGACCAATTCTTCGAGAGACCCGTACTGGACGATCCACTTGGTCGCGGTCTTCTCGCCGACGCCAGGAATGCCGGGGAGGTTGTCGCTCGGGTCGCCGCGCAGCGCCGCGAAATCCGGGTACTGCGACGGCGTCAGCCCGTACTTCTCGGTGACGGCAGCGGGCGTGAACCGCGTGAGATCCGAGACGCCCTTGCGCGGGTACAGCACCGTCACGTTGTCGGTCACCAACTGCAGCGAGTCGCGGTCGCCGGTGACGACGAGCACCTTGTATCCGAGCGCCTCGGCCTGCGTCGTCAGCGTGGCGATGATGTCGTCGGCCTCGAAGCCCGCCTCCGCCATGACCGGAATGCCCATCGCACCCAGGACGTCCTTGGTGATGTCGACCTGGCCGGCGAACTCGTCGGGCGTCTTGCTGCGGTTTGCCTTGTAGTCCGGGAACCGCTCGGCACGAAAGGTCTGTCGCGACACGTCGAACGCCGCCGCGATGTGCGTCGGCTTCTCGTCGCGCAACAGGTTGATCAGCATCGACGTGAACCCGTAGACGGCGTTGGTGGACTGCCCACTGGTGGTCTTGAAGTTCTCCACCGGCAGCGCGAAGAACGCCCGAAAGGCGATGGAGTGCCCGTCGATGAGCAGCAACGTCGGCTGCTCGCCATCTGCGGACGTACCGGTCGAGGATGCGGAGGATGCACGTGCGTCGGTTACGGGGCTCACGGTTACTCAGTCTAGGTACGGGCACCGACAGGACGTAAACGGATCTCGAGGCACGCCTCCGACGTGCGGCCAAGTAGTTCGAAACGCAAAAGATACAAGCCGGAAATTCAACTCGCCGGTTTCGGGCGGTCCGGACGGTTAGAGTCCGAGAATTGCAAGCTCCAGTCGGCCGATACTGGCCGGCTCTTACACCGTCCGGAGGACGTGCGTGGCTCCAAGTGTGCGATGGAACCGAAGATCGACTCGACCACGGCGCCACCGCCGACATTCGTCCCGAATACTCGTTCTCTCACTTCTCGCCGCCGTGTTCGCGGTGGCGTTCGGCGGTTCCGCGCTCGCGCAGGAACCGCCTCCTCCTCCGGCGAACGCCGTCGCCGTCAGCGGCAGCCTGAACAACGGCGGGGAGAGACTGGTCGGCGTGGACGTCCGGGCGGTCGACGCGTCGGGCGCCGAGGCGGGCCGCACGACGTCGGAGGACGGCGGTCGCTGGACACTCGAATTGTCGCCCGGCACATACACGTTCGAGGTCGTCGCAGACACGCTGCCCGACGACGTCAGCGTCCAGGGCTCGGTCGAACGCGACGTCCAAGCGGGCCGAGCGAACACCGTCATCTTCTCGTTCGGCGAGGCGCGTACCTCGAACGAGGTCCCGTTCTACGAGAAGTTCATCCGAACGACGGTCGACGGCTTTCGATTCGGCCTCGTGATCGCACTGGCCGCCGTGGGCCTGAGCCTCATCTTCGGGACGACGGGACTGACCAACTTCGCGCACGGCGAGCTGGTCACGCTGGGCGCCGTCGCAGCCTGGGTCTTCAACGTGTCCATGGGTATTCAGCTCATCTGGGCGACGCTTCTGGCGATCGTCGTCGGAATAGCGATCGGGTGGCTGGCCAACTCTGCCATCTGGAGACCACTACGAAAACGTAAGACCGGCTTGATCGCACAGTTGGTGGTGTCCATCGGCCTCGCCATCGCGCTGCGGTATCTGATTCTGATCTTCTTCTCCGACCGTTCGGAGCCCTTCGACGACTATCAGGCGCAGACGCAGAACGAATGGGGGCCGTTCGCGATCACGAACGTGGGCCTCGCTTGCATCGTCATCAGCATCGTCGTCCTCGTCGGTGTCGCAGTGATGTTGCAGCGCACCCGAATCGGCAAGGCAATGCGCGCCGTGGCCGACAATCGCGACCTCGCTGCGTCGTCGGGTATCGACGTCGAACGTGTCGTCACCTTCGTCTGGTGTCTGGGCGGTGGATTGGCCGCCCTCGGCGGTGTCCTGTTCGGGCTGTCGGAACTCGGGGGCCGGGTCCAATGGGAGATGGGCTTCAAACTGCTGCTGCTCATGTTCGCCGGAATCACCCTCGGCGGCTTGGGAACCGCATACGGAGCGCTCCTCGGCTGCGTGATCGTCGGACTGCTCGTTCAGTGGTCGACGATGATCATCAATCCCGATCTCAAGTACATCGGAGGACTGCTCGTCTTGATTCTCATCCTCGTGGTCAGGCCTCAGGGCATCCTCGGTTCGCGGCAAAGGATCGGGTGATACGACATGGATGTTCTCGGAGCACTTCAAGTCTCGCTCGCACAGCTGATCGGGCCGTCGGCAATCTTCTACGCGCTGCTCGCGATCGGACTGAACCTGCACTTCGGCTACGCCGGTCTGCTGAACTTCGGTCAGATCGGATTCGCGTTGCTCGGCGGATACGGCGTCGGCATCATGACGATCACCTATCAGCAGCCGCTGTGGTTGGGAATCCTCGTCGGCCTCGGAGCGGCGGGACTCCTCGCACTCGTGCTCGGCATCCCGACGCTCAGGCTGCGAGCCGACTATCTGGCCATCGTGACAATCGCCGCGTCGGAAATTCTGCGTCTCGTGTTCCGTTCGACGGCAACCGATTCCGTGACGAAGTCGACGAACGGCATCTTCGGCTTCGCCGATCCGTTCACCTCGCTCAGCCCGTTCGACTCCGGTAAGCAGTACTCGTTCCTCGGGGTCAAGTTCTACGGCGACGACCTGTGGGCCATGGTCGTCGGATGGTCGCTCGTCCTGCTGCTGTGCGGGCTGGTGTACCTGCTGACGCACAGCCCGTGGGGCCGCGTCCTCAAAGCCGTGCGCGAGGACGAGGACGCCGCGCGGTCTCTGGGCAAGAACGTCTTCGTCTACAAGATGCAGGCCCTCGTGCTCGGCGGTGTCATCGGTGGCATGGGCGGCGTGTTCAACGCCCTGCAGACCAAGTCCATCAACCCCGACTTCTACTCGACGGCACAGACATTCTTCGCGTTCGGCGCGTTGATCCTCGGCGGCGCTGCGACGGTCTTCGGCCCGGTGCTCGGCGCGATGCTGTTCTGGTTCCTGCTGTCGATTCCCGACGCTCTACTGCGTCAAGCCATCGCAGGCCCGGATCCGTTGTTGAACCTCACCGAACAACAGGTCGGCGCAACACGTTTCGTGTTGTTGGGCATCCTGATCGCGGTACTGATGGTCTTCCGACCCCAGGGTATCCTCGGCAACAAGCGAGAGGTCCAGATCGATGCCCGATAAGACTGTGCTCAGCAAGGAGCAACGCGCCGCGCTCTTCGCGGGCGTTCCCGGAGTCCCGGGCGCACCGAAACCGGATCCGACGCTCGTCGTCGACGGCGTCTCGCGCACGTTCGGCGGACTCAAGGCCGTCGACGTCGCCCATCTCGAAATCCAACGAGGGTGTATCACCGGGCTCATCGGTCCGAACGGGGCAGGCAAGACGACTTTGTTCAACCTGCTCACCGGATTCGACCGCCCGGACACGGGAACATGGTCGATGGACGGGAAGTCACTCGGCCGCATGCACCCGCATCAGGTCGCACGGCAGGGCGTCGTGCGCACGTTCCAGCTGACCAAGGCGTTGTCGAAGCTGTCCGTTCTCGACAACGTGAAGTTGGGGGCCACCGGCCAGCGCGGTGAGCGAATCCTGAACACTCTCCTGCCCTGGACCTGGAAGGCCCAGGAGAGGGAGATCACCGAGCGTGCGTACGAGTTGCTCAGCCGCTTCAAACTCGACGCGAAAGCGGACGACCTCGCCGGCTCGCTGTCGGGTGGTCAGCGCAAGCTGCTCGAGATGGCACGCGCACTGATGACCGACCCGGCGGTGGTCATGTTGGACGAGCCGATGGCGGGCGTCAATCCAGCTCTGACACAGAGCTTGTTGAGTCACATCAAGTCCCTACGCGACGACGGCATGACCGTCGTGTTCGTCGAGCACGACATGGACGTCATCCGTGACATCAGCGACTGGGTCGTCGTCATGGCTCAGGGCAGCGTGATCGCCGAATCGACGCCGGAGGAACTGTCCAACAACGGCGCCGTCGTCGACGCCTACCTCGGCAGTCACCACGACCAAGCGCTCGAGTTCGACGAGAACGGTGATCCGGTCGGTGCAACAGCACGACTGGCCGAAGCACTCGAACAAGCCGAAGCGGAAGAGCTCGAAGCAGGCGGCGACCTGTCCGAACCGGAATTCGTGGCCGACTCCCCCACGGCAACAAAGGAGGACGGGCGATGAGCGAAGCGAACACAGGAAACCTGACACCAGCGGAATTCGCGGCGACGCCGGACGAACACGCCAGGCTCGCCGAGGGGGCACTGGTCCGCGCCGACAACCTGGTGGCCGGCTACATTCCCGGGGTCAACATCCTGAACGAATGCAATTTCTTTCTTCGTGACGGTGAGATCGTCGGCATCATCGGCCCCAACGGCGCGGGCAAGTCGACACTGCTGAAAACCCTGTTCGGCCTGATCCCCGTCCGTCAGGGTTCGGTGAAGCTGCGCGGCGACAACATCACGTCGGCCCAGGCGCACGTCCTGGTCACCAAAGGTGTCGGCTACGTTCCACAGACGCAGAACGTGTTCCCGTCGCTCACCATCGAAGAGAACCTCGAGATGGGAATCTACCTGCGTCCCAAGAAGTTCGCGGAGAGGTTCGCGTTCGTGAGCGAGCTGTTCCCACTTCTGGGCGAACGCAGGAAGGTCAAGGCAGGCGCACTGTCCGGCGGCGAGAGGCAGATGGTCGCGATGGGCCGTGCGTTGATGATGGAACCGTCGGTCCTTCTGCTCGACGAGCCGTCGGCCGGTCTGTCCCCGATGTTCCAGGACGAAGTGTTCATCCGCTGCAAGAAGATCAACGCGACGGGTGTCTCGATCATCATGGTCGAACAGAACGCCCGCCGATGCCTACAGATCTGCGACCGCGGATACGTGCTCGATCAGGGTCGAAACGCCTACACCGACACCGGTACCAACCTCATGAACGACCCGAAGGTCATCGAGTTGTACCTCGGCACGCTCGCGGGGAGTAAAGAGAAGTAGGTGCGCGCGCTGGGGGGGTGACCGAATGTCACCTTCGGTCACTTGGGGCCGGCTCACCGGACCGAGGGCGCCCCTTGCTCACTCAGAGTGAGCGAAGGCGTCATTCGGTCACCCAGGCTCACCGCGCCCCCCGGACCGAGGGCGCCCCTTGCTCACTCAGAGTGAGCGAGGGCGTCCTTCGGTCACCCAGGCCCACCGCGCCCGAACACGAACGAGCCCCGACCCGCTGAGCGGATCGGGGCTCGTTCACATCCGGTCGAGCATCACTCCCCGACGACGATGTATCCCTCTGTCGTGAGGGTGTTCTCGGGGCCGAAGACGAGCTTGCCGTAAGACCCGGTGGCAGGCTCACCCGAGTCGCTGAAGTTCAGCGCGCCGGTGATGCCGTCGTAGTCGATGTCCGTTCCGGCCTGGACCAGCGGCAGGCACTGCGCGAAGCTGGTGCACTTCTCGCCGTCCTTGGTGACACTGTTGATGTTGGCCGCGATGTCCGTTCCCGCAGTCGATTTCGCCTGTTCCGCCGCGAGCGCCGAGATGACGACGGCGTCGTAGGACTCACCGGAGTAGTTGAAGTCGACCAGCGCAGGGTTGAGCGCCTTCAGACGGTCCTGGAATTCGGTTCCGACGTCGGTGAGCGGCGTCGTGCCTTTCATCGTGTCCAGCAACGGCGTTGCGACGGCCTCACCCAGTGCGTTACCCATGTTGCCGTCGACACCGTAGACCAGAGTGCCGTCGGACGGACCGATGCCGACCTCGTGCATACGGGTGATGATCTTCGCCGACTCCTCGAAGCCGATGACCGCTACCGCGTCGGGCGCGAAGTTCTTCACGTCGTCGACCTCGGCGTTGAAGGACTGCGCATTGGGGTCGTAGATGATCTTCTGGATCTGATCCGACGGGATGCCCGCGTCCTGAAGATTGTCGACGGTGTTCTGCGCGAGACCGGTGCCGTACGGGTCGTTCAGCGCGAGGATGGACACACGCTGAGCGCCGTCCTCGGCGATGAGCTGCGACAACGCCTGTGCCTGTAGGACATCCGTCGGTGCGGTACGGAAGTACTGCCCCTTGTCCGGGTAGCAGACGAACTGGTCGGAGGTGTTGGCCGGCGAGAACTGCACGACGCCTGCGCTGGCGATCTTGTCGATCACCTTGAGCGACACCGACGACGACGCTGCTCCGACGATGACGTCGGCGCCACCGGCGAGTAGGCGGTCGACGGTGACGTTCGCGGTGTCCGTCGTGGTGTCGCCGGAGTCACCGGGGATCAACTGAACCGGCTGACCGAGTACGCCCCCTGCGGCGTTGACGTCGTTGATCGCGAGCTGAACACCGGCGACTTCGGGCGGGCCGAGAAAGGCGAGGGTACCGGTTTCGGGGAGCAACGTGCCGACGACGAGAGGCGTCGTGACCGGGGTGGCACCGGCGGTGGCCTGTTCCGGTGTGCAATCGGTGGACACCGTCGTCTCCGCGGCTGCCGATCCGCCACCGCTGGCGGAATTGGCACTGTCCTCCGAGCTGGAATCGTCACTCGAGGAACAGCCGAACAGTGCCAATGACGCAGCACTCAGAACCGCAGCCGTGCGGACGTAGGTCCGTTTTGCCATCGGGGGTCTCCTTGATTGCTCATCGATGAAGCGCACGTGAAATATGTGCCTCGTGTGGGATCAGACGCTATCTGCCCGAAGCGATGTGCGATCGGTGAGAAGAAGGCTCGTGACCTGACTGTGACCTCAGCTGCCGAAGATTTACGTGGCCGTAGCGTTCGGGGGCGCTGTCACGCCTCCGCGGGTGGATCGAGCGTCTCGATGATGACCTCGGCAACGGCCTTCATCGTCGTTCGCCTGTCCATGGCCGCGCGCTGAATCCACTTGAACGCCTGCGGCTCTGTCAAGGACTGCGACTCCATGAGCTTGCCCTTCGCACGCTCGATCAGCTTGCGCGTCTCTAGACGTTCCTGCAGATCCGCGATTTCGCTTTCGAGGGACGAGATCTCGGTGTATCGGCTTGCCGCGAGTTCGACGGCCGGCATCAGATCGGCTTTGGAGAACGGCTTCACGAGGTAGGCCATCGCGCCCGCGTCGCGCGCTTTCTCCACCAACTCGCGCTGACTGAATGCGGTGAGAATCACGACCGGCGCGATGCGCTTCTCCGCGATCTCCGACGCGGCGTCGATGCCGTCACGCCGAGGCATCTTCACATCCATGATCACCAGATCCGGACGGAGTTCGACGGCCAGATCGACGGCCTGCTGCCCGTCGGCGGCCTCTCCGACGACCTCGTAGCCCTCCTCGCGCAGCATCTCCACCAGATCCAGGCGAATCAGCGATTCGTCCTCGGCAACCACGACACGGAGAGCGGGCCTGCCGCCCTCCTGCGTAACAGGAGCATTCATGAGTAACAGTCTCCTTCGACAAGTCATCGACCAGCGCAAACCGTTCGCATGCGTAGGCACGCACGATGCTTCCACCCGGTCGTGAGAGCATTTGAAGGGTACCGGTGGTTGACCCCGTCGGCGCATCTTCTAAAGTAGTGAACCGCAAGACAACGCAGGCCCCCGTATCCCAATTGGCAGAGGAAACGGATTCAAAACCCGTACAGTGTCAGTTCGAGTCTGACCGGGGGCACCACATCTCGAAAAGGCAAGACAGCAGCGACAAATCGAGACACCAGCGAGAAATCAGAAGATCGAGGTCGTCTCGACGCGTCGCCGCACACTCCCAGGCGGCACACCGATTACCCGTTTGAATGCCCGCGCGAAGGCCGCGTCGGAGTCGTAGCCCGATCGCTTCGCCAATTCCGCCACGGTCACGTCGCCCGAGCGCAGCAGATCGTGTGCCACCTGCATTCGCCAGCGGGCGAGGTATTTCATCGGTGTCTCCCCCACCAACGCGGTGAATCTCGCCGCGAACGCCGAGCGCGACATCGTCACGGAGGCAGCAAGCGACGCGACGGTCCATTGCGTGTCCGGGCTGCGGTGCAACGATGCCAGCGCCGGTCCGATGCCCGGGTCCTGCAACGCGCCGAGCCAGCCGGTCCTGGCTGCGGGGTCGTGTTCGATCCACGATCGCAACGCCTGGATGACCAGAATGTCCGAGAGCCGCGTGATGACGGCTTCCCCACCGGGCCGTAGTGTGCGTGCCTCGTCGGCGACGAGACCGAGCGTGCTGTGCATCCAGGACAGATGCGGCGACGGCACGGATTCCACGACGATCAGCGGCGGCAGCGAGCGGATCAAGTGCACCGCCGACGGGTGATCGAGTCGAACGGCCCCACAGATCATCGTCGTCGAAACACCGCCGCCTCCATGGCGTATGACGGCGTAACGATCACTGACGTAGTCGTGCGGTAAGTCGTAGACGACCGGGGCGGATGCACCTGCGTGGTCGTCGCTGGCCAGTGTGTGTCCCAAACCGTGTGGCACGAGCGCGAATTCGCCAGGAACGAGGTACCTGATCGCGGCGCCGTCGACGTCGAGTCTGCACCGGCCGTCGGTGACGACGTGGAACCACATGCAGTCGTCCATTCGCGGCATCTCGAGCCCCCACGGCTCGGACAACTCCGACCGGCAATAGAAGGCACCCGTCATACGCAGGAAGTGCAGAGCTTCGCCGAGGGCATCCGGCGTCGCCCACGGGTCCGGTCCACGCATGCACCGATGATACGACCGAGCTGGACGAACGGGCATGAAACAGCGATGAACAGTCATGGAAAGTCCATGGATCGGCGTCGATGCTGAGTATCACCACACGACGAAGGAGCTCCCGATGATCGAACGCATTGCATCGGTGTCGACGACGATCGCAGCCGTCGGCTGCGGCATCACAGCAGGGGTACTCCTCGCCTTCTCGGTGAGCGTCATACCGGCGCTGCGATCGCAACCTCAGGATGCAGCTGTGTCGTCGATGCAACAAATGAACGTCGAGATCGTCTCTCCCGTCTTCATGACCGTGTTCTTCGGGAGTGCAGCCGCAGCTGTGGTCGCGGTGATGACGTCGTGGATGTCGCCGTCCGCCGGCAACAGGATTCTCGTGACCACAGGCGCGGCGTTGTTCGTGATCGGATGTGTCGTCGTCACGAGCGCGATCAACGTTCCGATGAACGACGCACTGGCGGCCGCCGACCCCCACTCGGCGGCCGGACTGCGTACGTGGAGCGACTATCTCACGCGCTGGACACGTTGGAACGATGCGCGAACCGTGACCGCGATCGCGGCGTGCGCGGCGTTGACGGTCGCCGCGCACCGCTAGATCTCCGGGTCGGCGGCCGCCTTGCGCATCGACTCGATCTCGTTCTCGAACGCCGCGATCAAGCGGTCGGCCTCCGCCAGCGCTGCGTCGTCGGCGCCTTCGTCCATCGACTGGTCGCGGCCGCGGCGCAGCACAGCCAGTTCGGCGTCGAGTTCATGGTTGTCGAGTACTCGTGGATCCAACATGGGCTCCATTGTCCGCCCTTCACAGGCGAACTCGCATCCTTTCGTGACGTGTCCCCGACTTTCGTCGTGTGTCACTGTGGAGCGGTGACCACCGTGCACAGTTTCCCGCCGATCATCGATCGTTCCGCGCACACGTTGATCCTGGGCTCGATGCCCGGCGTCGCCTCCCTGACGGCGAATCAGTACTACGCCCATCCGCGAAACGCGTTCTGGCCGATCATGGGCGACCTCTTCGGCGCGGGACCGTCGGTCCCGTACGAGAAACGGACGACGGTGCTGCAGTCCCACGGGATCGCTGTATGGGATGTGTTGAAACTGTGTACGCGTCTCGGCAGTCTCGATTCGGCGATCGAGGAATCGTCCATCGTCGTCAACGACATCGACACGCTGATTCGCGAACATCCGACGATCGAACGCATCTTCTTCAACGGGGCCAAAGCCGAATCCAGCTTCCTCCGGTACGTGACAACCCCGCAGAGTCCGATCGCACTGGTACGGCTGCCGTCGACGAGCCCGGCGCACGCGTCGATGACGTACGAACGCAAGCTCGACGCGTGGAGGGCCGTCGTCGATCGCGGATGAAGCTACTTTCTCGGGAAGTGCCGAATCAGGCCTTCCTGCACGACGGTTGCGAGCAGTACTCCGTCCGTCGAAAAGAAGCGGCCGGTCGCGAGACCGCGCGACCCCGCGGCCACAGGTGATTCCGTGGCGTAGAGGGCCCATTCGTCGAAACGAAACGGACGGTGGAACCAGATGGAATGGTTGACCGTCGCCGCGACGATACGGTCGAGTCCCCACGACAATCCGTGGGTGGTGAGGATCGAATCGAGCACCGTGGTGTCCGACGCGTACCCCATGGTCGCCGCGTGGAAGATCGGATCGTCGGGCAGCTCCCCGTCCGCCTTCATCCAGACGCGATTGTGCGTGAGCTTCTCCCCCGTGGTCTGCAGAATCCAGGCGGGGTCGTTGGCGTAGCGCATGTCGATGGGCTTGAGCGCGTCGACGAACATCTGCAGTCGATCCTCGTACCCGACGAAGTGATCACCCAACGGCGGCAACGTATCCGGGTACGGCACCTCGGGCAACTCGACGCTGTGCTCGAGCCCCTTGCCGAAATCCTGGAACGCCGCGAGCATCACGAAGATCTCGTCGCCGTCCTGCAGCGCGGTGACTTGACGGTTCGCGAAGGCGCGCCCGTCGCGGTGACGCTCGACGCGATACTCGATCGGCTTCTTGACGTCACCGCCTCGAATGAAGTGCGCATTGATGGCGTGCACGTCACGTGACGTGCCGGACACCGTGCGCCCGGCGGCGATCAGTGCCTGAGACACCATCTGTCCGCCGAAGGTCCGGCTGCCCACCTGGCGAGGATGAACCCCCCGGAACGTGTCCTCGCCGGTCTCCTCGAGCTCGAGCAACTCGAGGAGCGTCTGTAGATCCGTCTTGCCCTCGGTCGACGCTGAGGCTGCAGCGCCGGTTCCCCCCGCATCGGTCACTTACCGGTCCTCTTCTCCAATTCGGTGCACGTGGATCAAGTTGGTCGAGCCTACTGTGCCGGGAGGAGCTCCGGCTACGATCACGACCTGATCGCCCTTGCTGTATCGACCCAGCTCCAGCAGCGCCTTGTCGACCTCGATCACCATCGCGTCCGTCGTCGCGACCTCGGGGACCAGGAAGGTCTCGGTGCCCCAGCTCAGTGCGAGCTGCGACCGGACCTCGGGGATCGAGGTGAACGCGAGCAGCGGAAGGGACGTGTGCAGACGCGCGAGACGACGCACGGTGTCACCGGACTGCGTGAAGGCGACCAGAGCCTTCGCGTCGAGACGCTCGCCGATGTCGCGTGCAGCGTAGGAGATGACACCACGCTTGGTACGCGGCACATGGGTCAGCGGCGGAACCGGCTCGCCCTCGCTCTCGACGGTCTCGACGATCCGAGCCATCGTGCGGACGGTCTCCATGACGTACTTGCCGACGGAGGTCTCACCGGACAGCATCACGGCGTCGGTGCCGTCGAGCACGGCGTTCGCGACGTCCGACGCCTCCGCGCGGGTGGGGCGCGAATTCTCGATCATCGACTCGAGCATCTGCGTCGCGACGATGACGGGCTTGGCGTTGGCACGCGCGATCTGGATGGCGCGCTTCTGCACCAGCGGAACCTGCTCGAGCGGCAGCTCGACGCCGAGATCGCCACGCGCGACCATGATTGCGTCGAACGCGAGCACGATGGCTTCGAGGTTGTCGATGGCCTCCGGCTTCTCCAGCTTCGCGATGACCGGAACTCGTCGGCCGACGCGGTCCATCACCGCGTGCACCAGTTCGACGTCGGCGGGCGACCGAACGAAGGACAGTGCGATGAAGTCGACTCCGAGCTGCAGTGCGAACTCCAGATCGGCGATGTCCTTCTCGGACAGCGCCGGTACCGACACGTTCATACCGGGCAGCGAGACACCCTTGTTGTTGCTGACGGGTCCACCCTCGGTGACGCGGCACAGCACGTCGTTGCCCTCGACGCCGGTGACGACGAGTCCGACCTTGCCGTCGTCGACCAGCAGCCGGTCGCCTTCCTTGGCGTCCTGAGCGAGTTCCTTGTAGGTCGTCGACACGCGGTCGTGGGTGCCTTCGCACTCCTCGACGGTGATGCGCACCAATTCGCCGTTGGCCCAGGTGGTCTTGCCTTCGGCGAAGCGGCCGAGGCGGATCTTCGGTCCCTGCAGATCGGCGAGGATGCCGACGGCTTTGCCCGTGGCATTCGATGCGGCACGGACTCTTTCGTAGTTTGCCTGATGATCCGGGTGATCGCCGTGGCTGAAATTCAGTCGGGCGACATCCATTCCACTCTCGACGAGTTCACGGATTCGATCACTGGTAGCGGTGGCGGGTCCAAGGGTGCAAACGATCTTCGTACGTCGGCTCACGAACACGAGCCTAGACTGTGGCTCCTGCCTTCTCCATGGCAGAGGGGTCCGACGCGATTCTACCCGTCGGTAACATCGCGTCAGACCTGTTCAGAACACCTGGATCAATTCAGACCACGGCCAGCGGCAAAGCAGTCGGGTGCACCGGAGACGGCAGATCCGACCGGCCCGTCAGGTATGCGTCGACGCCATGTGCCGCCGACCGGCCTTCCGCGATGGCCCATACGACCAACGACGCTCCTCGGTGCGCGTCGCCGCACACGAAGACACCGGGCGCCGTCGTCTGCCAGTCCGGGCCACACGACAGCGCGCCGCGACGGGTCAGGGTCAGTCCGTAGTCGTCGAGCAGCGGCCCGTGCTCGACGCCCTCGAACCCGATGGCGAACAGCGCGAGGTCGCACGGCAACTCGACCTCCTCGCCGATCGGGGTGATGACGCGTCGGCCGTCCGCATCGCGCTGGACTTCGACCTCGGCGAGCACCATGGCGCGTACGTGACCGTTCTCGTCGCCCAGGAAACGCTGCACGGCAACCTGGTGCCGTACGACGCCACCCTCGGCGTGAGCCGGCGACGTCCGGAGAACCAGCGGCCACGACGGCCACGGCGAGCGCTCGTCGCGGATCTCGGGAAGCGCCTGGTTGTAATCCAACTGGGTCACCGACGCAGCACCCTGCCGGTGCGCGGTACCGAGACAGTCGGCCCCGGTGTCACCGCCGCCGATGATGACGACGTGCTTGTCCTTCGCGGAGATCGATGTAGGGCCGTCGCCCTCGCATTCCTTGTTGGCCGGCACGAGATGCTCCATGGCCAAGTGGATTCCGGCCAGAGAGCGTCCCTCGACCTCGGTGTTGTCCCGAGCGCGCAGCGCTCCGACCGCCAGCACGACCGCGTCGAACTTCTCCCGCAACTGCTCGACGGTGAAGTCGACACCGACTTCGCAGTCCGTGACGAAATGCGTTCCCTCGGCACGCATCTGCATCAGTCGCTGGTCCAGCACGGATTTCTCCAGCTTGAATTCGGGGATGCCGTAGCGCAGCAGACCGCCGAGACGGTCGTCGCGTTCGTAGACGGTCACGTCGTGGCCGGCGCGCGTGAGTTGCTGCGCTGCAGCAAGTCCCGCCGGACCGGAACCGACGACGGCGACACGCTTTCCCGTGTTGATCGTCGGAGGCTGGGGCACGACCGAGCCTGCGTCCCACGCGAGATCGGCGATGGTCTGCTCGACACGCTTGATCGTCACGCTACCGCCGGTGTCGCTCTCGGCGATCGACAGCACGCACGCCGCCTCGCAGGGCGCGGGGCAGACGCGTCCGGTGAACTCGGGGAAGTTGTTCGTCGCGTGCAGTCGGTCGCTCGCAGCGTCCCACCGGTCCCGTCGCACGAGATCGTTCCACTCCGGAATCAGGTTGCCCAGCGGACAGCCCGCAGTTCCCGAGTGACAGAACGGAATACCGCAATCCATGCAGCGACGAGCCTGGTCCGACACCTCTGCGGCGCGCTCGGACGCGGGCTGGTGCGAGTAGACCTCGTTCCAGTCCTTGACGCGTTCGGTGATCGGCCGCTTGGCGGCTTCCTGCTTGACGACGTTGAGGAATCCTCTGGGATCAGCCACGTGCTGCCTCCATGATTGCTGAGTCGACGTCGCGCCCCTCGGCGCGCGCCATCCTCGTCGCCTCCAGCACACGCTGGTAGTCGACGGGCATGATCTTCGTGAACAGTGCGGACCGCCGAGGCCAGTCCGCGAGGAGCGAGGCCGCGACGGTGGATCCGGTCCACTTCAGGTGGTTCTCCACCGTCTCGCGCAGCCACGCGAAGTCGTCGGGATCGGGAGTTTGCAACGTCACCATGTCCATGTTGACGTCGCTCGCATCCAGGCCGAGGACGAAGGCGATACCGCCCGACATTCCGGCGGCCATGTTTCGCCCGGTCGGGCCGAGGACGACGACGCGTCCTCCGGTCATGTACTCGAACGCGTGGTCTCCGACGCCCTCGTTGACGGCCGTCGCACCCGAGTTGCGCACCGCGAACCGTTCGCCGACGCGGCCGCGCAGGAACACCTCACCCGACGTCGCGCCGTAGAGAAGTGTGTTGCCTGCGATGACGTTGTCCTCCGGGACGAAGGAGACGTCTTCGGCGGGACGCACGACGACGCGGCCGCCGGACAGTCCCTTGCCGACGTAGTCGTTCGCGTCGCCGATCAGATCGATCGTGACACCTGCGGGCAGGAAGGCGCCGAGCGACTGCCCGGCCGAACCGGTCAGCTGCACTCGAATGGTGTCGTCCGGCAGACCCCGTCCACCGAACCGGCGGGTGACCTCGGAGCCGAGAAGTGTTCCGACCGTGCGGTTCACGTTGCGTACCGGTAGTTCGAGCGTGACCGGGTGAGCATCCTCGAGCGCACCCTCGGCGAGCTGAACGAGCGTGCGGTCGAGGGCGAAGTCCAGACCGTGATCCTGGCCGCGCAACCGTCGCCGCTGCGTCAGCGGAGCTCCGTGCTGGTCGGTCGGCATTGCGAAGATCGGCGACAGGTCGAGTCCCTGGCTCTTCCAGTGCGCGATGCCTGCAGACGTCTCGAGCGCATCCGCGTGTCCGACGGCCTCGTCGATGCTGCGGAAGCCCAACTTCGCCAGGTACTGCCTGACATCTTCCGCAACGAAACGGAAGAAGTCCTCGAGAAACTCGGGCTTGCCGTTGAAACGCTTGCGCAGGTCAGGGTTCTGCGTCGCGACGCCGACCGGGCAGGTGTCGAGGTGACAGACCCGCATCATGATGCAGCCGGACACGATCAACGGCGCAGTCGAGAAACCGAACTCCTCGGCACCGAGAAGCGCCGCCACGATGACGTCGCGCCCCGTCCGCAGACCGCCGTCGCACTGCACGGTGATGCGGTCACGAAGTCCGTTGAGCACCAACGTCTGCTGCGCGTCGGCGAGACCGATCTCCCACGGCGCACCAGCGTGCTTGAGCGAGGTCAGCGGCGCAGCGCCGGTACCGCCGTCGTAACCCGAGATCAGGACGACGTCGGCATGCGCCTTGCTGACACCCGTCGCGACCGTGCCGACCCCGACCGAGCTGACGAGCTTGACGTGAACGCGCGCATTCTCGTTCGCGTTCTTCAGATCGTGGATCAGCTGAGCGAGGTCCTCGATCGAGTAGATGTCGTGGTGCGGGGGCGGCGAGATCAGCCCGACGCCCGGCGTCGAGTGCCGCGTCTTGGCCACCCACGGGTAGACCTTGTAGCCCGGAAGCTGGCCTCCCTCACCCGGTTTCGCACCCTGCGCCATCTTGATCTGAATGTCCGACGCGTTCACGAGGTAATCGCTCGTGACACCGAAACGTCCGCTGGCCACCTGCTTGACGGCGCTGCGACGCGTCGGATCGTACAACCGGTCGGTGTCCTCGCCGCCCTCTCCCGAGTTGGAGCGTCCGCCGAGATTGTTCATCGCGACTGCCATCGCCTCGTGCGCCTCGGCCGAGATGGATCCGTAGCTCATCGCACCCGTGTTGAACCGGGTCACGATGGACTCGACCGGCTCGACCTCGTCCAGCGGAACAGGAGGGCGAATGCCTTCCTTCAACTCGAACAGCCCGCGCAGCGCGCCGCCCTCACGTGCCAGACGATCGACCTCGTCGCTGTACTTCTGGAAGACGTCGAAGCGTCCGGTACGCGTCGCGTGCTGCAGCAGGAACACCGTCTCGGGCGTGAACAGGTGCAGTTCGCCCTCGCGACGGAACTGGTACTCGCCGCCGATCTCGAGACGACGGTGCACGCGGTCGGTCGGATTCTCCGGATACGCGCGGCGGTGCCGCAGCTTGACCTCTTCGGCCAGCACGTCGAGGCCCACACCACCGAGCTTGCTGACGGTGCCCTTGAAGTACTCGCGCACCACGTCCTTGTCGAGGCCGATGGCCTCGAAAACCTGTGCGCCCGTATAGGATCCGACGGTCGAGATGCCCATCTTGGACATCACCTTCAGCACGCCCTTGCCGAGTCCGTACAGATAGTTGCGCACCGCCACGGACGATTCGACGCCCGTCAGCTCGCCTTCGCCGACGAGGTCCTCGATGGACTCCATGGCGAGGTACGGGTTGACCGCCGCGGCGCCGTAGCCGATGAGCAGCGCGAGATGGTGTACTTCGCGGGCGTCGCCGGACTCGACGACGAGTGCGACCTTGGTGCGCTCCTTCGTGCGGACGAGGTGATGGTGCACCGCCGCGGTCGCGAGCAGGGACGGAATCGGCGCATGCGTGTGGTCCGAATCGCGGTCGGAGATGATCAGCGTGCGGAACCCGGCTGCGATGGCCTTGCTCGCGCGGCGTCGCAGACTCTCGATGGCTTCGGCCAGTCCCTCTCCCCCGCGTTCCACCTCGTACAGCCCGCGCAGCACGGTGGCAGCGAGGCCGGGGTGATCCCCGTCGTGGTTGATGTGGATGATCTTGTTGAGCTCGTCGTTGTCGAGAACCGGCCACGGCAACACGATCTGGCGGCACGACGCGGCCGTCGGCTCCAGCAAGTTCTGCTCCGGGCCCATGACGCGGGACAGCGACGTGACGATCTCTTCACGAATCGAGTCGAGCGGGGGGTTGGTGACCTGCGCGAACAGTTCGACGAAGTAGTCGTACAGCAACCGGGACCGCTGCGACATGACGGCGGCGGGAGTGTCGGTTCCCATGGAGCCCAACGGTTCTCCGCCCGACGCGGCCATCGGCGACAGAACGACCCGCAGGTCTTCCTCGGTGTAGCCGAACGCGATCTGACGGCGCACGACCGACTCGTGGTTGTACTGGATGTGGGCGCGCTCCGGCAGACTCTTGATCTCGAGCAGTCCCGCGTGCAGCCATTCCTGATACGGGTGCTCGCCCGCGAGCTGCTGCTTGATCTCGGGGTCGGGCACGATGCGACCCGCCGCGGTGTCGACGAGGAACATCTTGCCCGGTTCGAGGCGACCCTTCGCGACGACCTCGGACTGCGGAACCTCGAGGACACCCGCCTCACTGGCGAGGATGATGCGTCCGTCGACCGTCTGCCACCATCGTCCGGGGCGCAGACCGTTGCGATCGAGCACGGCACCGACGTAGGAACCGTCGGTGAACGTGACGCAGGCGGGGCCGTCCCACGGCTCCATGATCGACGCGTGGAACTGGTAGAACGCGCGCACGTCGGGGTCCATGTCGCGGTGGTTCTCCCACGGCTCGGGCAGCATCATCATGACGACGTGCGGCACGCTGCGGCCACCGAGATGCAGGAGTTCGAGCACCTCGTCGAGGGACACGGAGTCCGAACCATCGGGGTTGCAGATGGGATACAGACGTTCGAGGTCGCCAGGGATGATGGCGCTGCTCAGCATCGCCTCACGTGCCCGCATGCGGTTGCGGTTGCCCATGACGGTGTTGATCTCACCGTTGTGCGCGACGTAGCGGTGCGGGTGAGCAAGAGGCCACGACGGGAACGTGTTGGTCGAGAATCGGCTGTGCACGATCGCAATCGCGCTCTTGCACAACGGGTTCCGAAGGTCGGGGAAGAACATGGGCAGCTGCATCGTGGTGAGCATGCCCTTGTAGACGATGGTCCGGCTGGACAGCGACGGAAAGAACAGTCCGGTACCGGCCGCGGCGATCTCCGGCGTGACGCGCTCCGCGCGCTTGCGCACCGCGTAGACCTGACGGTCGAGCTCGAGGCCGCCGAGGCGAACGCCGTCGACCTCAGGCGCTGCCACGAACAGGTAGGACATGTGCGGCATGCAGCCGAGCGCTGTCAGACCGATGTCCGCGCCGTCGGGATCGACCTGAACTTCGCGCCACCCGAGTACGTCGAGACCCTCTTCGTGGGCGATCGCCTCGACGCGCGCCACGGCGTCGGCGCGTTCGCGAATGCCCTGCGGCAGGAAGCAGATTCCGGCGGCGTACGTGTTGGTGCCGTCCGCCAGCGCTTCGGGCAGCGGGAAGTCGACCAGAGACTCGAGGAGTTCGACGGGAAGCTGCAACAGGATGCCCGCGCCGTCACCGCTGTTGGGTTCCGCACCGGCCGCGCCTCGATGTTCGAGGTTCTCGAGCGCCAGAACTCCATCGGCGACGATGCTGTGCGACCGACGTCCGGCCACGTCGGCGATCATGGCGACGCCGCACGAGTCCTTCTCCTGGGCAGGGTCGTACAGACCTTGCTCTGCCGGCAACTGTGAGAACAGCATTCTCGTCTCCTCCACCTGTGCCAGGGAGACACCGTGAAAATGCTGTGCGCCGCATCGGCGGCGTTCTTTCCTCGGCGACTCCGCCAGCGAATGAGCTCTGGTGACAACGATACGGGTCACGCGAGAGCTCGCTCGTGCTGAAATTCGGGGTCTACCGGGACAACTCTGGCCCGCGAAGGGGTCCGGCCGGGGCCGAACGAAACGAGCCTACCAGTAGCCCTTGACAGCTCGACAATTCCAGGGCTACCGGTCTCGACCGACGCTAATCGCGCAGGGGCCGACCGTGCTGGTCGCGGACACTGCCGGTGAGCATCATGATGCCGTCGATCAACGGCCAGATGCCACCGATGCCACAGGTCAACCAGGTGACGGCGATCTGCGCGATCGCGATCCCCGGCTGATTGAGATAGAACCGACCGGCACCGAAAGCGCCGAGCAGGATTTCGAGAAGCCCGGCCGTCACCTTGGACTTGTCCGACAGCGGCTCACCCGTCATCGGGTGACGCCCGAACGGTGCCGACGGATCGACGCCGTAGCCACCCTGGAACCCGCCGTACGGCTGCGGCGTATAGCCCTGGGGTCCATACCCGGGAGGGGGTGGCGGCGCGTATCCCGCGTCGGAAGTCGGCTGCGCGAACTGCTGGTAGCCAGGGTCCGGCGGCCCGTACACCGGTCCCCCGTGGTTCGGGTCACCGTAGTTGGGCGCGCCGTACGTGGGAGCACCGTACGGCTGAGTTCCGTAGTCGGTTCCGTACGAGTTCGGGTCGTACGACGGTGTCGCCGAGGGCTTGTCGAGATTCACACCCGGCGCGTCGGGCTCACTCGGCGGCGGGTAGCTCGGGCTTGCTCCCCATCCTGGACCGTTGCCGACGCCGGAGTGGACGTCCCATCCCGGACCCGAGCCGGAGCCCGACCCCGTCGCACCGGTGACCGGCCCGATCTCCGACGTGGCGGGCGGCTCCGACAACGATGCTTCCGCGGTCGCGTCGTAGTCGAACGGTGCACCGAACTCCGGTGGAGTGGACGGACGTTCCGCGTCGCTGCGGGATCCGCTCGTCGTCTCGTCTCGGTTCTTCTCGGGCTCGGTCACCGTGCGCTCCTCGTTCAGGTCGGGCAGCTGATGCGGAGAGTCTGCCATGTGAGTCGGTTCAGTTCTCGGGTGTGCGTTCCGCGGCGTCGTCGGCTGTTTCGTCGGTCGCCGCGTTCTCCTCCTCGGCGCCCTTCGACACCAGAGTCGACGGCTCCTCGCGCCCCTTCTTGGCCAGGACGACGTACGCCACCGCGAGCACGAAGACGATGGACGAGGTGAACGAGTTGATGCGAATGCCTGCGATGTGCGTCGCGTAGTCGTCACGCATCAGCTCGACCCAGAATCGACCTGCACAGTAACCGGCGACGTAGAGTGCGAACAGGCGTCCGTGGCCGATGGAGAACCGCTTGTCCACGATGACGAGAACCACGACGACCGCGAGGCTCCACAGGAGCTCGTACAAGAACGTCGGGTGGACGACCCTCTCGACGAGTCCCGTCGACACACCGGACAGCGAATCGATGCGGCCGTTCGCGTCGGCGCGTTCGTAGATTTCGAGACCCCACGGCACCGTGGTCTCGCGGCCGTACAGCTCCTGGTTGAAGTAGTTGCCGATGCGGCCGATCGCCTGTGCCAGCAGGATCGGGGGTGCCACGGCGTCGCCGAACGCGGGCAGCGGAATACCGCGTCTGCGGCACGCGATCCAGGCGCCGACGCCACCGAGCAGTACGGCGCCCCAGATTCCGAGGCCACCCTCCCAGACCTTCAGCGCTCGAATCGGGTCACCGCCCGCACCGAAGTACGTGGTCCAGTCCGTGGCGACGTGGTAGAGCCGCCCGCCGATCAGGCCGAACGGGACGGCCCACACCGCGACGTCGAGAACCGTTCCCTTGGTTCCTCCGCGAGCGACCCAGCGACGGTCACCCCAGATGATCGCGACGACGATGCCGAGAACGATGAACAGCGCGTAGGCCCGCAATGCGAGCGGACCCACGTACCAGACGCCCTGCGGCGGGCTGGGAATGTAGGCAAGGACAGAGGTCGACGACGCAAGGGCGGAAGTCACGACGACACGTTAGCCGAACGGACGCCCTCGGCGAGTTCGCTCGTGAGCGAGGCGACAGCATCCAGTCCGTTGTCGACCGCGCTGACCAGAGCGGAACCGACGATGACCGCGTCGGCGTAGCGGGCGATCTCGGCGGCCTGCGCGCCCGAACGCACACCGAGTCCGACGCCGATCGGAATGTCGGAGTGAGCGCGGATGCGCTTCGTCAGTTCGGGAGCGGCCGACGACACGGCGTCGCGTGCGCCGGTCACGCCCATCGTCGAGGCGGCGTAGACGAAACCACTGCTCAGTTCGACCGTGCTGGCGAGACGCTCCTCCGTGGACGACGGCGCGACGAGGAAGATGCGATCGAGATCGTGTGCCTTCGACGCCTCCAGCCACTCCCCTGCTTCGTCGGGAATGAGGTCGGGAGTGATGATGCCGAGTCCGCCTGCGTTCGCGAGATCCCGCGCGAACCGATCTATTCCGTAGCGCAGCACCAGATTCCAGTACGTCATGACGACCGCGCTACCACCCGCCGCCGACACCTTCTCGACGACCGTGAAGACGTCCTTGACCTTGACACCCGCGCGCAATGCCGTGTCGGCGGCCGCCTGGATGGTCGGGCCGTCCATGACCGGGTCGGAATACGGGATTCCGACCTCGACGATGTCGCAACCGGACTTCACCATGGTCTCGAGAACCTCGATCGACCCTTCGACCGTCGGGAAACCGGCCGGCAGGTAACCGACGAGCGCTGCGCGGTTCTCGGCGCGAGTCTTCTCGAATGTGGCTGCGAGCCCTGAACGTTCGGTCATTCCTGCGCACCCTTCTCGGCGTCCACGTGTGCTTCGCCATCGCTGTCGACCAGCCCGAACCATTCGGCTGCGGTGTCGACGTCCTTGTCGCCGCGGCCGGACAGGTTCACGAGCACGATCTTGCCTTCGCCCAGTTCCTTGCCGAGCTTCAGCGCACCGGCGACCGCGTGCGCCGACTCGATGGCCGGGATGATGCCCTCGGTCCGGCTGAGCAGCTTGAAGGCATCCATCGCTTCGGTGTCGGTGATCCCGCGGTACTCCGCGCGTCCGAGATCGTTGAGATGCGAGTGCTCCGGGCCGACGCCCGGGTAGTCCAGACCTGCCGAGATCGAGTGCGACTCGATGGTCTGGCCGTCCTCGTCCTGCAGCAGGTAGGAGTACGCGCCGTGCAGGGCTCCCGGGGTACCGCCGCTGATCGTGGCTGCGTGACGACCTGTCTCGACGCCGTCACCCGCGGCCTCGAAGCCCACGAGACGAACCGACGGATCGTCGATGAACGCGTGGAAGATGCCGATCGCGTTCGAGCCGCCGCCGACGCACGCGGCGATGGCGTCGGGAAGCCGTCCTGTCGACGCCTGAACCTGTTGTCGCGCTTCGAGTCCGATGATGCGCTGGAAGTCGCGGACCATCAGCGGGAACGGGTGCGGTCCGGCGACCGTGCCGAAGCAGTAGTAGGTGTCGTGAGCGTTGGTGACCCAGTCGCGCAGTGCTTCGTTGATCGCATCCTTCAGTGTGCGCGAACCCGACTTGACCGCAACGACACTGGACCCGAGCAGCCGCATCCGTGCGACGTTCAGTGCCTGACGCTCGGTGTCGACCTCGCCCATGTACACGACACAGTCGAGCCCGAGCAGGGCGCATGCGGTAGCCGTCGCGACACCGTGCTGGCCTGCACCCGTCTCGGCGATGACGCGTGTCTTGCCCATCCGCTTGGCGAGCAGAACCTGACCGAGGACGTTGTTGATCTTGTGAGAACCCGTGTGGTTGAGGTCTTCTCGCTTCAGCAGGATTCGCGCGCCACCCGCATGCTCGGACAGCCGCGTCGCCTCGAACACCGGCGACGGACGGCCCGTGTAGTCGCGCTGCAGTCGATCGAGCTCGCCGAGGAATTCGTTGTCGCTACGCACCTTGTCGTACTCGGCGGAGACTTCCTCGATGACGCCCATGAGCGCCTCGGGAACGAACCGTCCACCGTAGACACCGAAATGCCCGCCGACGTCGGGATTGTGCTGACTACGGTCGGTGACACCCGCGCTGGTCTCCGGGAGGTCACCGCCCTTGAAACGAGGGCTCTGAAGGTTGCTGCTCACCCGTCCAGTCTGCCCCAGCCGTCACCGGCGGCAGCGTTCGGGTCTACCGTTTCAGCGGGCAGGCTTGGGGCAGGAAGGGTGGGTTCCCGCGGTGACCAGATCGGAGACCGCGGTACGAGGATCGCCGCTGGTGACGAGCCCCTCGCCGACGAGCACCGCGTCGGCACCCGCGCCCGCGTACGCGAGAAGATCCGCCGTGCCCCTGACGCCCGATTCGGCGACGCGGATGACTTCGCTCGGCAGTCCGGGAGCGATGCGCGAGAACGCGTCACGATCGATTTCCAATGTCTTCAAGTCACGCGCGTTGATGCCGATGACGCGTGCACCCGCTTCGAGCGCACGATCCGCTTCGGCTTCGGTGTGCACCTCGACGAGGGCGGTCATGCCGAGCGACTCGGTGCGATCGAGGAGCGAGGTGAGCGCATGCTGGTCGAGTGCGGCGACGATCAACAGGATGACGTCGGCGCCGTGGGCCCGAGCCTCGTGGATCTGATACGGACCGACGATGAAGTCCTTGCGCAGCACCGGAATACTGACGGCCTTGCGCACCGCGTCCAGGTCGGCGAGCGAACCGTGGAATCGACGCTCCTCGGTGAGAACGCTGATGACGCGCGCGCCACCCTGCTCGTAGGCCTGAGCAAGAACCGCAGGATCACCGATCTCGGCGAGGGCGCCCTTCGACGGGCTCGCGCGCTTGACCTCGGCGATGACGCCGATGCCGTCCTCGTGCAATGCAGCGGTCGCGTCCAGTGCCGCAGGCGCCTTCAGCGCAGCGGCCTTCACGGAAGCGAAGTCGACAATGGATTCTCGCGCTGCGACGTCGGCACGCACACCGTCCAGAATCGAATCGAGAACAGTCATGGTGGCCCGAGTCCTTTCCCATCGGTGACCTGATGTGAGGAAGCTCATCGAGGTCTTCCCTAGCGTAGAGGGCGGTTTCAGTGATCGTTCCTCGGGGTCCTATCGGTCGGATCCTCCCCCGCATCGAGCGCGTCCCACAGCATCCGCTCGGTCAAGTCATCCCCCTCACCGTTCGCGTCGGCGCGTTCCGACGCAGTCCTCGCGCGCTCGGCGGCTTCGTCGCGCCGCGCGGCAGGAGCGTCGTACTTCGACGACAATACCTTCCGAGAGGTTGGTTTTCGTAGCAGAACGATCGCGGCGACCAGAGCGCACACGGCCCCGATCAGCGCTAGTGCTGCCGGGAGAAGAGAGGTCTGCGTCGACGTCACCTCGGCGCGGGTCGGGAGTTCGGCGACGCTCGCCGCCTCGTCCGCCGACACGTCACCGAACAATGCGCCGACGGCCGGAACGGCGGCGGCGACGGCGACGAGAGCGACGAGAACCGCCAGAACCCGCGACGCCCACCCCTTGACGGCGAATTGCGCGGCCACCGCCGCGACGAGCGCAAGCGCCAGGGGCGTCGACGCGGCCGCCCACGTGCTACCGAGGAGTTCGGTCGTGCGGGCCTCGCCCAGGCCGTCCGACGAGGTGACCGTCACCCACGTCATTCGCGAGCTGCCCCACAGACACGCTGCGCCGACGAGCAGAAAAACCACCGACACGGCCGTCGCGCGGGCTCCCGTGCCTCGTCGCTGCGTCTCCGACGTCACGGGTGATCGCCTCTCACGGCTCGGAGCGATTCGGCGGCGGCCACCGCGCCCAGAACGGCCATCGCCTTGTTCTTGGCCTCGGTGTCCTCGTATTCGGCCACCGAATCGGCGACGACGCCTGCCCCCGCCTGCACGTAGGCGGTGCCGTCCTTCATCAGGGCCGTGCGAATGGCGATCGCAGTGTCCGCATCGCCCGCGAAATCGAGATATCCGACGATGCCGCCGTAGATTCCGCGTCGAGTCGGCTCGAGCTCGTCGATCAGTTCCATCGCACGCACCTTGGGCGCACCGGACAGTGTTCCCGCAGGGAAGCACGCCTTGACCGCGTCGAGCGCCTGCCGTCCGTCGGCGAGATGTCCGGTCACGGTGGACACGAGGTGCATGACGTGGCTGTAGCGCTCGATGTGTCGATAGTCGTTGACGCGCACCGTCCCGGGGGTGCAGACGCGGCCCAGGTCGTTGCGTCCCAGATCCACGAGCATGAGGTGCTCGGCGTTCTCCTTCTCGTCGGCGAGCAGGTCCTTCTCGAGCAGGACGTCCTCTTCCTCCGACTTACCGCGCCACCTGGTGCCTGCGATGGGATGCGTCGTCGCGACACCGTCGACGACGGTGACGAGCGCTTCCGGGCTCGACCCGACGATCGAGAACGCCGTCTCGCCGTCTGCCCCCGGCACGTGCATCAAGTACATGTACGGACTCGGGTTCGATGCGCGCAGCATGCGATAGACGTCGATCGGCGCTGCGTCGGTGTCCATCTCGAACCGCTGCGACAGCACGACCTGGAAGGCCTCGCCCGCCTCGATCTCCTCGACGAGACGACGGACGTCCTTGCCGAAGCCTTCGGACGTGCGCTGGCGCCGATAGTTCGGGGTCGGGCGCGACATCGTCGAGACGGTCGACGGTGCAGGTGCGGCCAGGTCCGCGCACATCCGGTCGAGGCGTGCCACCGCGTCGTCGTACGCCTCGTCGACGCGCTCGTCCGTGCCGTCCCAGTTGACAGCGTTCGCGATCAAGGTGATCGCACCCTCGTGATGATCCACGGCCGCCAGATCCGTGGCGAGGAGCATCAGCATCTCGGGGACCTGAAGGTCGTCCTCCGCATGCTCGGGCAGGCGTTCGATACGGCGGACCGCGTCGTACCCCATGTAACCGACCATTCCGCCGGTCAGCGGGGGCAGCCCGGGGAGGCGCTCGGACCGCAGAAACTCCAGCGTGCGGCCCAGCACGTCGAGCGGATTTCCACCCGACGGCACGCCTGCCGGCACGTTTCCGCGCCAGACGGCGTCTCCGTTCTCCACGGTCAGCGCCGCCGGTGTGCCCGCACCGATGAACGACCAGCGCGACCAGGAGCGGCCGTTCTCCGCGGATTCGAACAGGAACGTCCCAGGGCGGTCGCCGCCGAGCTTGCGGTACGCCGACAACGGCGTCTCCGAATCCGCCAGCACCTTGCGAACGACGGGCACGACGCGATGTTCGGCGGCAAGTGCCCGAAACACCTCCCGCGTGGTCGTCGAGGACGAGTCGGCAGGTTGCGTCGCACCGGGCAGTGTCGTGGTCTCGCCATGCATGACTTCATCATCCCAGGTGCCGCACGCACGCCGCGTCGCGCGGTAGCCTGCGTGGCATGAAACCAGGTGACAGCGTCCCGGACTTCACGCTTCCCGACCAGACGGGCACCCCGCAGTCCCTCGACGGGCTGTTGCGGAACGGCCCGGTCGTCCTGTTCTTCTATCCCGCCGCCTTCACCCCCGGCTGCACCGCCGAGGCATGTCACTTCCGAGATCTGGCAGCCGAGTTCGCCGAAGTGGGCGCGACTCGGGTCGGAATCAGCACCGACGCCGTCGCCAAGCAGTCGGACTTCGCCGCGGACAAGGGGTTCGACTACCCGTTGCTGTCCGACTCCGACGGTGCCGTGGCCACGGCGTTCGGCGTCAAGCGCGGGTTGCTCGGGAAGTTGTCACCGGTCAAGCGGGCGACGTTCGTGATCGACACCGACCGCACCGTCCTCGAAGCCTTCAGCAGCGAATTCCGGTTCGAGGCGCACGCCGATCATGCGCTCGAGTTCCTGCGGAGTCGATCGACGCGGTAGTTCCGTACGGCGTGTGTGTGAAGCTTCAATCGGGTGGAACACTGTGACTGAGCACAACACAGTGTCTGCGTTCGATCAGGAGGGCTCACCGCGATGGACAAGTCGACGACCGAGGTCGAAGCTCGCTGGCTCAGCGACAGCCAGCAAGCCGCGTGGCGATCGTTGGTAGCCATCGTCACCCGACTACCCGCAGCGCTGGACACCCAGCTGCAGCGCGACTCCGGTCTGACTCACTTCGACTACTTCGTGCTGTCGAGCCTGTCCGAACACGCCGACCGGCGCATCCAGCTCCGCGATCTCGCCAAGATCGCGAACGCCTCGCTGTCGCGGCTGTCCCACGTCGTCACGAAGCTCGAGAAGGCCGGATGGGTTCGACGCGAAAGCATCGAAGGCAGTCGGGGTTCGTATGCGGTGCTGACCGACGCAGGCATGGAGAAGGTCGTCGGCGCCGCGCCGAGCCACGTCAACACCGTGCAGGCGCTGCTTTTCGAGGGCCTCGGGCCCGATCACGTCGAACAGCTGGCCTCGCTCAGCGCCGTCATGCTCGAGCAGCTGGACAAGGGCATCGCGGAGGGGACGGGGAAGGCCTGACGGTCTGCCCCGGTTTTCCCTTCCCTTTCCCGACCGAAGGTGACTTTCGGTCACTCCGAGTGACCACGGGACGCCCTCGGTCCCGACCGCGCCGCAACCTGACCCGACCGAAGGTGACATTCGGTCACTCAGAGTGACCATGGGATGCCCTCGGTCCCGACCCGACCTGACCCGACCGAAGGTGACATTCGGTCACTCGGAGTGACCATGGGACGCCCTCGGTCCGCGAACGAGGGCTCAGCCCAGCAGAACGTCCGAATCGAAGCAAGTGTGCGTTCCGGTGTGGCAAGCCGCGCCGACCTGGTCGACGACGAGAAGCACGGTGTCACCGTCGCAGTCGAGGCGCACCTCGTGGACGTACTGGGTGTGCCCCGAAGTCTCGCCTTTGACCCAGTACTGCTTCCGCGACCGCGAATAGTACGTTCCCCGACGCGTCTCGAGTGTGCGGGCCAGTGCCTCGTCGTCCATCCAGGCGACCATGAGTACGTTGCCGGTGCTGCGCTCCTGCGCGACGGCGCTGAACAGCCCGGCGTCGTTGCGCTTCAGCCGGGCGGCAATGGCCGGGTCCAGACTCATGCTCTCGCTCTACCTTTCGAGTTGCCGTGGACTGTCAGCGTACGACGATGCCGTCGACGCGCATCGCGTCCTTGACCTGTGGGATGGTCAGATCGCCGAAGTGGAAGACGCTCGCCGCGAGGACGGCGTCGGCTCCCGCGGTGACGGCAGGCGGAAAGTGTTCGACGGCACCCGCACCACCACTCGCGATGACGGGAACGTGGACGGCGGATCGGACTGCCGTGATCATCGGGAGGTCGAAGCCTGCCTTCGTGCCGTCGGCGTCCATCGAGTTGAGCAGAATTTCACCGACCCCGAGCTCGGCGCCGCGCACGGCCCACTCGACAGCGTCGATTCCGGTGCCGCGCTTGCCGCCGTGGGTGGTGACCTCCCACCCCGACGGTGTGTCTTCCTGGCCGTCCGGAACCGTTCGGGCATCGACGGACAGCACGATGCACTGCGATCCGAAGCGCTCGCTCAGTTCACGCAGCAGTTCGGGTCGCGCGATGGCTGCGGTGTTCACGCTTACCTTGTCGGCGCCGGCACGCAGCAGCTTGTCGACGTCGTCGACCGTGCGCACTCCCCCGCCGACGGTCAGAGGAATGAAGACCTGTTCCGCGGTTCGACTGACGACGTCGAGCATCGTGCCTCGTGCGGCGGTCGACGCGGTGACGTCGAGGAACGTCAGCTCGTCGGCCCCCTGCGCGTCGTACGCACGGGCGAGTTCGACGGGATCGCCTGCGTCGCGCAGGTTTTCGAAGTTGACGCCCTTGACCACTCGGCCGGCATCCACGTCGAGGCACGGGATGACACGTACTGCGACGCTCATCGAACACGTCCTTCCAGGAAATCTTTCGGATCGCCGAGTGAGGCGACGACCTTCGACAGTTCTTCGTGCACCCCGGGCGATCCGGCCAACACCGAGGTGGAGTCGACGGTCCACGGGGCGCCCGCGAGGTCGGTGACGACACCGCCTGCCGCCTGCACCATCAGGGCGCCTGCGGCGTTGTCCCACGCGCGATGACCGAACACGACACAGCCGCCGAGGACACCGCTCGCGGTGTACGCGAGGTCCACCCCGGTGGCGCCGTGCATACGCAGGCGAGAAGACACCTTCGACAGTTCTTCGAGTATGCGCACGCGGTACAAGCCGGGGATACGTCCACGACTCGCGATGTTGAATGCGCCGAACCCGATCATCGAGTCCCCGAGCGCTCGGTGTTCGAGCCGCGGCAATGCCTCACCGTCGAGCCTCAACGGCCCGCCCGCGATGGCCGTGAATCGCTGACGTACCAGTGGAAGCCACGTCAACGCCAGCACCGGGACGCCGCCGTCGAGCAGTGCGAGCAAGGTACCTGCCGAGGGCAGACCGGCCGAATAGTTGAACGTCCCGTCGATCGGGTCGAGCACCCACACCGGATCGCCGTGCAGGTCGGGACCACCGAACTCTTCGCCGTGGACTTCGATTCCGGTGTGCTCGAACAGCTCCGACGTCAGTCGCTTCTCCAGTTCGAGGTCGACGGCCGTCGCGAAGTCGTCCGGGCCCTTCTGCACGGCACTCGGCGCACCGACGCCCGCGACGAATCGCTCGTGTACGCCGTCGAGCAACCGACTGGCGATGTCCAGCAGGCGCTGCGGATCCTCGGGCAGACTCATGTGCGGCTACCCGGACACTGCGGCGAGCGCGTCGGGAAGGGTGAACCGACCGGCGTAGAGGGCCTTTCCGACGATGGAACCCTCGACTCCTTGGTCGACGAGTGTGGCGATGGCACGCAGATCGTCGATCGTCGAGACACCACCGGACGCCACGACGGGCTTGTCGGTCTTGGCGCACACCTGACTCAGCAGATCGAGGTTCGGCCCCGTCAAGGTGCCGTCCTTGGACACGTCGGTAACGACATACCGCGAACATCCGTCGCGCTCGAGCCGTTCGAGGATCTCCCAGAGATCCCCACCGTCGCTGACCCACCCGCGTCCCTTGACGCGCGGGATGCCATCCTCGATACGGACGTCGAGGCCGACCGCGATGCGGTCGCCGAACTCGCCGATCGCACGCGCGCACCATTCCGGGTTCTCGATCGCGGCGGTGCCCAGATTGACTCGCGCACAACCGGTTGCGAGCGCTGCGCGCAGCGATTCGTCGTCGCGGATGCCGCCGGACAGCTCGACCTTGACGTCCAGCTCACCGACGACGTCGGCCAGCAGTTCACGGTTGGAGCCACGACCGAATGCTGCGTCGAGGTCGACGAGATGCACCCACTCGGCGCCGTCGTTCTGCCACGCCAGCGCGGCATCACGCGGGGATCCGTACTTCGTTTCGCTCCCCGCCTCTCCCTGAACGAGACGGACAGCTTCGCCGCCTGCGACGTCGACAGCAGGCAATAAGACCAGGCTCACGTGCGTTCATGCTACTGCCCGCATCCGACAATCGAGCTGCTGGGTCACTCGTCGTCGCCGAGTCCACGGCGCGTCATGCGTGTGGAGACGACGCCCATCGAGGTGATTGCCGCGGCGATACCGATCGCGACGATCACCAGACCCCAGCCCGGACCAGGTCGAACCACTGCGACGACGACGGTGGTGAGCAACAGCGCGAGAGCGGCACTGCCGAGAGAGGCGACAACGAGGCGCCCGAACGAGAACTCTCGCTCGCTCATCCCGTCGTACCGATCACAACGAGTCGACCCAGTTCTTCAGCAGCGCCGCGCCTGCGTCACCGGACTTCTCCGGGTGGAATTGGGTAGCGGACAACGGGCCGTTCTCGACGGCGGCCAGGAAGTCGCCGCCGTGGTCTGCCCACGTCAACAGCGGAGCTGCGATGGTGTCACCGACATCCATCGTCCACTTCTGCACCGCGTAGGAGTGCACGAAGTAGAACCGGGTGTCGGCGTCGATACCGTCGAACAGAACGCTCTTCTCCGGCGCGCGGACGGTGTTCCAGCCCATGTGCGGAAGCACCGGTGCGGCCAACCGTTCGACGGTGCCGGGCCACTCGCCGCAGCCGTCGGCCTCCACGCCGAATTCGACGCCCCTCTCGAACATGATCTGCATCCCGACGCAGATGCCGAGCACGGGACGTCCGCCTGCGAGGCGTTGGCCGATGATGCGGTCTCCCTTGACCCCGAGGAGACCTTCCATGCACGCCGCGAACGCGCCGACGCCGGGAACGACGAGACCGTCCGCAGCCAGAGCGGCCTTGGGGTCGTTCGTCACCTCGACGTCCGCTCCGACGCGGTCGAGTGCGCGCTTGGCCGAGTGAAGATTGCCCGAGCCGTAGTCGAGCAGGGCCACAGATTTCATGGCCCGAGTCTATCCGCCTGCATTCGTCGCGACGTCGCCACCACCACGGCCATCAGGAACGCGACCACGGCGACCATCGCGAATCCGCCGGTGTAGCCGGTTGTTCCGACGACGAGGCCGAGCGTCATCGCGCCCGCGCCGGTGCCTGCGTCGAATCCGATGTTCCAGGCGGCGCTGGCCTGGCTGTAGCGCTCGCGGCCCGCGGCGTCGAACGCCATCACCAAGCTGTCGTTCTGCGTCGCGCCGTACCCGAGTCCGAACAGCACCGCCGCGGCCATGAACACGACCGCAGGGTTGGTCTCGAACACGGCGAACGCGAACACCGCGACACCGCCACCGACGAGCGCCAGGGCTGGTGCCAGTGCCCGACCGATTCCGATGTGGTCGGCGATCACGCCGGCACCGTAGCGTCCGACGAGCATCGCGACACTGACGACCGACAGCGCGACGCCGATCATCGACTCGCGCCCCGGTTCCGCGATCGGCAGCAGACTCGACAGCCCGCCGAACGACGCCGACGCGGCCGCGATGGCGAGACACGGGATCAGCAGCCGTCCGAATCCGCGACGCGATGTCCGCGGCTCGCCGCGTGCGGGCACCACAGGGCGAATCGGGGGCAGAAACACGATGGCCACGAGTCCGAGCAGCGGAACCGCCGCGCCGATCAGGAACACCGAAGTCGGGGACACCGCGAACAACGCCAACCCGGCGGGAAGCGTCACGGCTTGGGACAGCGCGACGGCTATGCCCTGGGCGCCGGTCGCACGACCGAGTTGCGCAGGAGGCGCCAGTTCCGCGACGAGCGCCGACGCCGCCACCGTCAACATGCCGAACCCGATGCCTCGCACCGCCGACACACTCAGCGCAGGAATCACGTCCACCGACAGCGCGAACGACGCCGCGGGCGCACCGAGCAAGATGCACCCGGCCGCCAGGACGAGACGGTGACCGAATCGAGCCAACATGCGCGGCACGAACAGCTGTGTCGCGACCGTCGTCGCCATGAAGATCGCGGTACTCGCGCCGGCGACGGCGTCGGACCCGCCTGCGACGGACACGGCCAACGGAACGACGGGAAGGAGAAGTCCCCATCCCCCGAACGCGGCAGCACCCATCGCCATCGCGGCGGGCAGACCGCGAATGGACAGCAGCGACGTCAAGCGGACGTCACAGACTTCCCTTGGTCGACGGAATCCCGCTGACCCGAGGGTCGAACTCGACGGCCTGCCGCAGCGCACGCGCGACGGCCTTGAACTCCGCTTCGGTGATGTGGTGCGGATCGCGTCCGTAGAGAACTCGAACATGCAGCGCGATACGAGCATTCATCGCGAGCGACTCGAACACGTGCCGGTTGATGACCGTCGAGTAGGGCACGCCGGGGTAGCCGCCGATGACCGAGTGCACGAGGTAGTCCGGCTCACCGGTGTGCACGCAGTACGGCCGACCCGAGACGTCGACGGATGCGTGGACCTGCGTCTCGTCCATCGGAATGAACGCGTCGCCGAAGCGGGTGATACCCGACTTGTCGCCGAGCGCCTGGCCGAGCGCCTGACCGAGCACGATGGCGGTGTCCTCGACGGTGTGGTGTGCGTCGATCTCGACGTCGCCCTTCGCGTGCACGGTGAGATCGAACCGAGCGTGCGTACCCAGCGCCGTCAGCATGTGATCGAAGAACGCGACACCCGTCGAGATGTCGACCGTGCCCGTGCCGTCGAGGTTCAGTTCGACGGTGATGTCGGACTCTTTGGTCGCGCGCTCGATGCGGGCGATCCTGGGTGATGCTGCCGTGGTCATCGGCTGGCCTCCGGTTGCGTTGTGATCGTGACGAGTTCGTCTCGAACCAGTTGTGCACTGACGTCGAGGAACCGGTCGTTCTCGGTGTCGAGTCCGATGGTGGTGCGTAGATATCCGGGAATGCCGACGTCGCGGATCAGCACGCCCTCGTCGAGGTAGCGCTTCCAGGTGGCAGCAGCGTTCGAGAACCGGCCGAACAGAACGAAATTGGCGTCGCTCGGTACGACGTCGAAACCGTAGCTCGTCAGTGCTGCCATCACGCGGTCACGCTCGGACGACAGCTGCGCGACGCTACCGAGCGTCTCCGACGCGTGCCGCAGCGCCGCGAGTGCGGCGGCCTGAGTGACGACCGACAGGTGATACGGCAAGCGCACCAACAACATCGCGTCGACGACGGCAGGAGCTGCCACGAGGTAGCCGAGCCTCCCGCCCGCGAACGCGAACGCCTTGCTCATCGTGCGGCTCACGACGAGTTTGGTCGGGTAGTCGTCGATCAGCCCGATCGCGCTGCGCAGCGACGAGAACTCGGCGTACGCCTCGTCCACGATGACGATTCCGCCCGCCGCATCGAGAATTCGTCGCAGGTCGGACTCGGCGATGCTGTGGCCGGTCGGGTTGTTGGGGCTCGTCACGAACACGACGTCGGGCTGACGCGCCTCGATCGCCGAGACCGCGTAGTCGACGTCGAGCGAGAAGTCGTCGCGACGCATCGCCTCGATCCACTCGGTCTGGGTGCCCGACGAGATGATCGGGTGCATCGAGTACGACGGCACGAAACCGAGCGACGAGCGTCCCGGTCCACCGAATGCCTGCAGCAGCTGCTGCAGAATCTCGTTGGAGCCGTTGGCCGCCCACACGTTGGCGACGTCGACGGCGAATCCGGTCTGTCCCGTCAGGTAGTCGGCCAGCGCAGTGCGCAATTCGACGGCGTCTCTATCCGGGTACCGGTGCAACTGAGTCGCGGCGACGCGCACCGACTCGGCGACATCGTCGACGAGTGCCTGCGTCGGCGGGTGCGGGTTCTCGTTCGTGTTGAGCTGTACCGGAACCGTCAGCTGCGGCGCACCGTATGCGGACTTACCGCGCAAGCTGTCTCGGATCGGCAGGTCGTCGAGCGAAACAGACCGGCCGGCAACGGAACTCACGAGGTCAGTCCTTCGAATCGGAGGCGGACGGCTTCGCCGTGGGCGGGCAGGTCCTCGGCGTTCGCCAGGGCGATCACGTGACCTGCAACATCTTTCAGGGCCGCTTCCGAATAGTCGACGACGTGAATGCCGCGCAAGAAGGTCTGCACGCTGAGCCCCGACGAGTGCCGTGCGCACCCGGCGGTCGGCAGCACGTGATTGGACCCTGCGCAGTAGTCACCGAGACTGACGGGCGACCAGGCGCCGACGAACACCGCTCCGGCGCTTCGTACCCGAGCAGCCACCGCCGACGCGTCCTCGGTCTGAATCTCGAGGTGTTCGGCGGCATAGGCGTCGACGACGCGCAACCCCTGGTCGATGCCGTCGACCAGGACGATGCCCGACTGCGCACCCGAGAGCGCCGTCGTCACTCGCTCGGCATGCCTGGTGAATTCCAGCTGGGCCGACAACGCCGCGTCGACCGCGTCCGCGAGTTCGGTGCTCGTGGTCACCAGCACACTTGCCGCCATGACGTCGTGCTCGGCTTGGCTGATCATGTCCGCTGCCACGTGCACCGGATCGGCCGACGCGTCGGCCAGGATCGCGATCTCCGTCGGGCCCGCCTCGGCGTCGATACCGACCACGCCACGGCACAACCGCTTCGCAGCAGTGACGTAGATGTTGCCGGGGCCGGTGATCAGATCCACCGGGGCCAGCTCGGCGCCGTCGGTGTCGGTGCCGCCGTAGGTCAGCAGAGCGACGCCCTGGCCACCGCCGACAGCCCACACCTCGTCGACACCCAACAGCTGCGCGGCAGCAAGGATCGTCGGGTGCGGCAGACCGCCGAACTCCGCCTGCGGGGGCGACGCGACGACGAGCGAGCCGACGCCCGCGGTCTGCGCGGGCACCACGTTCATGACCACCGACGACGGGTAGACGGCGTTACCACCGGGCACGTACAGCCCCACGCGGTCGACGGGAATCCATCGCTCGGTCACAGTGCCCCCGGGGACGACCTCGGTCGTCGTGTCCGTCCGGCGCTGATCTGCATGCACGACGCGGGTACGCGTGATCGCGACCTCCAGCGCCTCACGCACCGTAGGATCGAGCTCGTCGAGCGCCTTGACCAGCGCCTCGGCCGGCACCCGCACCCGATCGGGGCGAACACCGTCGAACTGCTCGCTGTACTCGAGGGCCGCGTCGACACCACGATCGCGGACCGCGTCGACGACCGGGCGAACATGATGCAGCACCGCGTCGACATCCACTCCGCCTCGTGGGAGAGCGCCGCGTAGTTCGGCGGTGGATGGAGTTCGGCCGCGTAGATCCACGCGGGCGAGCTCGATGCGGGCAGGCATAGTGACCCCTTCGGAAAGTCGTATGGTGTAACTCAAGGATAGTTCGCGTGATTTTCGGCTATCGCCGCACGTCCCACAGATGATGGACCGGGTCGTGGATGTAGTACTGCGCCAGTGTCCGGATGGTGAACCGCGCGCCGTCACTCCGCCGACCGGTTCGCGACAGATCGGCATCCGGCACCGCGTCGAACGCGTCCGCGAGGGCGCGTGCCGCGTCGGCGAGTTCGACCGCCACCGTGGCCGGGTCCTGCGCGTTGTAGTCGTCCTCGATCGCCGTCGCGTCCTGGTCCCAGTTCTCGAACAGAGGGTCGTCCTCGGTACGCACCAGATCGAGGCGCGTCAGAAACTTCCGGTGGACGTCGCGGACGTGCGCGCCGTACTCCAGTCGCGACCAGGTCTGCTCGTCCGGTCGCTGTGCGACGTGTGGGGACGACAGGACGTCCGCCCAGGCGTCGACGTCGGCTCTGATCAATGCGGGGATGTCGCGAAACGAGACGTCGCCGGCGAAGAACCCGCAGTCGGGACACTGCCGCTCGAGGACCCAGGTCCAGTTCTTCGTGTCGGGAACGATTGCCATGCCGAAAAGTCTAGATCCCTGCGGCCCCTCAGATTCCCATCGAGCGCGCGAGCATCGGCCACGACGCGTGCAGGTCGTCCTGCCAGTAACCCCACGAGTGCGTGCCGACGGGACGGAAGTCGACCTGGGCCGGGATGCCGAGGCGGTAGAGCTCCTTGGCCATGTTCGACGTGCAGAAGTTGACGACGGCTTCGATTCCGCCGCCGACGATCAGCTGGTCGGGGAACAACCGGGCCTTGCCCTCGGCAAAGCGCGGGTTCAGTGGGGTGTCGTGCGGGATGCCGGGAAGGCCGGTACCGGTGCTCATGTAGATCTCGGTGCCGCGCAGCTGCTCGGCGTGCAGGATCGGGTCGTTCTCGCGCCACACCGGTCCGTCGAGCGGACCCCACATGTTCTCGACGTTGCCGCCGCCGTACGTCTCCACCACGAGCTTGACGAACTGCTGCGAGAGCGGGTCCGACGTCTGAGCGCAGCCGCTGTACGCCGCGACGCCGCGGTACTGGCCGGGGTAGGCGATCGCCAGGTTCAGCACGGAGGTACCCGACATCGACAGTGCGGCGATGGACTGAACACCGTTGGTGTCGAACTGCGCGTCGATCAGCGGCGGCAGCTCCTCGCCGATGAAGGTCTGCCACTTGTTGCGGCCGAGAACCGGGTCGTCGGCGATCCAGTCCGTGTAGTACGACCACTTGCCTTCCTGCGGAGTGACGACGAAGGCATTCTTGTCCTGGAAGAACTGCACGCTGTCGGTCTGCGACTGCCAGGACGCCGAGTCCTCGCCGCCGCCTGCGCCGTTGAGCAGATAAAGCACCGGCCGGGACACCGAGCCGTCGGCCGGTGTCATGACCTGGACAGGGATCGTGCGGTCCATCGCGGCGGAGTAGATCTCGAGCTTCAGCTGACGGTCGTCGATGCGCGTCGCGGAGGTGATGTACGACCCGTCGGCGGACGACGCGGCAGCGACCGGAAGGTCCTCGGCAGCAGCGGAGCTCACTCCGGCGATCGAGGGAGTGAGCACACACAGCAGTGCTGCGGTACACGTCGCGATGGCTCGCCTGGTGTTCACATGAATCCCTTCCGCCACATCCTGCAACCGTGTCCACTGATTGGTGCGGCGAACAGTATCACCGAAAAAGGGCGAAACCGACGGGAACGGATTTCGAGACGAATCCGTCACCGCCGGTTCACCGCACCGTCTTTCAGGCGTACTGCCGCGCCAGCTTCTCCAGGGTCGAACTGATTCCCTTGGCGTTCTGCTGCGGCATCTTGAAGATTTCCAGCACCTTCGGCGCCTTCGCGGTGCCGTACTGGAACGACTCCGTCACAGTGGTGACGCCGGGCTGTTTCTCGTCGAACTCCCACCGCCACGTGTGGCCCATGGGGTGTCGCCACTCGACGACCTTCGAGGTGCTCTCGTCGACGAAATCCGTCACCGTGCTCGTGATCTTGTAGGGCACCCCGTACTGCTTCATGCCGACCGAGAACTTCGCCCCACGGCTCAGCCGATCGGGGCCGTTCACCGTGTCCTTCACGGTTCCGGATCCGTCGAGCTCTCCATGCCGGTGCGGGTTCGCCACCCTCGCGAACAGTTCTTCGGCCGACGCGTTGACGTCCACCTGGCGAGCCACGACGCGGTCGCCTCTGTCGATCGTGCGTATCGAAACCATGTCTCCACACGTACCCCGGCGCGGAGAACTTCACTCTCGGGCGATTCGACCGGCACGGCATACACATAGTTCAATAGGCCGATGACCTGGCATGTGTGGCTGGCTTTCCTCGGCGCGAGCGTCGTCATCAGTCTCTCCCCCGGCGCGGGAGCGATCGCGTCGATGTCGACCGGCCTTCGCCACGGACTCCGACGCGGATACTGGAACATCTTCGGCCTGCAGATCGGGTTGCTCCTGCAGATCGCCATCGTCGCCGTCGGTCTGGGCGCGGTTCTCGCCAACTCGGCGCTCGCGTTCACCGTCATCAAATGGTTCGGCGTCGCCTACCTCGTCTACCTCGGCATTCGCCAGTGGCGCGCGGCCCCCACCGAGATCGACGGCGCGACGCCCGTCGCCGATCGTGGTGTCACGATGCTCGTGCGCGGGTTCCTCGTCAACGCGAGCAACCCGAAAGCCGTCGTGTTCATGCTCGCGGTGCTCCCCCAGTTCCTCGATCCGTCGAGTCCCCTGCTGCCGCAGTACCTCGTCATCGCCGCGACGATGGTCGCCGTCGACATGCTGGTGATGACGGGTTACACGTCGCTGGCCTCACGCGTGCTGCGCGTGATGCGGTCGCGTCGTCAGCAGGTCGGCGTCAACCGCACGTTCGCCGGGTTGTTCTTCGTCGCGGCGTCGTTCCTGGCCACGATCCGACGCGCCGCACCCGCGGCCTGATCGGGAGGTTGTCGTGAGCACCGTCTGCCCCTGCCTACGCGGCGAGCCGTTCGACGCATGCTGCGGTCCCTACCTGCGCGGGGAATCGACGCCGCCGACCGCGGAACGTCTGATGCGGTCGCGGTACAGCGCCTTTGCCGTCGGCGACGAGGAGTACCTGCGTCGCACCTGGCACCCGACGACGGCGCCGCACGACCTCGCACTCGATCCACAACAGCGGTGGTACCGCCTGGAGATACACGACACCCGGGCAGGCGGCCTGCTCGACGACGAAGGCATCGTCGAGTTCAGCGCCTACTACAAGCACCCCGACGGCAACGGTGTACTGCGCGAACGCAGCCGTTTCGTACGTGTCGACGGGGCGTGGTCGTACCTCGACGGGGTCATCGGCCTTCGGTGACTAGCGGTTCTTCGCGGGCCGGTTCGTCGCGGCGCGTCGCGCCTCTTCTTTGGCCTTCACTCGCTCGGCTTCGGCACGCACCTCGGCTTGGGTGCGGCGTTCCTTGACCAACCAGTCCGGCTGATCCTCGAGTAGTTCGGCGATCTGCGACGCGGTCAGCGCGTCGGTGATCTCGGCGCGGGCCAGTCCCGCGATCGACACACCCAGCTTGCGGGCGACGACGTCCTTCGGGAACGGGCCGTTCGTCTGCAGCTCGGTCAGCCATGCGGGCGGATCCTTGCGGAGCGCCTCCAGATCCGACCGGGTCAGCGGTGTGTTCTGGAATTCGTCGGGGGCTGCCTGCAGGTAGATACCGAGCTTGTTCGCCGCGGTCAGGGGCTTCATGTACTGCGGGTTCTTCTCCGGGCTCACCGGTACAGCTTATCGGTAGAAAACTGCCCCGAATGCCACCGACTCCGAGCAGCGCCTCGGCCCTCGCCTACTGTGACGACTGTGAACTTCGACGTCCGTGACCTCCGCTGGTACATCGCCGTAGCCGAGGAACTGCACTTCGCGCGGGCGGCGAAGTCGCTGAACATCGCTCGAACTCGGCTCAGCCGCACCGTCATCGATCTCGAGGAAAGCCTGGGTTTTTCGCTGTTCGTCCCCGGGGCGTCGCCGACACAGCTCACCGAACAGGGGGCCGAATTCCTCCTCGAGGCGCGTCGCCTCGTGGCCGAGGACGAAGAGCGCGTCGCCGCCGAGGCAGCGGCGCGAACCGATCCCACCTTCACGATCGGATACACCGAGGGCGTCACGCTGACGAAGTGGACGCGGATCTGGGCCGAGCGCATCCCCGACGTCGAACTGCGACTGGTCCCGACCACCGTCGAGACTCAACTCCTCCCGCTCGCCGACGAGTCCGCGGACGTCTGTTTCGTGCGGTTGCCCATCGACCGCGACGGCCGGAGCATCATCACGCTGTACGAGGAACAGCTCGTCGTCGTCGTGCCCAAAGATCACCCGGTGGCGGCGTACGACCGTGTGCCGGTGACGGATCTCGCCGACGAGCACCTCCTGCAGGACGCGGACGAAGTTCCCGAGTGGGCTTCCGTCGCAACGGAAATCGCCGACGGTTCCCGCCTGGCGCCGATCGAGGTCGAGTCGAACGCGCAGCTGTTCGAATACGTGGCTGCCGGGCTGGGCATCGCGGTCGTACCGCAGTCCATCGCACGGCTGCACAGTCGACGCGACCTGGTCTACCGGCCGGTCGACGGTGTGGCGTCGTCGCCGATCGCCGTTGCGTGGCCGACGGATCGGACGACCGAATTGGTGGAGGAATTCGTCGGCATCGTGCGCGGGAGGTCGGTTCGCAGTTCGCGTGGGTCGACGACACCGGCAGCGCAGACCCGCAAGAAGGCGGCGCCGAAGAAGAAGCCGCAGCCGACTGCCTCCAAGGGACGCAAGGGCTCACCGCCCAGCAAGCGCGGCAAGCGGGGCTAACCCAGCCCCCGCAGCTTGTCGGTCTCGCGTCGTTCTCGCTTGGTGGGCCTTCCCGCACCTCGATCGCGTCGCGGAACGGACGCGAGGATCTCCTTGGACGGCGGAGGCGGACTACGGTCGATCAGGCATTGCGGAACGACGGACGCGCCGACGCGTTTCGCAATCGGTCGCGTCACCACGACGATCTTCTCCAGCCCGCCGACGCGGAGACGGATCTCGTCGTCGGGGCCGATACGCAGACCGGGCTTCGCAGGCGTGCCGTTCACGCGGACATGACCCGCCCGGCATGCGCTCGCCGCGTCCGAACGGGTCTTGAACAGCCGCACCGCCCAGACCCAGCTGTCCAGCCGTACGCTCTGATTTTCGACCATCACTCTCGAATTTAGCCGACGCCCTCGGCATCGATGGTCCGCGGCATCGAAAAGACGGCTGCCGCGGACCAACGATGCCGAAAAAGGGTGAACCTACATGTCCAACCCGAGGTCGAGGACCGTCACCGAATGCGTGAGGCCGCCGACGGCCAGGTAGTCGACCCCGGTCTTCGCGTAGTCGTGCGCGACATCGATCGTCAGACCTCCCGACGACTCCAGCTTGGTCTGCGGTGCCACCTTGTCGCGGCGCTGCACAGCCATCTGCGTCTGCCACAGCGGGAAATTGTCCAGCAGAACCAGCGCCACATCCTCGGCGAGCACCTCATCGAGCTGCTCGAGACTGTCGACCTCGACCTCACATTCGAGGTCCGGCGCGAGAGCCCGCACGGCATTCAATGCCGCGACGACCGATCCCGCCGCGGCGACGTGATTGTCCTTGATGAGCGCCGCGTCGCCGAGGCCCATGCGATGGTTGACGCCGCCTCCCGCGCGGACCGCGTACTTCTGCAGCGCGCGAAGGCCGGGCAGAGTCTTGCGACTGTCGCGGATCTTCGTGTCGGTGTCGGCCACTTCGGCCACCCACGCCGCGGTTGCAGTCGCGATTCCGGACAGGTGACAGATCAGGTTGAGCATCGTCCGCTCGGCCGTCAGCAAGCCGCGCGTCGGCGCGGTGATGGTCAGAACCGATTGTCCCGGAACGACTGTCGACCCGTCCGAGACTCGGTCCGTCACCTCGTACGCTTCGAGCACCTCGTCGAGAACCACGAGACCGACGTCGATGCCGGCGACGGTGCCCGGCTGGCGAGCGACGACCGAGGCGGTCGCGACGGCGTCGGCGCTCACGGTAGCTGTCGTCGTCACGTCCGGTCCGAATCGCAGATCCTCGTCCAGGGCTACACGTACGAGCGCACCAATCTCCTCCGGATCGAGTCCCTGTTTCGCCAGTTCGGTCACCGTCTGTTCCTTCACTGTCGACCTACTCCCGTCAATTCTTCGACACCGCGTATCTCGATGTCGCCTGCTTCGTCTCGACGAACGCGGCTGCTTCGCGCCGACGACATGTCCGGACAGTCACGCCGCGTATGGCAGCCGCGGCTTTCCTCGCGGGCCGACGCCGCCAGCGCGAGAACCGACGCGGCCGTCGTCAATGCTGCGTCCTCCCATACCTTCTCGTGCATCTCGACGGCACGTGCGCCGTCCAGAGCACGCACGACGGTCTCGAGACCCTCGGCATCCCGTACGACGCCTGCGTTCTCGGTCATGAGTGCCTGCAGAGTCGCCCGAGGCATACTCGCGGTCGACGGCAGCGAGACGTCCCCGATCTCGGCACGCCGTCCGCGGCGTTCCGCTGCGGCGATTCCCGCGCGTTCACCGACGACCAAACCCTCCAGCAAGCTGTTCGACGCGAGCCGATTCGCGCCGTGCAACCCTGTTCGCGCGACCTCGCCGGCCGCGAAAAGGCCTGGGACACTGGTTCGTCCCCACACGTCCGTCGCGACGCCTCCGCACGAGTAGTGCGCAGCGGGCGCGATCGGAATCAGGTCGTCCAGCGGATCGATGCCTGCCGCGAGGCACGACGCGGTGACGGTCGGGAACCGCGTGTGGAAGTGACGGATGGCCCGAGCGTCGAGCATCACGTGGTCGCTGCCGGTGAGGCGCATCCGCTCGGCGATCGCCCGCGAGACGACGTCACGCGGCGCGAGATCCCCCAGCGGATGACTGTCCGCCACGAAGCGGATACCGGTGAGATCGACCAGATGTGCGCCCTCTCCCCGAACCGCCTCGCTCACGAGAGGTCTGCGGCCGGTCGACCCGGGGGCGAACAACACCGTCGGATGGAACTGAACGAATTCCAGATCCATGATCTCCGCGCCTGCGTCGAGCGCCAACGCGATACCGTCCGCGGTCGCCTCCGGCGGATTGGTGCTGCACGAGAACAGCTGTCCGAGCCCGCCCGTCGCCAACAGCACGGCAGGGGCATGCACGACGCCGTACCCGGCCGCCGAGTGCGCCAGCACTCCGACGACGTCGCCGCGATCGACGAGCACGCGGATCACCGAGGTCCCGTGGAGAACGGACGGCATCGAATCGCTCAGTGCACGTTGCACTTCCGCGCCTGTGGCGTCACCGCCCGCATGGACGATGCGTCGGACGCGGTGGCCGCCTTCCCTGGTGCGGGCGCGGGCGCCGTCGACACCACGATCGAAGACGGCACCGAGCGACTCGAGCATCGACAGCGCCGCGGGCCCCGCCTCGACGATCGATCGAACCGCGTCCTCGTCGCACAGACCGACGCCGGCTTCGCACGTGTCGTGCACATGCGAATCGACGGAGTCGCCCTCGGCAGCCGTGCCAGGAACAGCGATGCCGCCTTGTGCGTACTGCGTCGAGGTGCCCGACGCGTCGCCCTTGGCAAGGGTCACGACGCGCAGTCCACGCCGTGTCGCCGAGATCGCCGCGCTGAGTCCGGCCACGCCGCCGCCGACGACCACCAGGTCCGCCGAAGCTTCCCAACCGATCGACGGCTCGGCTCCCCCGACGGACGGTGTCACTCGCCGCCGCCGGGTGTGCCGATCTCGATCATCCGTTGCACCGACTTGCTCGCGACGTGAGCGGTGTCGAGATCCACGTGCACCTCGTCCTTGCCTTCGACGAGGCATCGCAGCAGGGCTGCGGGGGTGATCATCTTCATGTAGCCGCACGACGCACGGTCGTTCACCGGTTGGAAGTCGACGTTCGGCGCGGCACGGCGCAGCTGGTGCAGCATGCCGATCTCGGTCGCGACGAGCACTTGCCGTGCACCGGTGTCGCGGGCCGCGTCGAGCATGCCGCCGGTCGAGAGGATCTTGACCTTGTCGGGCGCCACGAAGCCCTCGCCCGCGAGATACAGAGCCGACGTCGCGCAGCCGCACTCGGGGTGCACGTACAGTTCGGCGTCGGGCAGGCTGCGGCTCTTGGCGGCGAGCTCGTCACCGTTGATGCCGGCGTGCACGTGGCACTCGCCCGCCCAGATGTGCAGGTTCTCGCGGCCGGTCACGCGCTTGACGTGTGCGCCGAGGAACTGGTCCGGCAGGAACAGGATGTCGAGACTCGGGTCGATCGACTCGACGACCTCGACGGCGTTGCTCGACGTGCAGCAGATGTCGGTGAGGGCTTTGATCTCGGCCGTCGTGTTGACGTACGACACGACGACCGCGTGGGGGAACTCGTCCTTCCACTCGCGCAGCTGATCGGCGCTGATCGAATCGGCGAGCGAGCATCCGGCACGCTGATCCGGGATGAGCACTGTCTTGGACGGGCTCAGGATTTTCGCGGTCTCGGCCATGAAGTGCACGCCGCAGAACACGATTTCGTTCTCGGGCACCTCGGCGGCGACACGCGACAGTGCGAGAGAGTCACCGACGAAGTCCGCGACGTCCTGGATCGCCGGAAGCTGGTAGTTGTGCGCGAGAAGCGTCGCGCCACGCAACCTCGCCAACCGCTTGACCTCCGCGGCCCACTCCTCGGTCGGTTCGACTCCCCCGTATCCCGCCGGGCCGTCGACGATCTCGCCCAGGTCGACAGCAGTGTCGAGACGGAATGCAGTGCTCGTCATTTCGGTACTCCTTCACCGATCACCCGGCTGCACAATGTCGTCGTGGTGACGTCACCTTCGTCCGGATTTCCTCCGTAAGGGTTTTCGACTTACAATCGAAAACATGACTCATCGTAGCACTGTGCACGAGGTGCTCATCGCGGTGTTCCAGGTGCGAACCTTTTCCGCAGGCCACGGCCCCGAACTCGCCGTCCTCCTCTGGCAACGAGCGCAAGAGCCCGACCTGGGATCTTGGTCACTCCCCGGCGGGGTTCTCGGCGACGACGAAGACCTTCCGACGTCGGCGCGTCGGCAGCTCGCCGAGAAGGTGGACGTGCGGACGGTCGCGCATCTCGAACAGCTGTCGATCTTCTCCGACCCCGACCGCATCCCCGGCGACCGCCGAATCGCGTCGAACTTTCTCGGTCTCGTCCCCATCTCGTCGGACCCCACACTGCCGCCTGACACGGCGTGGCATCCGGTTGCTCGCCTACCCGAGACGGCGTTCGATCACGGCACGGTCGTGCGGCACGCGCGCGCTCGTCTCGTCGCGAAGCTGTCGTACACCAACATCGCGTTCGCACTCGCTCCCGTCGAGTTCGCGATGTCGACGCTGCGCGAAATCTACGCGGCAGCTCTGGACTATCAGGTCGACGCGACCAATCTGCAGCGCGTGCTGGCGCGACGGAAAGTGCTCGAAGCGACGGGAAAGACTGCGCCGCCGGGCAAGGCCGGTGGCCGCCCGCCTGCGCTCTACCGATTCGCCGACGCGTCGTTGCGCGTCACCGACGAGTTCGCCGCTCTGAGACCGCCCGGTCAGGCGTGATCCTTCTCGAGTGCGACGTCGTCCGGTTCGATCGACTCGTCGACGGGTGTGTACATCAGGTTGTCGTGCGGATTCATCGCGGCGAGCAGTACGACGACGAGCGACGTCACGAGCGGCTGGATCACGAGGGCCAACAGGGATCCGATCCCCGGTGCCACCTCGACGACCGATCCGACGGCCGGATCCTGCGGCCGCGCGTGCAGTAACCCGGCGACCCACACTCCGATACCGAGCATCGCCAGCGCGCCGAGAACGGCACCCGCCAGCATTCCCAGGAACAGGACCGGACCGCGGGCGGCCTTGCGCGTCCAGAACGCGACGGGGAGCAGCACGCCGCACACGAACGAGATGCAGCCGAACAACGCGAGGGAATCGAATCGGTGCAGGCTTTCTCCCGTCAGCGCTGCACCCTGACCGGGAACGACGACCACGAATTGTTCCGTCGGCGCGAGTATCGACCACAGGAGGCCGGCGAGGGCGCCCACCACCACGGATGCGACGACGGCGACGAGCGACGTCCTGACCGTCGTCCGTGCTCCGACTCCCTCGTTCGACACGCGTCTACCTCCGCTCGAGCGACGTCGAGTCGACGACGCCGTGCCGCGAGCACGTGGACGACCAGCCGTCGGGCACGATCTGCACGACCATGCGGCGGCCGCAGTCGCGACAGAATCGAGCAGGTTCGAGGCCGAGACGGGCCGCGGCGGGCATCGAGTCGATGACGCCGGGTACGACGGGCTGACCGGTGAAGGGGTTGTAGCGAAGCTCGCTGGTCACCGAACCCACTTTAGATGGTCGAATTCAGCGCTTTGATCGGCATCCGCAGGGAATCCAGAAGGTCGAGGTCCTGTTCTGCGGGTCGACCGAGCGTCGTCAGGTAGTTGCCGACGATGACGGCGTTGATGCCACCGAGGATTCCCTGCTGCGCACCGAGGTCTCCGAGCGTGATCTCGCGGCCGCCTGCGAATCGCAGAATGGTGCGCGGCAGAGCAAGGCGAAACGCTGCGACCGCGCGCAACGCCTCCGATGCCGGCAGAACCTCGAGCTCGCCGAACGGTGTGCCGGGACGTGGGTTGAGGAAGTTCAGTGGCACTTCGTTCGGTTCGAGCGAGGCCAGGTCCGCCGCGAACTCGGCGCGCTGCTCGAGCGACTCCCCCATACCGAGGATTCCGCCGCAGCACACCTCCATGCCCGCGTCGCGCACCATCCGCAGCGTGCCCATCCGCTCTTCCCAGGTATGGGTCGTCACGACGTTCGGGAAGTAGGAACGCGAGGTCTCCAGATTGTGGTTGTACCGGTGGACCCCCATCTCGACCAGGCGGTCGACCTGCTCCTGGGTCAGCATGCCGAGCGAGCACGCGATGTCGATCTCGACCTCGTTGCGAATCGCCTCGATGCCCGCGGCGACCTGCGCGAGCAGACGCTCGTCCGGACCGCGAACCGCGGCGACGATACAGAACTCCGTGGCGCCCGTCTTCGCCGTCTGCTTGGCCGCCTCGACGAGGCTCGGAATATCGAGCCGCGCAGCCCGAACCGGAGATTCGAACAGCCCCGACTGCGAGCAGAAATGGCAGTCCTCGGGGCACCCGCCCGTCTTCAGACTGACGATGCCCTCGACCTCGATCTCGGGACCGCACCACGCCATGCGCACCTCGTGCGCCAGCGCCAGCAGCTCGTCCAGGCGTTCGTCGGGCAGGTTCAGTACCTCGAGCACCTGCGCCTCGGTCAGGCCGACCCCGTCGCGCAGCACCTGCATCCGCGCGGTTTCGAGAACGTCGGTCGATACCTGAGTCATGGGCTGCTCCTCGTCTAGGCGCTCTTGAACACTGTTCAAGTTGAACGCCGTTCAAGCTATGCTGGGCGTCGGTTAATGTCAAAGGCCGACACACGGACAGGAGTCAGGGAGTGCAACTGCGCAGAGCGGACGTTCTCGACGGCGCGATCGCGATCCTCGACGAGTACGGCCTGGGCGACCTGACGATGCGCCGGCTTGCGACGTCGTTGCACGTGCAGCCCGGCGCGCTCTACTGGCACTTCAAGGACAAGCAGACGTTGCTGGGCGCCATCGCCGATCATCTGCTGGCAGGCGTCGACACCCCGGTCGAGGCCGCACAGTGGGACGAGCAACTACTGGAACTCGCCCACCGCCTACGCAACGCATTGCTGTCGCACCGTGACGGCGCCGAGCTCGTCGCCGCGACCTACGCGTCGCGGCTGACTACCAACCGAGTGCGCGAACGCATTGCGGCCGTGTGCATTCGGGCCGGAATGGCCCGCGGCCACGCCGAACTGACGGCGGACACACTGCTGTACTACATCCTCGGGCAGACGGTCGACGAACAGTCGCGCATGCAGATGGATTCGGTCGGCGCACTTGCCGACGACGCGTCGCCCCTCTTCGAAAGTCCGGATCCGACAAGCAAATTCGAGTTCGGACTCGGCTTGTTCGTCGACGGCGTGCGGCATGCACTCGGGGCGGACGAGCGGGTCTAGATTTCGCTGGTTCATCGCGCACTTTTCAGCGAATGCGCACGTTGCAACGCGCGCACTCACTGCAACCTGCGCGGTCAGGCGTGACTAGCCGCCGAAGATCACACCGAGGCCGGAACGGTTCGCCGCAGTGCCCGCGAACGGGTTGTCGTGCACCATGTAGGTCCACGTCGACGTCGGACGGTGCAGACCTTCGGTATCGAGATCGATTCCCTCCGAGGTGATCTCGGCGTTCTCGAACGTCGAGACCGCTTGCTCGATCGCCTTCGACGAGACGGTCTTGAACGCGTCGACCGCGATGCGGTGATACTCGTCCAACGGATTCTCGCGACCCAACGCACGGAGGTGAATACTCTCCCGGACGTCGGCGAGGTGCGCGAGGTAATCGGACCACGCACGATCCAAGTGGTACAACACGATTCGACGGGCGGCAACGACGAGAACGTCCTCGTCCAGCGTCCGACGAAGCTCTGCCGCCCGGTCGGGAGCAGCCGACGCGAGCAGTTCCAGCGCCTCGTCGGTGGTCAGCAACGACGCACGCCTGCTGTCGAGAATTTCTCGGTGCTGCGCGGTCAGTTCGTTGTACTTCCATGTGCGCGAGTGCACGTCGAGCATGGCGCCCTCGGCGATGCGTTGCGCGTGATCGATCTTGTCGGCGACACGTCCCGCAGTGATCAAGCCGGTCTCGTCGTGTTGCTTGGGCTGTTCCTTCGGGCCGAGGTTCGCCGTGACGACGTCGTCCTCCCAGCTCGAGAAGAACACCGATCGGCCGGGATCACCCTGTCTGCCTGCACGTCCGCGGAGCTGATCGTCGAGACGTTCTGTCGTGTGCCGACCCGTTCCCACGACGAGCAGCCCGCCCAGTTCGACGACTGCAGCCTTCACCGATGCGTCCTCGACGCCCTCGGGACCGCCGAGCTTGATGTCCGTGCCGCGTCCGGCGATCTGCGTCGACACCGTGACTGCGCCGCGGACACCCGCCTTCGCGATGACCGTCGCCTCCTCGGCGTCGTTCTTGGCGTTGAGCACGACGGCAGACACGCCCGCGTCGTCGAGAAGTGATGCCAGAGATTCCGATTCGGCGACGTCATGGGTGCCGATCAGAACGGGCTGGCCCGTCGCGTGTACTTCCTTCACGAATTCGACCACGGCCGCATTCTTGTTGGCGACCGTGTCGTAGACGCGATCCGGTTCGTCGACGCGAACGTTCGGTTGATTCGACGGAATGACCGACACGCCGAGGCCGTAGAACGTCCGAAGTTGTTCGCCCGCTGCCAATGCCGTGCCGGTCATGCCGCACACCGTCGCGTATCGGCCGATCAGTGCCTGCACGGTGATGGTGTCCAGAATTTCTCCGGTCTCGGTCTGCGTCAGTCGTTCCTTCGTCTCGACGGCAGCCTGCAAACCGTCCGGCCACCGTTGCAATTCGGCGACGCGGCCGCGGGAGGCGTTGATCAACTGGACGCGTCCGTCGCGCACGATGTAGTGCACGTCGCGCTTGACCAGAACCTGCGCGTGCAGGGCCACGTTCACTGCGACGAGCGTCGTCCCGACGTGGTCCTCGGAGTACAGGTCGATGCCGCCGAGTTCTTTCTCGACGCGCGTCGCACCGACGTCGGTGAGGAACACGTTGCGCCCATCGGCGTCGGTGTCGTAGTCGATTCCCTCGTCCAGCAACCGAATTGCGTCGAACACCTTCTCGGCAGGCACATCGGTCGACACCGAACCGGCCAGCACCAGAGGCACGAGTGCCTCGTCGACGAGAACGGAGTCGGCCTCGTCGATCAGCGCGACGTCGGGCGTCGGCGTCACCAGCTGTGCGACGTCGTCGACGAGATGGTCACGCAAGACGTCGAATCCGATCTCGTTGACCGACGCGTAGGTGACGTCGCACCCGTAGGCGTTGCGTCGATGCTCGGGCGTCGACGATTCGGCGATCCACCCGACGCTGATGCCGAGGATTTCGAACAGCGGGCCCATCCACGTTGCGTCGCGCTGCGCGAGGAAGTCGTTGATCGAGATCACATGGACGTGACGACCGGACAGCACGTACCCGACGGCGGCCACGGCTCCGGCGAGGGTCTTGCCCTCACCGGTGGCCATCTCGACGACGTCGCCCTCCAGCATGCGGACTGCCCCGAGCAACTGGACGTCGAACGGTCGCATGTCGATGGATCGGTCGGCGGCTTCGCGAACGAGGGCCAAGTAGCGAGGTACGTCCAACTTGCCCGCATCGGCGACGCGCAGACTCGTGGCCGTGTCGGCGATCTCGGCGTCGGTCAGGTCCGTCGCCCAGGACGCGAGGTCGGACGCCTGATCGACGGTGCTCCGAGAACGCGACTGGTTCTTCTGTGCCGAACGTCCGAGAGCCCGCCACAGTCGATCCGAAACCAATGCCATTCGGTCAGCCTACGCAGCGCGTCGAATCCCGATGCCCCTCCGGCGTCGCGAACTGGGAATATCGACGCCTGCGCGACGTTTACCTCGATGGGACTTCGATGCCCCACCCAGCAGGAAGGACGGCACATGTCGCGCACCTACGCGAAGGATTCGAGCGCCATCGAACGGCTGACGCCGGAGCAGTACCGCGTCACGCAGCAGAACGGCACCGAGCGAGCCTTCGACAACGAATACTGGGACAACCACGAACCCGGCTTGTACGTCGACGTCGTCACCGGTGAGCCGCTGTTCTCGTCGGCCGACAAATACGACACCCACTCCGGCTGGCCGAGTTTCACCCGACCACTCGACGCGCGGAGCGTCGTGGAGAAGCGAGACTACAGCCACCTGATGATGCGTACCGAGGTCCGATCCGCAACAGGCGATTCGCACCTGGGCCACGTGTTCACGGACGGGCCGAAGGACGAGGGCGGACTTCGCTACTGCATGAACTCGGCGGCCCTGCGGTTCGTGCCGGTGGATCGGTTGAAGGCCGAGGGCTACGGTGAATACCGCGCGCAGTTCGAGACAACTGACGATGCACAGCCAGACGAAGGAGCGCAGAAGTGACTGCAACGACCGAAACCGCCATCCTCGCCGGAGGATGCTTCTGGGGAGCCCAGGAATTGATCAGGCACCAGCCCGGGGTCGTGTCGACTCGCGTCGGATACTCGGGCGGCGACGTTCCGAACGCCACCTACCGCAACCACGGCACACACGCCGAAGCGGTCGAGATCGTGTTCGACCCGTCGGTCATCTCGTTCCGTGACCTGCTCGAGTTCTTCTTCCAGATCCACGATCCGTCGACGAAGAACCGTCAGGGCAACGACGTCGGCATGAGCTACCGCTCCGCGATCTTCTACACCAGCGACGAGCAGAAGCAGGTGGCTCTCGACACGATCGCCGACGTCGACGCGTCGGGCCTGTGGCCGGGCAAGGTCGTCACCGAGGTCACCGCTGCGGGCCCGTTCTGGGAGGCCGAACCGGAACACCAGGACTACCTGCAGAACTACCCCACCGGGTACACGTGCCATTTCGTGCGACCCGGCTGGAAGCTGCCGCGTCGTGAGGCCGCATCCAACTGATTCACACCACCGAAGGGCCCCGAGCGCACGCTCGGGGCCCTTCGTCGTATCTGGACTTGTTCTCCTGAAAGGATCCGGGTGTGGACATTTTGATCGTGATGGTCGCAGGCCTGCTCGCGATCGCCGCGGCATCGATGCTCGGCGAGCGAATCGGCGTCGCCGCTCCCCTGCTCCTGGTACTCCTCGGCATCGGCATCAGCTTGATGCCCTTCGTGCCCGACGTGGAGATCGACCCCGAGTGGATTCTCGCAGGAGTGCTTCCGCCGCTGCTCTATTCGGCGTCGGTGTCGATGCCGACGATGGATTTCAGACGCGAGTTCGGTGCGATCGGTGGCTTGTCGGTGCTGCTCGTCGTCATCAGCGCCATCGTGCTCGGCTCGTTCTTCAGCTGGGTCATCCCGGATCTGAACATCTGGTGGGGTATCGCGCTGGGAGCAATCGTGAGTCCGACCGACGCCGTCGCGACGTCCATAGTTCGCGGCCTACCGGTCTCCAAACGGGTCGTGTCGATACTCGAGGGCGAGGGTCTGTTGAACGACGCCACCGCACTCGTGCTGCTGCGCACCGCGATCGCCGGTGCCGCCGCGTCGGTGTCGCTGCTGGGAGTCATCGGCGACTTCGTGTTCGCCGTCGCCGTTGCAGCCGTCATCGGGCTCGTCGTCGGGCATCTCAATCTGAAGATTCGTTCGAAAGTCACCGATTCGACGGTCAACACCGTCATCTCCTTCACCGTTCCCTTCCTCGCGGCCGTTCCTGCCGAGGAACTGGGCGCGTCCGGGCTCGTCGCAGCCGTCGTCGCCGGTCTCGTCACCGGCCACGGCGCGCCTCGATCGCTGTCGCCGCGACACCGGCTGTCGGACACCCAGAACTGGCGGGCAGTCGAATTGGTGCTGGAAGGCGCCGTGTTCCTGACGATGGGACTCGAACTGTCCACGATCGTCGCCGACGTCAACGACGACCACCGCGGCATCGGAACAGCGGCACTCGTGGCCGCAGGTGCCTTAATCGTCACCATCCTCGTGCGCGCCGCGTTCGTCGCACCGCTGATTCGCCTGCTTCGCCGACGTGCAGCTCGTTTCGAACGCTTGAAGCCCAAGCTGTACGACGCCGCAGGCCGCCTCGACGGAGACGGTGAGACCTACCTGTTTCGCGGACGTCGTCAGGCGTCGGAAAGTCAGATCGCTCGCTTCCGCACTCGGATACGCCGCGGACTCGCCGACATCGACTACTTCCTCGCCGCGCCTCTGGATTGGCGCGACGGCACCGTCGTCGTGTGGGCCGGGATGCGTGGTGCCGTCACGTTGGCTGCCGCGCAGACTCTTCCCGAGGACACGCCTGCGCGATCGCTGCTCGTTCTCGTCGCATTCCTCGTCGCCGTCGGTTCACTTCTCCTGCAGGGCGGCACACTGAAACGCGTCGTGGGTTGGGTGACGCCGACGGGCGCCGAGGAGACGGAGGAGGACGACGCGCAACGCGAGGGAATTCGACGCCTGCTGGCCGAGGCGGCAGCACCGTTGGACGGGCAGAGCAGGTGGGAGCAGATCTCCGCGCAGCGGACTGCCCTGCTCGACGCCCGCGACGACGGCTTGTTCGACGCGGAATCGTTGGAAAAGGCGCTCAACGTGTTGGATGCCGAGCAGATCGGATTGGAGCTCAGAAGGCATCCGGAAGGGTGACGACGGGTCGACGGGGTATGCCGCGGGAACGTCAGTGATTCATTACGCGCCTGTGGTTCACGAACCGGTCGTCGCGCAGGATCGGCACAGAGCGGCTTCGATTCACCTCGGCCGCGATGGCGACATCCGACGGATACCCGTCGAGAACGAGTTCGCGCCCCGACGCACAGCTCTGCAGCTTTGCCTCGACCGTGCCCGAAATCGAGTTCCACGTCGCTGCAGCGACTTCGGCCTCAGGTGACACCTCGAGACTCGGCCTGCGGTCGACCAACTCGGCGAGTACCGCACCTGCTCCCCACAGATCTTCGACCGAGGGTCGCAGGGATCCATCGGGCCAGCGCTCCCCCGCTGCGATGACGGACACGACCGATCCATCGCGGTAGTTCGCAGAGATGCATTCGGCGACCGACGACGCGTTGCGTAGGGAGGCGCCGATACACACGCCGGACGAGGCGGACAACGAATGCGCAATCGACGATCCGTTCGGCGATGGGAGCACCAATCTCGCCAGCCCCTGCGCGGACCGGACCGTGCCTGGCGAAAGGCTTATATCGGATGCCCGCGCTTCGCGTCGACCGACAGCAAGGACGGTGCCACGGTCCGCGGCGAATCGCGCGGCTCCGTCGTCTCGCCAACGGTATGGGAACACCTCAACGCCCCGGTCGACGGCAACAGAGAGTGTCGTGGTGAAGGACAACACATCCACGACGACCGCCACGTCGGCATCGGCCCCGATCGCAGAAGCTCCGGTGGATCCCCAGTCGAAGCGGACGGAATACGAGCGCTGTCGATGTGCGGTATGCATCGCCTCAGTGTTGCACGATCAATGCTGTTGCACCGCGGCTGAATTCGGGATGCTGAGACTGATGTCCCACTTGTCCCCCATCCATCCGGATTCCCGGCTCAGCCGCGCACAACAGGGACAACACGCCCACCCCGCCTACCGCTGCGCCAGATACGTCGAGGTCTGCCCTTCGACGAGGTCGGTGAGATCGCCGAGCGCCAGGTTGACGTCCTGAAGATGCAGTCCCCAGCCCGCGGTCGGCAAAGCCCTCAGCTCCGCGGAGTCGCCACCCTCGATGCGGAGGACCCGCGCATCCCCGTCGGATTCACACCGCGCCGTGTAGTTCTGTGCCGGAATCACGAACGGTGCGGGCGCCACGAGAGCGTTCGCGTTCACGACGACCGCGGGAGCACCGGGAACGACCGCTGCAGACCGTAACACCGTCTGTAGCGGAGCTCGTGAATTGTCCTGCAGCGACGCAGGATTGGTGCACAACACCTCGTAGTCCGGACCGTACGGGAGGTCGAGAGCGGAACCGTAGTTGTCGGCGGACGGCGAACGCCCGAACCGGGCGTCGGCCGGCGGCACGTCGTCGAACGCGGAATACGCCACGACGCAACCGATGTGGTCCGCAGACGTGCACCCCGGCAGATTCTCGAAATCTCCGCCGACATTGCTTCCCCGCTCGACCAGCACGTTGCCGCCGATGAGCAGCGCCGAGACGATCCGGGAACGCGCGTCGTCGTCGTGGTCGACGTGCTGACGAATCAGCGCCCGAAGCATGTAGGTCCCCTGAGAATGGCCGATCAACACGACGCCCCGACCGTCGTTGTACCGCGTCGAGTATTCGTCCCAAGCACGCTCGATGTCCCCGTACGCCTCCGACAGAGCGGCAGCTCGCGCATCGCCCGCCGACGTCGCGAGCCCCAGTAGTGTGCTCTGGCGATAGACCGGTGCGAAGACCCGGCAGTGCGGAGAGAACCGTTCGACCTGCTGCTGCGCGATGAATCGCTCCTCCACACCGACGGACCGGTCCGCGTTGAGGGCGGGGTCGAGCGACACCGTCGGATAGACGTAGAAGCAATCGATGGGCGGATCGGACGGGGCGGGGCCGGCCTCGACCGACTTCGACGCGGCGACGTACGTCTCCTGGCTGCCGCCACACGGATTCGGAACCGAACCGGGCTTGCAGAGCCACACCGTCGGCGACTCGTCTGCGGACGCACTGCCGGTCGTCACAGCCGCTATCGCAGCCGTGGCTGCAACGACGATTCCCAACGACCGAACGATCCCCATCGAACCCCTCCCCGAGTCAGGGCGTCACTGTAGCAACCTGGGCGCTGGGCAGCTCCGGTTCGAGCACTTACGCCGCCACCAGCTCCCGATTCCGTTGCAGCGCAGTCGCGACGACCAGAACGCCGACAGCAGCGGCGGTGATCACCGCGCCCGCCCAGATGGGTGACGTGTAACCGAGACCTGCGGTGATCGTGACGCCACCGATCCACGCACCCAGAGCATTGCCCAGGTTGAACGCCGCGATGTTGGCTCCCGACGCCATCGTCGGTGCCTCCGACGCGAACGACATCACCCGCATCTGCAGAGCGGGAACCGTCGCGAAACCGAACGCACCCATCAGGAACAGTGACACGACGGTGGCGATCTGGCTCTCCGCGGTCGACGCGAAGAACACGAGCACGACCGTCAACACGGCGAGGACGACGAGCAGCGTGCCGGTGAGACTGCGGTCGGCTGCCTTGCCGCCCACGTAGTTTCCGACGAACAAACCGACGCCGAACAGGAGGAGCAGCCACGGCACCGACGTCGTCGCGAACCCTGCGACATCGGTGAGCGTGAACGCGATGTACGTGAACGCTCCGAACATGCCGCCGTACCCCAGGACCGTCAGCGCGATGGACAGCCAGACCTGGACCTCGCGGAACGCGCGCAGCTCGTGACGCAGATTCGCGTCGGCCTGCGATCCCTGCTGCGCCGGGACGAGAGCGAGAATGCCGACGAGCGCGACGACCCCGATGACCGTGATGGCCCAGAACGTCGACCGCCAGCCGTACGTCTGGCCGAGAAACGTGCCGAAGGGCACGCCCAACACGTTGGCAGCGGTGAGCCCGGCGAACATCATCGCGATGGCGCCCGCCTGCTTGCTCGGTGCAACCATGCCTGCGGCAACGACCGAGCCGATGCCGAAGAACGCACCGTGACACAGCGCCGCGACGACGCGTCCCCCCATCATCACCTCGTACGTCGGCGCGAGAGCCGACAGGAAATTACCTGCGATGAACAGGCCCATCAGTCCGACCAGCACGCTCTTGCGCGGAAACCGGCTGACGAGTGCGGTGACCACGAGCGCTCCGACGACGACGCTCAGTGCGTAGCCGGTGATCAGCCAGCCCGCGACGGGCTCGGTGACGCCGAAGTCCGCGGCGACGTCGGGCAGCAGTCCCATGATGACGAACTCGGTGAGCCCGATGCCGAACCCTCCGACGGCGAGAGCAAGTAGCCCTAGTGGCATGAAAAGACCCCTCGATCGATGCGTGAGTAGATATAGAGCGTGTGCATGTAGTTGCACACGCGTCGTAAATAGTTGCACGCGCGCGATAAACGCGCAAGCTGCTAAACTCGGGCCCGTTCACCGGCACCAGGAGCAGACATGGGAATCGCAGACGACTCGTCGCTCGTTCGCGCACAGGGCTGGCGGACACTCGCCGCCCTTCACGCACACATCGAGAACGAGCTGGAGCGGACCCTGCAGTCCGAGCACTCGCTGTCGGTCGTCGAGTACACGGTGCTCGACGCATTGAGCCGTCAGGACGGATGGCACATGCGCATGCAGCAGCTGGCCCGAGCGTCGGCACTCAGCAGCAGCGCGACTACTCGTCTCGTGAACCGCCTCGAAGATCGCGGGATTCTCACGCGCATTCTCTGCAAGGACGACCGACGCGGCATCTACACGGAACTGACCGAGGAGGGCAGGCAGTTGTTGAACCGAGCTCGCCCCACGCACGACGACGTCCTCGAAAGCGCTCTCGCCTCGGCACACCAGGTCCCCGAACTCGCACCGCTGGTCGACGCCATACACGCACTTCCCGCCGCGACGTCAGCTCCCGTTGCTTGATTGTTCACGTAGGGCTACGGACCAGTATCGTGTCCCCGAGCCACTGAACGCCGTACTGGATACACGCCGACTGCCGGAGTTTTCACCCTCATATGCATGCCCATAGCCACCCCGTCGGCGTCACCGATCCTCAGCTGCCCGCGCCTCGGGTCGAGGGGAACGCTGCGGTTCGCGAGGACCTCAACGGACTCCGCGGTGTGGCAATCGCCCTCGTGGTCGTGTTCCACGTCTGGATGGGTCGCGTATCCGGCGGTGTCGACGTCTTCCTCACGCTCACCGGTTTCTTCTTCACGGCATCGCTGATCCGCACCGCCCGGGCGGGCGGAAGCCTGAACCCGTTCACCCGTGTCTCTCGAATCCTCCGCAGGCTCGGGCCACCTCTCGTGCTGGTTCTTGCCGGAGTCGCGGTCGGGGCGGTGACCGTGTTTCCGCGCACTCGCTGGGCGGACATCGGGGATCAGCTCGTGTCGGGCGTCTTCTTCTTCGCGAACTGGGAACTGGCCTGGACGTCGCAGGATTACCTGGCAGCGGATCCGAACGTCAGCCCACTGCAGCACCTGTGGTCCGTGGCCGTGCAGTTCCAGTTCTATCTGCTCGCGATCGTCGTCGTGTTCGGTCTCGCCGCGATCCTGCGTCGCTCGCGGGGCTTTCACCGCGCAAGCCCCGATCCCCGCGTCTACCTCGTTCTGTTCTCCGGATTCGCTCTTCTGTCCTTCGTGTACGCGGCGGACGGCGCAACGCGGCTGCAGTCGTGGAACTACTACGACACCGGCGCTCGTCTCTGGGAGATCCTGGCCGGAGCCGCATTGGCTGCGGTGTTCGCCGCCCGCGGCTCGACGGCAGAGGACGAGGAAGGTCTGCCGAAGCGGACCGGCCGGACCGTGCTCGCACTGGCAGGTATCAGCGCGATCGTCGCGTGCGGTTTCGTGCTCGACGGCGTCCGTGAGTTTCCCGGCCCCTGGGCACTGTTTCCCGTTCTCGCGACACTTGCGTTGATCGTGGCGGGACCGTCGACGCCCGTCGCCCGTGTGCTGCGCAGCCGCGTCGGCCTGTGGCTCGGATCGATCGCGTTCCCGCTCTACCTCTGGCACTGGCCCATCCTCATCTTCTGGCTCGCAGTCACCGGCGAGCCGTCCGCGAGCATTCCCGTCGGCGCCGCGATCATCGCCGTGTCGGTGCTTCTGGCCATGGCCACCGTCCGGCTCGTCGAGAAACCGATGCAGTCGAAGGCCAGGTCCATTCCCCGAATCGCCATCACCGCCACCGCCGCGGTCCTGGCTGCCGTCGTGGTTGTCGGCTCGACCGGCTGGAATTTCTACATCGATCGCACGGTCGCGAAGCTCCAGGCTGCCGACGGCGACGATCTGGCGACGCATCCCGGTGCGCTCGTTCTCACCGACGGCGCCCAGGCCGACGACGCCGACATCGCACCGTCCCTTTTCTCCGCTCCCGAAGACCTGCCGATCACGACGATCGAGGGCTGCATCGCCGACTTCGAGACGAAGGACGCCGTCAGTTGCGAGTACGGCGATACGACGGCGCCGCGCACCATTGCCCTGGCGGGCAGTTCGCACGCCGAGCACTGGATCACCGCGCTCGACGCACTCGGACGCGAACACGGATTCCGCATCGTGACGTACCTGAAGATGGGATGTCCGCTGACCCTCGGAACGATGCCGATGCTGGGCGACACCGAATATCCGGACTGTCTCGACTGGAGCCGGACCGTCGTCGACAGGCTCGGAGAGAGTTCGCCCGATTACGTGTTCACGACGTCGACACGCCCCCGCGAGGACGGGCCGGGCGACTACACCCCGGACTGGTATCTGCAGGTGTGGTCCGAGCTGTCGGCGCGCGGCATTCCCGTGCTCGCGATGCGCGACAACCCGTGGCTCGAACGCGGCGGCGTCCAGTATCGAGCGATCGACTGCCTCGCCGACGGCGGTTCGGCGACGTCGTGCGGCATGCCCCGCGACAATGCGCTGTCCCCGATCGATCCCGCGCTCGCCGCATCGTTCCGATTCCCGACGGTGTTCCCCCTCGACCTGTCGAACGCGCTGTGCGACGTCGACATCTGTCGTGTGATTGCGGGCAACGTGCTGATCTATCGCGACGAACATCACCTCACTGCGACGTACATGCGGACTCTGACCGCGGAACTCGGGCGGAAGATGGCGTCGGCGACGGGTTGGTGGTGAGCCGGGGCGACCCGGCCACAGTAGGGTTGATCCATGCCTGAGGACACCGCCACCGAATCACCCGCGATCGAAATCTGGCCGGGGTCCGCCTATCCGCTGGGAGCCACCTACGACGGTGCCGGGACCAACTTCGCGTTGTTCTCCGAAGTGGCCGAAGCAGTCGACCTGTGCCTCATCGCCGACGACGGAACCGAGACACGCGTCCGCTTCGAGGAATCCGACGGATTCGTCTGGCACGCGTACCTCCCGTCGGTCGTGCCGGGCCAGAAGTACGGGTACCGCGTACACGGACCGTGGGATCCGGCGAACGGACACCGTTGCGACCCGAGCAAGCTTCTGCTCGACCCGTACGGCAAGGCGTTCGAGGGTGACTTCGACGGCGACCGGTCGCTGTTCTCCTACAGTCTCGACGCCCCGGCACCCGAGATTCCGGCGGAACCGGACACGGACGAGAAGCCGTTCGAGGACGCCGAGGATCTCGTCGATCCCGACGGGGAGATCGTCGACATCGACCCCGTCGCGCACGACGAGACGCCGCGCGACGACTTCCCGCAGCACGACTCGCTCGGCCACACGATGACGACCGTCGTCATCAACCCGTTCTTCGACTGGCAGAACGACCGCGCGCCGAAACGCCCGTACCACGAGACCGTCATCTACGAGGCACACGTCAAGGGTATGACGATCGCGCACCCGGACGTACCCGAGTCGCTCCGCGGCACGTACGCCGGTCTCGCGCACCCCGCGATCATCGATCACCTGCTCGATCTGGGGATCACGGCGATCGAGCTCATGCCGGTGCACCAATTCATGCAGGATCAGACGTTGCTCGACAAGGGTCTGCGAAACTACTGGGGCTACAACACATTCGGATTCCTTGCGCCGCACGCGGACTACGCGTCGAACCCCAACGCAGGCGCGGCCGTCAGCGAATTCAAGGCCATGGTGCGCGCATTTCACGATGCCGGCATCGAAGTCATCCTCGACGTGGTCTACAACCACACCGCCGAGGGCAACCACATGGGCCCGACCATCAGCTTCCGCGGCATCGACAACGCCGCCTACTACCGCCTGGTCGACGGCGACCCGTTTCACTACATGGATTACACCGGCACCGGCAACAGCCTCAATGCCCGCCATCCGCACACGTTGCAGCTGATCATGGATTCGCTGCGGTACTGGGTGACCGAGATGCACGTCGACGGCTTCCGCTTCGACCTCGCGTCGACGCTTGCTCGCGAACTCCACGACGTCGATCGCCTGAGCGCCTTCTTCGATCTGGTCCAGCAGGACCCGATCGTCAGCCAGGTCAAACTGATCGCCGAGCCGTGGGATGTCGGCGAGGGCGGCTATCAGGTCGGCAACTTCCCCGGACTCTGGACGGAATGGAACGGCAAGTATCGCGACACCGTCCGCGACTACTGGCGCGGTGAGCCGGCGACGTTGGGCGAGTTCGCTTCTCGCTTCACCGGGTCGTCCGACCTGTACGAGGCAACCGGGCGTCGTCCCGGCGCGAGCATCAACTTCGTCATCGCGCACGACGGCTTCACCCTGCACGACCTGGTCTCGTACAACGAGAAGCACAACGAGGCCAACGGAGAGGACAACAACGACGGCGAGAGCCACAACCGATCGTGGAACTGCGGCGTCGAAGGCCCGACCGACGACCCCGAGATTCTCGAACTCCGCGGACGGCAGATCCGCAACATCATGGCGACGCTGCTGCTGAGTCAGGGAACGCCGATGCTCGCGCACGGCGACGAATTCGGGCGCACCCAGCAGGGCAACAACAACGTCTACTGCCAGGACTCCGAATTGGCGTGGATGGACTGGTCTCTCGCCGAGAGCAACGCGGACCTGTTGCAGTTCACCAAGACCGCGATCGCGCTACGCAACGACCATCCGGTTTTCCGTCGCCGACGCTTCTTCGAGGGCAGGCCGATTCGTAGTGGCGAGCAAGCGCGCGACATCGCCTGGCTGACGCCGTCGGGCGAAGAGATGACGCCCGAGGACTGGGACAGCGGCTTCGGCAAGAGCCTCACCGTCTTCCTCAACGGTGAGGGTATTCCCGAGCCGGACCAGCGCGGCGAACGCGTCGTCGACGACTCGTTCCTGTTGTGCTTCAACGCACATCACGAGGCACTCGACTTCCTGACGCCGGACGGCGCCTACGCCAAGGAATGGACCGTCGCGCTCGACACGGCCGTGCCGAACGGCGTGAGTGAGAATGTCATCGAAGCGGGTACACACGTCGAGGTGGCCGCCCGGTCACTCCTCGTTCTACGAAAGACGGACTGACCCCATGACGATCCCGTCCAGTACGTATCGACTACAGCTGCGCGGGGACGGGTTCACGCTCGAAGATGCCCGAGGGATCGTCGACTATCTCGACGACCTCGGCGTCAGCCATGCCTACCTGTCCCCCGTCCTGTCCGCGACCAAGGGCTCGACACACGGATACGACGTCGTCGATCCGACGATCGTCTCCCCCGACCTCGGCGGGCGAGCGGCACTGGAAGCGCTGACGGCCGAACTGCGTTCGCGCGGAATGGGCGTCGTGATCGACATCGTGCCCAACCACGTCGGAGTCGAGGATCCGCGGCAGAATGCGTGGTGGTGGGACGTACTGCGGAACGGTCGCGCGTCGCAGTACGCCGGCTTCTTCGACATCGACTGGGCCGACGACAACGGGGTGGACGGCAAGATCGCGCTGCCGATCCTCGGCTCGGACTCCGATGTGGACGAGCTGACGATCGACCGCACCGGTGATGCGCCACTGCTCGCCTACTACGACCACCGATTCCCCATCGCCGACGGGACCGACGACGGTAACGCGACCACGATTCACGACCGTCAGGCGTATCGACTGGTCAGTTGGCGGGCCGGACTCGTCGGGTACCGCCGTTTCTTCTCCGTCAACGGCCTCGCCGGGCTCCGGCAGGAGGACTACGACGTCTTCACCGAATCCCACAAGGAGATCGCGTCGTGGATGACGGACGATCTCGTCGACGGCCTACGCGTCGACCATCCGGATGGTCTCGCGGATCCCGCGGGCTACCTGACCGAGCTGCGTGAGCTGATGGGCGAGGATCGCTGGCTCGTCATCGAGAAGATCCTGGCGCGGGGCGAGCCGCTCGACACGTCACTGCCCGTCGACGGCACGACCGGCTACGACGCGCTTGCCGACGTCGGCGGCGTGTTCGTCGATCCGGCAGGCGCCGCGGCGCTGGGCGAGCTGTCGCAGTCACGTACGGGCAGCGCGAGCGATCCGGAGTGGCTACATGCCACGGAACGAGAGCTCAAAGCGGCTGTCGCGCAAGGCGACCTGGCACCCGAAGTGCGCCGGCTCACCCGCGCGATCCTGCGCGAATCACAGGCCGACATCTCCGCCGAGACCGTCACGGACGCCGTCGTCGCTCTGGTGGCGCACATGCCGTACTACCGATCCGATTACGCACCCCTCGCGGGAACGATCCCCCGCGTCATCGGGACGGTGTTGCAGAACAGACCCGACCTCGAAGCCGGACTCGACGCTGTCGCAACGGCTCTGGTGGCGAACGGTGAGTCGGCGGTCAGGTTCGAGCAGGTGTGCGGCGCGGTCACAGCCAAGGGCGTCGAGGACTGCCTGTTCTACCGGGCCACCCGGCTGATCTCGTTGCAGGAAGTCGGCGGTGATCCGGCGATCTTCGGTGTCGCCCCCGCGCAGTTCCATCTGGCGAACGCCGATCGCGCGGACCGCTGGCCTGCGGCGATGACCACCCTGTCGACGCACGACACCAAGCGCGGCGAGGACGTCCGAGCACGCATCGGCGTCCTGTCCCAGATTCCCGAACTATGGGCACGCTGCGTCGCGGACTGGGAAGAGATGGTTCCCAGTCCTGACGGCGCGACCGGACTTTTCCTGTGGCAGAACCTCTTCGGCGTCTGGCCGGTCGACGGCGCCATCGACGACTCACTACGCGAGCGAATTCACGCGTACGCGGAGAAGGCGATGCGCGAAGCGAACCTCCGCACGGGATGGAACGACGTCGACGAGACGTTCGAGTCGTCGGTGCACGAATGGCTCGACTCGGTGATGCAGGGATCGGTCGCCGACTCGATGACCATGCTCGTCGCGCGAGTCGACGTACACGGACGCAGCGACGCGCTGGGGCAGAAGCTTCTTCAGCTCGTCGGACCCGGCGTTCCCGACGTCTACCAGGGCACCGAACTGTGGGACGACTCCCTGGTCGATCCGGACAACCGGCGACCCGTGGACTATCGGATTCGGCGAGAGTTGTTGTCCGGCAACGACGTCCCTCCCTCGGCAACCACCGATGCGGCATCGAAGTTTCGCGTCGTACGGGCAGCGCTGCGTCTGCGTCGGGAACGTCCCGCGAGTTTCGTCGGCGGAACGTACGCGCCCGTGTACGCGACGGGATCGGCATCGGCACACGTCGTCGGATTCTCTCGCGGGCCGCAGCAGGGTGAGCCGGACGTAATGGCACTCGCAACGCGTCACTCGTCGACCCTGCAGAACGAGGGTTGGGGAGACACCACCGTGGTACTCCCGCAGGGACAGTGGCGCGATCGCCTCACCGACACGGTGTACACCGCGCAGGCATCCGCCACCGAACTGTTCGCAGCGCTCCCCGTGGCGCTCCTGGTCCGCGAGAACGTAGGAGACACCGACCGATGACGCATCGCTTCGAGGTTTGGGCACCGACACCCGACACCGTCCGCCTGCACCTGGACGGTGAGCTGCACTCGATGCAGAAGCGTGAGGACGGATGGTGGTTCGTCGACGCCGACGCATCACTGGGCAGCCGGTACGGCTTCGTGCTCGACGACGACGACGCCGTGATCCCCGACCCACGCTCGCCGCGCCAACCCGAGGGGGTGCACGAGCTGTCGCAACTGCACCGCGTCGACCCCTCGGTGTGGACGGATTCGGCATGGACCGGTCGGCAGCTGCCGGGGGGTGTGGTGTACGAACTGCACATCGGCACGTTCACACCCGAGGGCACGTTCGACGCGGCCGTCGACAAGCTCGATCACCTGGTCGATCTCGGCGTGACGTTCGTCGAGATCATGCCCGTCAACGGATTCAACGGTACCCACAACTGGGGCTACGACGGCGTCCTCTGGTACACCGTCCACGAGGCGTACGGCGGGCCCGACGGGTTGCAACGACTCGTCGATGCGTGTCATGCCCGCGGTCTGGGCGTCGTGCTCGACGTCGTCTACAACCACCTCGGGCCGTCGGGAAATTATCTCGAGCGGTTCGGTCCGTACATGTCCCAGGGCGCAAACACGTGGGGCCAGACCATCAACTACGCAGGCGCCGAGTCCGGCAATGTCCGGCGGTACGCGATCGAGAACGCGCTGCGCTGGTTCTCCGAGTTCCACATCGACGGACTACGGCTGGATGCGGTGCACGCCATCGCGGACACCACGGCGGTGCACCTGCTCGAGGAACTGGCCATCGAGACCCGTCGCCTGTCGGCGCACCTCGGACGCCCGCTCACTCTCATCGCGGAGAGCGACCTGAACGACCCGACACTGATCACGCCTCGCTCGGGCGGCGGCTACGGTCTCGACGCACAATGGGACGACGACCTGCACCACGCGATCCATGCTGCGGTGTCGGGCGAGCGGCAGGGATACTACGGCGACTTCGGCTCGCTCAAGGGTCTCGCGAACACGTTGCGGCAGGGCTTCTTTCACGCCGGAACGTACTCGAGTTTCCGAGGGCGCAGGCACGGCAGGCCGGTCGACACGCGACGGATACCGGCGAGCTCGTTCGTCACGTACACGACGACGCACGACCAGGTCGGCAACCGGGCGACCGGCGACCGCCCCGGCTTCTACCTGACGCCCGGGCAGTTGGCGGTGAAAGCTGCACTGGTGCTTGCCTCTCCGTACACCCCGATGCTGTTCATGGGCGAGGAGTGGGGCGCGTCGACGCCGTTCCAGTTCTTCACCTCGCATCCCGAACCCGAGTTGGGGAAGGCGACGGCGGAAGGTCGCAAGGCCGAATTCGCCGAGCACGGTTGGGATTCCGACGACATTCCCGACCCGCAGGACCCGCAGACATTCCTGCGGTCGAAGCTCGACTGGTCCGAACTCGGCGACGGCGACCACGAACGCCTACTCGAAACGTACCGCGGATTGCTGTCGCTCCGTAAGCAGTACGCGGACCTCACCGATCCCTGGCTCCAGAACCTGACGGTCGACTACGACGAGGACGAGCAATGGATCGTCCTGCATCGCGGGTCGCTCCGCGTGGTCTGCAACCTGTCCCCCGACACGGTGACCGTCCCGGTCGGCGGCACCCCACTGCTGTCGTGGGAGCCGCCGATTTCGGACGAAACCGGTGCCGCGACGCGAGTTCCGGGTCATTCGTTCACGATCTTGGCGGCTGCGCCGCGCGTGCGCGCTTAGTCGGCCCCTGGGCCAACCACGCGCGCACGGGTGCGTAAACGCACCGCGACGACGATCGCCGTCAGCGCCAACAGCACGGCCGTCGCCACCGAAGCCACGTGCATACCCGTCACGAACGCGGTGTGCGCAGAATCGGCCAACAGGGCGGCGGCCTGCTCCGGCAGGTTCCGGGAGACCTCGACGGCACCGCCGAGCGTCTCCTGCGCCGTCGCGGCCTGCGCCGAGTTCAGTCCCGACACGTCGAGTCCACGACGGAAGAACGACATGACGACGGTACCGAGAACCGCAACACCCAGTGCGATGCCGAGTTCGTAGGCGGTCTCGGACACTGCCGACGCCGCGCCCGCCTTCTTCGGCGGGACGGCGCCGACGACGAGGTCCGACGTCAACGTCAGCGCGACACCGGCACCGAGGCCGATGAGGACGAAGCCACCGACGAACAACGCCGGACCGCTGCTCACCCCCGAGCCGTACAGAAGTGCCGGGCCCAATGCCGACAGAGCGAGGCCACCTGCCAACACCGTTCCCGGACGCCAGATTCGGACCAGGTACGCAGCCATCAACGACATCACGATGCTCGACGCCGTACCCGGCAACATCGACAACCCTGCTTCCAGTGGGCTGTACCCGAGCACCAGCTGCAGGTACTGCGCACCGAAGAAGAGCACACCCGCGAGCGCGAACACCGACAGGAAGTTCGTGAAGACAGCCGTCGAGAACGCGGGGTTCGAGAACAACCGCAGATCGATCATCGGGTCGTCGAGCATGCGCTGACGTCGGACGAACACGACGCCCGCGGCGACGCCGACCACCGCGGCGAGCACGTTCACGACACTGACTCCGTGCGTCGCCGTTTCCTTGACGGCATACACCAGCGGAACCAGTGCGAGCATCGACAGAGCTGCGCTCACGAGATCGAACTTGCCCGGGTTCGGATCCTTCGACTCGGGAATCACGAACGGCCCCAACAGGATCAGCAGGACCATGACGGGGATGTTGATCAGGAACACCGCTCCCCACCAGAAGTGCTCGAGTATCCAGCCGCCGACGAGCGGGCCCGCCGCGGCCCCACCGCCCGCCATCGCACCCCAGACGCCGATGGCCGTGGTGCGCTGCCGGGCGTCGGCGAACATCGTTCTGATCAGGCCGAGCGTCGCGGGCATCAGCGTCGCACCGGACAACCCCTGCAGGACACGGGCCGCGATGAGCATGTCGGGGCTCGTCGACAGTCCGGCAACGACGGACGCGATACCGAACCCCGCAGCGCCGAGAAGCAGGAGTTTTCGCCGCCCGATGCGGTCACCCAACGTGCCCATCGTGATCAGGAGGCCGGCGAGCACGAACGAATAGACGTCGATGATCCACAACAGCTGATTACTCGTCGGCGCCAGGTCGGCGCTGATGAACGGCAATGCAAGGTCCAGCACGGTGCCGTCGACCGCGATCAGCAGCACCGCCAACGCGAGCACGATCAGCCCGATCCAGTCCTTCTTCGTCGCCATCGTCGTGACGTCGGATTGCACGTCGTGCGTGCGCAACTCACTCACTTGTTCTCCTTGGATGACTCCGGCGACTCGACCGTCCAGCCGGTACAGTCACCGAGCGTAGCAGCTGACCGTCCAGCCGGTACAGTCGTTTACACTGGCGGTATGTCACGCGACACACGAGACCGAATACTCGACGCGCTCGAGGAGCTCCTGCTGGGCGAGGGATCGACGAAGGTGACGCTGGAGGCCGTCGCGGCGAAGGCCGGGGTGTCCAAGGGCGGGCTGCTCTATCACTTCAACACCAAGGACGCGATGATCGCGGCGATGGTGCGACGGCTCGGCGACCGTTCCGACGCACAGCGAGCGCAGGCCGAGCAGGGCGGAACCACCGTCGCTCAGTGGTACCTGCAACCGCCGAAGACCATTTCGGAGAAAGAGATCGCTCTGTTTCGATCGACTCTCGCGGTGCTGCGCAGCATCGACGGCGCGCCCGGCGAGATCCAGGATGCCGTGACCGAGGTCATGCGGTTGTGGGACGAAGCGATTCGCGCCGAGATCACCGACCCCGTCTCGGCCGAGATCGTCCGACTCGTCGGCGACGGGATCTACCTGAACGCGCTGATGAACCTGCCCGACGTGGAACCCGAGCTACACCAGAAGGTGGTCGAGCGCTTGCTCGCCGGCGATCAGGTCAAGTAGCTGTACGCCGGTGAACCCGGTTCGAGCTGTTCGACGCGCAGCCGCGACGACCGCATCCGCTCGAGCAACGAACTGAGTCCCGATGCATGACCCAACTCGACGCCGACGAGCGCGGCACCGGTTTCCCGGTTGTTGCGCTTGACGTACTCGAACAGTGTGATGTCGTCGTCGGGCCCGAGAACTTCGTCGAGGAATCGACGCAACGCGCCCGGCTCCTGTGGGAAATCCACCAGGAAATAGTGCTTGAGTCCGAGGTGCACCAGCGAGCGTTCGAGAATCTCGCCGTACCGCGACACGTCGTTGTTGCCACCGGACACCAGGCACACGACCGTACTGCCCGGCGCGACCGAGATCTGGTTCAACGCAGCAACACTCAGCGCACCAGCCGGTTCGGCGATGACTCCCTCGTTCTGGTACAGGTCGAGCATCGCCGTGCAGATCGCACCCTCGTCGATCTGCGTCATCAAAAACGGTCCCGACGCGTTCTCGGTGCGCGGGAAGGTCGGCACCGTCACGAGGGGCAGCGACGCGTGCGAGACGACCTCGGCGCCGAGGAATCGCAGCGCCTCGTACGGCACGTCGCCGATACGGCGCACGGCGGCACCGTCGACGAAGGGATCGATGTTCGACAACGTCACCGGACCGCCCGCCACGAGCGCGGCCGTCATCGACGCAGCCCCCGACGGCTCGACACCGACGAGTGCCGTCGACGGGGAGCGTTCGCGCAGATACGTGGAGATGCCGGCGATGCAGCCGCCGCCTCCGACCGGCATGACGACCGTGTCAGGAGCGGCGCCGAGCTGCTCGACGATCTCGGCGGCGATCGTGCCCTGACCTGCCACGGTCCGCGGGTCGTCGAACGGCGGAACCATCGTGGCGCCGGTCTGGACGACATCCTCGGCGGCCGACGCCGCAGCCGCGTCGAACGTGTCGCCGGTGACGATCAGCTCGACGAACTCGCCCCCGTGCACACGGATCCGATCGCGCTTCTGTTTGGGCGTGTTGGCCGGCACGTAGATCCGGCCCTGCACCTGCATCGCGCGGCACGCGAAAGCGACGCCCTGCGCGTGGTTGCCTGCACTGGCAGTGACGACTCCGACGGCCAGCTCCTCGGGCGTCAGCTGGGCCATCAGGTTGTAGGCGCCGCGAATCTTGTACGAGCGCACGATCTGGAGGTCTTCACGCTTGAGATAGACGTGCGCGCCGGTGACAGCGGACAGCCGTTCGCAGTATTGCAGCGGCGTCGACGCGACGACGTCCGAAATTCGCCGGGCAGCCGCATCGATGTCGTCCGCGGTGACCGCGAACGGATGAGTGCGTGCTTCGGCTACTTCAGGCGAGTTGGACACCCGTCCATGCTGCCACCAGCGCAGTTCCGACGGTAAGTCGGGACTACCGTCTCGGGTCGAACTGAGACGGTAGCGGAACGTTACGCAGGTTCGACTTGGCCATCTGCACCGCCTCGCCGACGCCACCGTTCATGACCATCCGTGACATCGCCAACGCGAAACCCTTCACCTGCTCGCCGGTGATCGTCGGCGGCAGCGACAGCGCGTTCGGGTCGGTGACGATGTCGACCAGCGCCGGCCCGTCGTGTTCGAGCGCCGCCGCGATTCCCGACTCCAGGTCGGCCGGGTCCTCGATGCGCCGCGAGAAGATCTTCAGCGCCGACGCGATGGCCGCGTAGTCCGTGGCGGGCACATCGACCCCGAAGTCGGGAATGCCGTCGACGAGCATCTCCAACTTGACCATGCCCAGCGTCGAGTTGTTGAACACGACGATCTTCACCGGCAGTCGATACATCGCGACGGTCAGCAACTCCCCCATCAGCATGGACAGGCCACCGTCGCCCGAGAGCGACACGACCTGACGCGTCGGGAACGCCACCTGCGCTCCGATCGCATGGGGAAGCGCGTTGGCCATCGAACCGTGCAGTGCCGACGACACGAAACGTCTACTGCCGTTCGGATTCAGATAGCGAGCGGTCCACACGTTGCACATGCCGGTGTCGGAGGTGAACACGGCGTCGCGTGCAGCCAGGTCGTCGAGGATCGACGCCGCGTACTCCGGGTGGATCGGCGTTCGTTGCTTGACCGGTGTCGTGTACGCGCCGACGACCTTCGTCATCAGCGTCTCGTGTCGATCGAGCGTGCGTTTCAGGAACGACCTGTCGGACTTGCGCTGCACCAGGGGCAGCAATGCCGCCAGCGTGCTCTTCGCATCGCCGTGCACGGCGAAATCGAGACTCGTTCTGCGACCGAGCTTTTCGGCCGCACTGTCGATCTGCGCCGTCCGCACGCGGTCGGGCAGGAACTGATCGTAGGGAAAGTCCGTCCCGATCAGGAGAAGCAGGTCCGCGTCGTGGATGCCGTCGTGCGCCGCGCCGTATCCCAGAAGTTCCGTCATCCCGATGTCGAACGGATTGTCGTACTGCACGTACTCCTTGCCGCGCAACGAATGCCCGATCGGTGCACCGAGCAGCTCGGCGAGTTCCAGTAATTCGGTCCTCGCGTCCTTCGCCCCGGCACCCGCGAAGATCGCCACCGTCGACGCCTCGTCTATCGCGGCGGCGAGCCGTCGAACATCGGCGTCGTCGGGAACAAGTGACGGTGTGCCCGTCTTCACGAACGACGGCGCCGGACGTCCCACGGGTTCGTCGGCGATGTCACCGGGCAGCGTCACGACGGCGACGCCCGGCGCACCGAGTGCATGCTGCACAGCCGAATGCACCACCCGCGGCGATTGTTCGGCGGTGCTGATCAACTCCGCGTACACCGAGCATTCGACGAACAACCGGTCCGGATGCGTCTCCTGGAAGAAGCTCGAACCGATCTGCACGCTCGGGATGTGCGACGCGATCGCGAGCACCGGCGCGCCCGATCGGTTGGCGTCGTAGAGGCCGTTGATCAGGTGCAGGTTGCCGGGACCGCACGAGCCTGCGCAGACCGCGAGTTGTCCGGTCAGCTGCGCTTCCGCGGACGCGGCGAATGCCGCCGCCTCCTCGTGCCGAACGTGGATCCAGTCGATGCCGCCTTCCGACGATCCCCCGCTGCGGCGGACCGCGTCGACGATCGGGTTGAGGCTGTCGCCGACGACGCCGTAGATGCGCCGCACCCCCGCGTCGACGAGTTGCGCGACGAGCTGCTCGGCTACCGTGCCGGGCTTCGAATTCCTCGCCACTACTGGACCCGGGTCAGCACGAAGACGGGAATCTCGCGGTCCGTCTTCTTCTGATAGTCCGCGTAGTCCGGGAACGCCTCGACGGCCCGCTCCCACCACACGGCCTTTTCGTCGCCGGTGACTTCCCGTGCGGTGTAGTCGGCGTTGTCGGTGCCGTCACGGAGTTCGACCAGCGGCTCGGCGACGATGTTGTAGTACCAGACGGGATGTTTCGGTGCGCCGCCCAACGATGCGACCACCGCGTATTCGCCGTCGTGCTCGACGCGCATCAGCGGCGTCTTGCGCAGCTTGCCGGACTTGTTGCCCTTGGTCGTCAACAGCACGACCGGCATGCCGCGCAACGACGTTCCCTCGGTGCCGCCTGAACCCTCCAGCAGCTCGGCCTGCTCGCGCGCCCAATCGGATGTGCTCGGTTCGTATTCACCTGTCAATGGCATGACCCCGAGTATCCCAGCATCGATGGACCGTGGCAGCCGTTGGACAACTGTCGTGGACCATCGATGCACAAACAGGGCGCCGACAGAAGAAGTTTCGGTGGACCGAAACCTGCGATGCGTATACCCTGAAGCGAGTACGCAGCACAGCCGAACGGAGCGCGCAATGACCTACGCAATCCCCCGAATCCCTACCCGCAGGCCCGCGCAGGTACACACCGTCGACATCGCCGGGACCGCGTGGCCGGTGTACAAGGTCGAGTCGTTGATTTTCGGTGTGCTCGTGTTCGTCGGCGCGCTCGCTCTCACCACGTCACTGCAGGTCGCCGTCCTCGGTGCCGCAGCAGCAACCGTCGTCGCGTGGTGGGTTCTGAAGTCGACGGAGCAACTGCGCAACTGACTGCACGACAGTGGCCGGTGTCGACGGATTCGTCGTCGACACCGGCCACTGTCGTGTACCAGCAACTGTCGTAGACCGGCTACCGGTCCGCTAGCCGGCGAGGCAGCCGGGACCGAGTAGAGCCTTCAGGTCACCCATCAGCGCCGACGTCGGAGTGACGCGCAAACTGTCGTCGAGCTTGAGTGCGGTCACCTTGTCGCCGCTGACCAGACGCAAGTGCACGTCCGACGTCCCCGGGTGACTCATCAACACGCGCTTGAGCGCACCGACCTTGTCGGCCGTGCACAACCGCGTCGGCAACATGACCGCCAACGGCTTCGCGACACCGACGGCCGACAGATCCGGCACGGCAAGGTCGTTCGCGATGATCGAGATCCGATCGTCGCGCACCGACACGCGACCCTTCACCAGAACCACCGAGTCCTCGGTCACGTCGGCGCCGAACACCGAGTACGACTGCGGGAAGAACAACACTTCGATGCCACCGACGAGATCCTCGAGCTGCGCCGACGCCCACGTCAGACCGTTCTTGTTGATGCGGCGGTTGACCGACGCCAGAATGCCGCCGATCGTGACCTGCGTTCCGTCCTTGACGTCACCTTCGAGGATGGCCGGGATGTTGGTGTCCGACTGCGCAGCGAGCATGTGCTCGACGCCCATCAGCGGGTGTCCGGAGACGTACAGGCCGAGCATCTCCCGCTCGAGCGCGAGCCGGTGCTTGGAGTCCCACTCCTCGTCCGGCACACGGACATTGAACACCGAGCTGATCGACTCGTCGGCGTCCTCGCCGCCGAACAGGTCGAACTGACCGATGGCCTCGGCTTTCTTCGTGCCCATCACCGAATCGATGGCGTCGGCGTGGATGAGCATCAAGCCCTTGCGCGGATGGTCGAGCGAATCGAACGCACCGGACTTGATCAGCGACTCGGTGACCTTCTTGCTGCACGCGGTCGCGTCGATCTTGTTCAGGTAGTCGGAGAAGTCGGTGTACTTGCTCTTCTCCTCGCGCGCTCTGATGATCGACGCGACGACGTTGGTGCCGACGTTGCGCACGGCGCCGAGACCGAATCGGATGTCCTTGCCCACGGATGCGAAGTTCAGCTCCGACTCGTTGACATCCGGAGGAAGCACCGTGATGCCGAGCTTGCGGCAGTCGGCGAGGTAGACCGCAGACTTGTCCTTGTCGTCGCTGACGCTGGTGAGCAGACCGGCCATGTACTCACCCGGGTAGTTGGCCTTGAGGTAGCCGGTCCAGTACGAGACGAGTCCGTAGCCTGCGGCGTGCGACTTGTTGAACGCGTACCCGGCGAACGGGAGAATCGTGTCCCACAGCGCCTTGATCGCGGGCTCGGAAAAGTTGTTGGCGAGCATGCCGTCGCGGAATCCGGCATACGCCTCTTCCAGCACCGACAGCTTCTTCTTACCCATCGCTCGACGCAGAATGTCGGCCTGACCGAGCGAGTACCCGGCGACCTTCTGCGCGATCTGCATGATCTGCTCCTGATACACGATCAGGCCGTACGTGTCCTTCAGAATCTCCGCGAGCGGTTCTTCGAGCTCGGGGTGAATCGGCTTGACCTCTTGTCGACCGTTCTTGCGGTCGGCGTAGTCGTTGTGCGCGTTCATGCCCATCGGACCGGGGCGGTACAGCGCGAGCACGGCGACGATGTCCTCGAACCCGGTCGGCTGCATGCGTCGCAGCAGGTCTCGCATCGCGCTGCCGTCGAGCTGAAACACGCCGAGAGTGTCACCGCGAGCGAGCAATTCGTACGTCGCCGGGTCGTCGAGGCCCAGCGTGTCGAGATCGAGGTCGATGCCGCGATTGGACTTGATGTTGTCGATGGCGTCACCGATGACGGTCAGGTTCCGCAGACCCAGGAAGTCCATCTTGAGCAGGCCGATGGCCTCACACGACGGGTAGTCCCAGCCGGTGATGATGGCGCCGTCCTGCGCGCGCTTCCACACCGGAATCGCGTCCGTGAGCGGTTCCGACGACATGATGACCGCGCAGGCGTGCACACCGGCGTTGCGGATCAGACCTTCGAGCCCGCGAGCGGTCTTGTAGATGGTCGCCACATCGGGGTTGGAGTCGATGAGCGCACGGACCTCGGTCGCTTCCTTGTACCGCTCGTGCGCCGGGTCGGTGATGCCGGCGACCGAGATGTCCTTCGCCATGATGGGCGGCGGCAGCGCCTTGGTGATCTGGTCGGCGATCGCGAAACCGGGCTGGCCGAACTGGACGCGCGCGGAGTCCTTGATGGCGGCCTTGGTCTTGATGGTGCCGAACGTGATGACCTGCGCGACGCGGTCGCTACCCCACTTCTCCGTGGCGTAGCGCACCATCTCACCGCGGCGACGGTCGTCGAAGTCGATATCGATATCGGGCATCGACACGCGCTCGGGGTTGAGGAATCGCTCGAACAGCAGGCCGTGCGGCAGCGGGTCGATGTTGGTGATACCCATCGCGTACGCGACGAGCGAGCCTGCAGCCGAACCACGGCCGGGTCCGACGCGGATACCGACGTCGCGAGCATGCGCGATGAGGTCACCGACGACGAGAAAGTACGCTGGGAAGCCCATTTCCAGGATGACGCTGATCTCGTACTTCGCGCGATCGCGATATTCCTGCGGCACCCCGTTCGGGAACCGCCATTCGAGGCCCTTGTCGACCTCCTTGGCGAGCCAGGACCCCTGCGTCTCTCCCTCCGGCACGGGGAAGATCGGCATACGGTCGCGGTGAGCCCAGACGTCGTCGTACGGCTGCACACGCTCGGCGATGAGCAACGTGCTGTCGCACGCACCGGGAACCTCGCCGTCCCACAGCTGACGCATCTCGGCTGCGGACTTGAGGTAGTAGCCGTCGCCGTCGAACTTGAACCGGGTGGGGTCGCTCAGCGTCTTACCGGTCTGGATACACAGCAGCGCTTCGTGGTTCTCGGCCGCGTCCTTGGTGACGTAGTGGCAGTCGTTGGTGGCGAGCGGCCGAATGTCGAGTTTTCTGCCGATCTCCAACAGACCTTCGCGGACACGTCGCTCGATCGACAGACCGTGGTCCATCAGCTCGAGGAAGAAGTTGTCCTTGCCCCAGATCTCCTGCCACTTCGCGGCCGCTTCCAACGCTTCCCGGTCGTGACCGAGGCGCAGACGCGTCTGCACCTCTCCCGACGGGCAGCCCGTCGTCGCGATGATGCCCTCGGCGTGCTGGGCGATGATCTCCTCGTCCATGCGAGCCCACTTGCCGAGCTGACCCTCGATCGAGGCCAGGGACGACAACTTGAACAAGTTACGGACACCCGTCGCGTTCTCGGCGACCATCGTCATGTGGGTGTACGCGCCGCTACCGGAGACGTCGTCCGACTTCTGGTTGCGGTCACCCCACAACACGCGCTTCTTGTTGAAGCGCGACTCGGGAGCGATGTATGCCTCGATGCCGATGATCGGCTTGATGCCTGCCTTCTTGGCCTCGTTGTAGAACTCGCTGGCGCCGTACATGTTGCCGTGGTCGGTCATACCGACGGCCGTCATCTCCAGGCGGTTCGCCTCTGCGAACAGCGGCGCGATCTTCGCCGCCCCGTCGAGCATCGAGTACTCGGTGTGGTTGTGCAGATGAACGAACGAGTCAGCCACGAAGGTTCTCTCCTGAGGGTCGAGCGGCACAGCTGGATGGTCGAGCGGCCGAGGCAGGTCGGCGGAAGTGCCCCCACTCTATTACTCGGCAGCGACAGATCCGTAGTCGTCGGTGTGTCCGAAGCCCCGCGTGTCTAGGGCGCCGGGATCGGACCGTCGTCGGGCAGTGCACCCACGACGTCGATGTAGTCGGGCAGCAGTGCCCGAACCGCGAAATGACCTGCGCGCGCATCGGCAGGCAGTGCCTCGACGGCACGGACGCCCGGCTCGTTCTCGATCGCCGCCAGCGCGGACGGATCCGCGCGCACGACGAGACCGACGACACAGTCGCACCCCGCCGCGAGACGAGTGACCGACGCCGCGTCGATCTGCGCCTGCCGGTCCCATTGTCCGACTCCCGCATGCAGCTCCGTCGCCGCGACGTCGAGCGCAGAACTCACGGACGCGTCCGTACCCGGGACACCGATGGCGAGCACTCGCGTCTGTACTCGCTCGATCGGCACCCGGATCAGCACCTGGGCGATCCGTTCACCCCGCGCTGCCGAGAACGACTGTCCGGGCGAGACGTACGTGTCGAACGACACGAGCGCCCAACGAGGTTCGGAGTCACCCGGTTCGGCCAGTCCGGCGCGCGCGCGGCCGGTGTACTCGGCGACGGTCTCCCCCGAGTCGGGTCCGAGACGGTCAGTGCTCACACCGGCCACGGGCAGGGGCTTCGCGATTCCGACGACGGCGCACAGCCCGACGGCAGCCGCCGCGATCACGACGCCCTCGACGAGGCCACCTACCCGCATCATGCGTTTCGCAGTACCTCGAGGGCGTGTTCGAGGTCGGCGGGGTACTTGCTCTCGATCTCCACCCATCGACCGTCGGATGGATGCGCGAACCCCAGCGACTTGGCGTGCAGCCACTGACGCTCGAGACCGAGCCTCTCGGCCAGCCGCGGATCGGCGCCGTACGTCAGATCGCCGCAGCACGGGTGTCGCAACGCCGAGAAGTGCACGCGAATCTGATGCGTACGACCGGTTTCGAGGTGCACGTCCAACAGACTTGCCGCCTGGAACGCCTCGATGGTGTCGTAGTGCGTCACGCTCGGCTTGCCGTCCGCGCGCACCGCGAACTTCCAGTCGTTGCTGCCGTGACGCCCGATCGGCGCGTCGATCGTTCCGCTGCTCGGATCCGGATGGCCTTGCACGAGAGCGTGATAGCGCTTCTCGATGGTTCGTTGCTTGAATGCCCGCTTCAGAATCGTGTACGCGCGCTCGGACGTCGCGACCACCATCACGCCGGACGTACCGACGTCGAGCCGATGCACGATGCCCTGACGCTCGTGTGCACCGGACGTCGAGATGCGGTAGCCCGCCGCGGCAAGACCGCCGATGACCGTCGGACCGGTCCATCCGACACTCGCGTGCGCCGCGACGCCGACCGGCTTGTCGACCGCGACGATGTCGTCGTCGGCATACAGGATGTCCATCCCGGGAACGGGTTCGGCCTCGATCGTCAGCTCCCGAGCAGGCTCGGGAAGCTCCACCTCGAGCCACGTACCCGCAGAAAGCCGGTCGGACTTGCCCACCGCCGTGCCGTCGACGGCGACCGACCCTTCCTCGGCGAGCGTCGCGACGACGTTTCGGGACAACCCGAGCAGCCGTGACACGCCCGCGTCGACGCGCATTCCGTCGAGGCCGTCGGGAACCGGCATCGACCGTGATTCCCTCATTCGTCGGCCGCCGAGGTCGACGCTGCCGCAGACTTCTTCGAGTGCGCCCGAGTGCCGTTCGGCTCGAATCCGAACAGGCTCAACACGACGAGCAGAATCGCGCCACACACGATCGACGAGTCGGCGACGTTGAACACCGGCCACCAGCCCACCGACACGAAGTCGACGACGTGTCCCTGCAGTGGCCCCGGCGCGCGGAAGAACCTGTCGATCAGATTGCCCAGCGCGCCGCCGAGGACCAGTCCGAGGCCGAGAGCCCACAGCGGTGACCGCAGCGTCCGCCCGATTCTGATCACGCCGATGACGACACACACCGCGACGATCGTCAACAACCACGTCATACCGGTGGCCATCGAGAACGCCGCACCGGGGTTGCGGACGAGACGGAGAGTCACGACGTCGCCGATGATCTCGACGGGGTTGCCGGGCTCGATCCATCGAACGACCGCGATCTTGGTGACGAGGTCCAACGCGAGGATCACCGCGGCGATCAGGACGAGCATCCGGGTGCGCAACGGCTTGGTCGACGCCACCTCGGCTTCCGCGCCGGGGTTCTCGTCGGGCTGTTCTGGGGGTTTGGGGTCGGCTGGACGGTCGTCACTCACCCCTCCATCATGAAGCATCACATGTGCATGCCGAACATCCGACCTATCGGGGAAGGGGATTCGACCGACGCGTGGCCGCGCCCGGGCCCCGCACATCCGTAGCCTGGTCCCGTGATCTCGACTTCCGAAACTCCGATGCGGCGCCTGCGCGCCCTCGCGGCGCTGGTCGCCGCCGCAGCCGTGATGACCGCGTGCAGCTCGTCCGACGACAGTGCATCCGCCGACACCGAGGCCACGTCGACGCCGACGAGCGTGTCGCTTCCGGTCACCCCGGTGACGACGACGTTGGTCGACCCGGGCGCCGAGCCGCGCTCGCCGCTGACCCCCGCGTACGACGGCGAGCAATCGGTACAGCTCGTCACCAGCTCCACGGTGACGCAGCAGATCGACGACCAGGCCGTCCAGGACTTCTCGACTCCGGAGTTGACGCTTCCCCTGACCGCGTCGCCGGACGGCGACCAGGTCGCGCTGTCCATCGGAAAGGCGACGTCGGCGGACCAGCGCCTGACGGACGCTCTTGCGGCGTCGGAAGGTTCGGCTGCCGGGTTGACGGTCACCGACACCGGTGCCGTCACCGCGCTGAGCATCACACCCTCCGAACAGGCACAGGACTCGGCCAGAGCCGCGATCGAACAGGCACTCAATCAGGCGGTCTACCGCTCGGTGTCGTTCCCCGAGGGCGATGTCGGCGTCGGCGCGGTATGGACCACCTCACAACAGGTCATCAGTGGTGTGACGCTGAACCAGGTCACCCGGGCCACGTTGCGCGCCCGCGACGGCGACCGTCTCACCATCGATCTGCAGATCGACCAGACCCCCGCGTCGACGACGCTCGACCTCCCCGACGAAGCCGGCAGTCTGAACATCGATTCCTACGTCATGTCCGGGTCGGGAACGGTCGAACTCGACCTGACGAAGCCACTTCCGGTGAGCGGCGACGTGTCCGTCGGGGGTATGCAGCAGTACAGCGACCCCGAGGGGACGACCGTGCTGGGACAGAACATCACCGACTCGCTGCGATGGACGACGTCGTGACCGGTCCCTGCGCCTCGCCGTGGTACTGGGGACGTGCGCGGTGGTGTCCGCGGCCTGCGGCGCGAACTCGGACGACACCGCGCCCAGCACTACCGCGCCTGCACCGGCGGCAGTGTCCGCACCGGACCCGCTGGCCGGTCCGCCGATCACCGACTCTTCGGTGCTGCAGTCGGCGATGATCCCGCTGGAGTCGCTGCCGCCCGGCTACACCGTCATCCCCGACCCGGTACGGGACCTCGGACTCGATCCGGCGCCCGAGTACGACGCACCGGACCAGTCGGGCACCGACCCGCAGCGCTGCGCCGATGTCCTGGCGCCGATCTCGCAGCAGTTCGCCGACGCGGCCGCGTCGGCCGAGGTGCGCTACTCGGGTCCCGACTTCTCGTCGATCGACGAGGACGCCGCCAGCTACGTCGATCGGGGCGCTGCCGACGCGTTTGCCGCCGTCCAGGCGACCTTCGCCGAATGCGCCACGTTCACCGGAACGGACGCCGACGGAATCGACGTCGCGTACACCCTCTCGGGCCGCGACGGCGACGTCACGGCAGGTGACGCGTCGGTGGCGGCCCGGCTGCAGATCGAGAGCGGCGGCTTCACGCTCGTGTCGGACGTCGTCGTCGCCGTCGTGGATTCGACTGTCGTTCAGGTGGTCGCGACCGACGAGGACGGCGTCGACGACGCCACGTTGTCCGCGCTCGCGCAGGCCGCGGTGGACGGAATCCGCGGCGTCGCCCGCGGGGTGTAGAAACACCGATGCCGGTGTTCGGTTCGTGAAGAACCGAACACCGGCATCGAATGAAGCCGTGAAACTAACGCATCATGCGCAGGCAGGCGACGTCAGCTGCGCGAGCTGGACGAAGCTGCAGGCGTTCTCCTTCGACAGCTTCCAGACGCCGTCCTCTGCGACGAAGGTGAAGTTGCCGGGGTTGGCCTGTCCGCCGATGGTCAGGGTGGCACCCGCGTTGAGCGTGCCGTCTCCGAGGTCGTCGACACTCGTGATGACGATTTCCGCGCCGTTCTGGACAGCCGCGGCGGCAACCTGGTTGATCAGTTCGGGATCGGCCTCGGCGCCTTGAATGAGCTGAGCCTTCTCCTCGACCGGCACGGCCGGGTCGAGTCCACGAGCAAGCTCCTGGTTGAGCTCCTCGGCGGTGGGAACAGGTGGGTAGTCGCTCTGAGCCTCGGTCGTAGCGGTGGTCGACGCAACCGACGCGGACGTCGTGGCGTCGTTTCCTCCCTCGTCGTCACCGGAACTGCATGCGGTCATCGTCAGCGTGGCGGCGATCGCGACGCCGGCAACCAGTGCCCGTCGGGTGTTACGAAGCTTCAATTGCTCTGTCCCTTCAGTTCTTCTGCGTGTCTTTTCACGTAGCCGGCGCCACTTCGTCGGCGCCGGCGGGTCATCGGGTCGTTCGTTTCAGGCGGCTCCACTATGCCAGGACACGAGCCACCCGGCCAGAAATTGCCTACTCACCGGTAAGGTCGTTCCTGCAGGCTCCACTCCCGTCCCACCGGCAAGGTCGTTCCTGCAGGCTCCACTCCCGTTCCTCAGCTTCTGCGGCCCGAGCCTCATTCCAGACTTCCGAGCGCGTCCGCTACCTCGAGCATCGTGTCTCCCTCGGCAAAGGTACGAGCACGACCGGGTCCTGAAGATCGCGTCTCGAATCGAACCGTCACCACGGAGTGGCCAGCCCCCTGGACCCACCCGTGTCCGTATTCAGGATGCCTTACGTCCATGCCCGGGTGCCACTTCGGACCGTGCTCTCTTACCGAAGCCACAATTTCCGCCGCCGTCGTTTGTTCGCGAGGTGAATCCTCGGAATCGTGCTCCAACTCCGGAAACAACGAACCCTGTTGCACAGCGGACAGTCCGGCCAGACCGACACCGACGAGGCGAATGGGACCCAGCTCGACGGGATCGAGCACCTGCCGCTGGGCGGCCGCCACGATGGTCTGCTTGTCGACGGTCGCGTAGGGCAGTGTCACCGAACGGGTGACGATACTCATATCCGACTTGCGCAGTTTCAGCACGATCGTGCGCGCCCCCCGGCCGTCCTTCAGCAACCGTCGATGCGCGGCGTCCGCGCTCTTGTCCACCGCGGCGCGTAGCTGAGCCAGCGTCACCAGGTCGTGCGCGAACGTCGTCTCGGCACTCACCTGCTTCGCCTCGGCACGTTCCGCGACGGCTCGATCGTCGATTCCTCGTGCAAGCTTGTGCAGGCTGGGACCGACGGTGCCGCCCAGAATCGAGGCCACCTCGGATTCGGGTGTGGCGACGAACTTCCCAATCGTGTCGATACCGAGCCGCCGCAGCTTCTCGTCGGCGACAGGACCTATCCCCCACAGCTTGCGTACCGGCAGCGCGGCCATCAGAGCCGTTTGCTCGCCGGGTGACACCACCGTGACGCCGTCGGGTTTCGCCAGCCCCGACGCGATCTTCGCGATCTGCTTTCCCGACCCGGCTCCCAGGCTGCAGATCAATCCAGTTTCCTCGCGGACGAGTGCTCGCAACGACTCGCAGAACTCCTCGACCTCGGCGGCCGTCGCACCGGCGAGTTCGGCCGGTTCACCGAATGCCTCGTCGAGCGACAGTTGCTCGAGCACCGGCATGCGGGTGCGAAGACTCTCGAACACCCGGCGGCTCAACACCTGGTAGAGCGCACCACGAGGCGGCAGCACGACGGCACCTGCGCCGACGAGTCGTCGCGCCTGGTGCATCGGCATCGCGGACCTCGCGCCGAACACGCGGGCCTCGTAGCTGCATCCTGCGACGACGCCACGCCCACCCGCGCCGCCGACCAGCACAGGCCGTCCACGCAGCGTCGGACGGGTCAGCTGCTCGACGGACGCGAAGAACGCATCCATGTCGAGATGCAGAACCCACCGTCTACTGCGTGAGTCGGTCATGGCCGAAACGTACTCCCGGACTTCCGACAGGTGATCATTCGTCGAGCGCGAAGCCCAACGCGTCGGCGGCCCGATGCGGCGACGCGTCCGCCCATCGGTCGACGTACACGTCGGTGGCGGCGATCGACCGCGTGACGGCTTTGTCCAGGTAGACGACGCCGTCGAGGTGGTCGGTCTCGTGCGCGACGATGCGCGCCGGCCAGCCGTGCAGCGTCTCGACCACCTCCCGCCCGTCGTGGTCGGTGCATTCGAGGCGAACGTCGGCTGCCCGCGACACGACCGCCTGATATCCCGGAACGCTCAGACACCCCTCGTAGAAAGAACGGCGCGCAGGCCCGATCTCGGCGTACGTCGGGTTCACCACCACGCGAAACGGCACAGGCGTCCGTTCGCGCACCGCGGCAACCTCGGGTGCGACGTCGTACTCGTCCTCTATCACGGCGATGCGTAACGGCACGCCGATCTGCGGAGCAGCCAGTCCCACGCCCGGTGCATCGCGCATCGTCTCGCGCATCACGTCGATCACACGCCCCAGGGTGCGCGCTTCCAACTGACCGGTGTACGCCGACGCCGGAACCCGGAGGACCGGATCACCGACGGCGACGATCGGCACGACACCGTCACGCGCGGAGGACAACACCCGACGGACGATGCCCTCCACCGACTCCTCGATCGTCACTGCGCTCGTGTGATCCGAACACGCACACTCTCACCCAGGTCGACGCCGTCGGCACCGGGATCGCCGTCGACGATCGACAGCGCGAGGACCTCACCGGCGATCAGATCGCGGTGCGTGTCGAACCACTGCTGCCGGTCGGCCGGAACCGACGCGACGATCTCGATCCGATCCGACACGTCGAGACCGAGGCTGCGACGCGCATCCTGCAGCTCACGGATGCGGTCCTTGGCCCAGCCTTCGGCTTCGAGCTCGGCCGTCACCTGCGAGTCGAGCACCACGAGACCGGCGTTGCCCGGCAGCGCGGCCGTCGAATCCGGTTCGGCGGCAACCAGTTTGCGGGTGTACTCGGTCGGCAGCAGCTCGATTCCGGCGGCACTGACGGTGCCGCTCTCGTCCTCGGACCACTCCCCCGCCTTGACCGCCTTGATGACCTTCTGCACGTCCTTGCCGATGCGCGGGCCTGCGGCGCGCGCGTTCACGACGAGCTCGAACTTGCCGTGCACCGCGACGTCGTCGGTGAGATCGACCTTCTTGACGTTCACCTCGTCCGCGATGATGTCGGCGTACGGACGCAGACGCTCGGCGTCCTCGGCGGCAACCGTGACCTCGGGCAGCGGCAACCGCACCCGCAGGTTCTGCGCCTTGCGCAGACCGAGCACGGTAGAGCAGACCGACCGCACCTCGTCCATCGAGCTCACCAGCTCGGGGTCCGACGGCAGATCCAGCTGCGCCGGCCAGTCCGCGAGGTGCACCGATCGACCACCCGTGAGACCGCGCCACACCACTTCGCTGATCAGCGGAAGCAGCGGCGCCGCAAGGCGTGTGAGCACCTCGAGCACCGTGTGCAACGTGTCGATCGCGTCGGAGTCCTCGCTCCAGAACCTCGAACGCGACCGTCGCACATACCAATTGGTGAGTGCGTCGCAGAACGTACGCAGTTCGTCGCACGCACCGGCGATGTCGTCGACCTCGAGAGCATCGGTGATGGCGTCCCGTGTCGCCGACAGTTTCGCGAGCACGTACCGGTCCAGGACGTGCGGCGAATCGGTACGCCACGTGCCCGGCTTGCCCGCATACAACTGCAGGAAGCTCCACGCGTTCCAGATCGGCAGTAACGCCTGGCGCACACCCTCACGGATGCCCTGCTCGGTGACGATCAGGTTGCCGCCGCGCAGGATCGGCGACGACATCAGGAACCAGCGCATCGCATCGCTGCCGTCCCGGTCGAACACCTCCTTCACGTCGGGGTAGTTGCCCTTGGACTTGCTCATCTTCAGTCCGTCGTCGCCCAGCACGATGCCGTGTGCCGCAACGGTCTTGAACGCGGGACGATCGAACAATGCCGTCGCCAGCACGTGCAGCGTGTAGAACCAGCCGCGCGTCTGACCGTTGTACTCGACGATGAAGTCGCCGGGGTTGTGCGTGTGGAACCAGTCTTCGTTCTCGAACGGAAAGTGCACCTGCGCGTACGGCATCGACCCGGATTCGAACCAGCAGTCCAGTACCTCGGGAACACGACGCATCGTCGACTTGCCCGTCGGATCGTCCGGGTTCGGACGCGTCAGGTCGTCGATGTACGGACGGTGCAGATCGTCCGGCCGCACGCCGAAGTCTCGCTCCAGATCGTCGAGACTGCCGTAGACGTCGATGCGCGGGTACTCGGGATCGTCCGACGTCCACACCGGAATCGGGCTGCCCCAGTAGCGGTTTCGGCTGATGTTCCAGTCTCGGGCGCCTTCGAGCCACTTGCCGAACTGGCCGTCGCGGATGTGCTCGGGAACCCAGGTGATCTGCTGGTTCAGCTCGACCATGCGGTCGCGGAACTTCGTCACCGCGACGAACCACGACGGGACCGCCATGTAGATGAGCGGCTGACCCGACCGCCACGAGTGCGGGTAGGAGTGCTCGATGGTCTCGTGCCGCAGCAGCCGTCCCGACGCCTTGAGGTCCTTGATGATGACCGGGTTGGCGTCGAACACCATCAGGCCCTCGTACGGCGGTACGAGCGAGGTGAACTTGCCACCCGGGTCGAGCGGTTGCACGACCTCGATGCCGTTGGCTGTCGCGACATCCATGTCCTCTTCACCGAAAGCCGGTGCGAGGTGGACGATTCCGGTACCGGAATCGGTGGTGACGTACTCCGCGTCGAGGACCCGATGGGAATTCGGGTGCCCGAGGAAGAAGTCGAACGGCGGCGCGTACGTCAGTCCGACGAGATCGGCTCCGACGTGCTCGGACAGCACCTCCGGCTCGTCGCCGAGTTCACGCGCATAGTGTGCGACGCGTTCCGCCGCGAGCACGTAGCGTTCGCCGTCGCTTCCGCGGACCTGCACGTAGCGCACCTCGGGATGAACCGCGATCGCGAGGTTGGACGGCAACGTCCACGGCGTCGTCGTCCAGATGAGCGCGTTCGCGCCGTCCAGCACCGAGTCCGGCGCGGACAGTGGCATCGTGACGGTGACGGCCGGATCCTGACGCATCTTGTAGGCGTCGTCGAGGCGGGTTTCCTGGTTGGACAACGGCGTCTGCTCGTACCAGCTGTACGGGAGCACGCGGTAGCCCTGATAGATCAGGCCTTTGTCGTACAGGGTCTTGAACGCCCACATGACGGACTCCATGAAGTCCGTGTCCAGGGTCTTGTAATCGTTGTCGAAGTCGACCCACCGCGCCTGCCGGGTGACGTAGTCACGCCACTCGTCGGTGTACCGCAGCACCGACTGCTTGCAGTAGTCGTTGAACTTGGCGAGACCCATCTCGTCGATCTCGGACTTGTCCTTGATGCCGAGCTGCTTCTCTGCTTCCAGCTCGGCAGGCAGTCCGTGGCAGTCCCAACCGAATCGACGCTCGACCTTCTTGCCTCGCATCGTCTGGAAGCGCGGTACGAGGTCCTTGACGTAGCCCGTCAGCAGGTGCCCGTAGTGAGGAAGGCCGTTGGCAAAGGGAGGGCCGTCGTAGAAGACGAACTCCTCGGCGTCCGCGCGGTTCTCGACGCTCGCTCGGAACGTCCCGTCGGCGGCCCACGCCTCGAGAACCTTCTGCTCGAGTTCGGGGAACGAGACGCTACCGGCCTTGCTGCCGGCGTAGTCGACGAGCGGATACGACTCGCGCGACGAGGACTCGACGTCGGTCATGGTGGTCACTCCTCCGTGCCAACCGCTCGCGTGGAGCGGAACAAAGATTCGGCACGGGGACGACGTCGGCGTGTGGACGCCGATACCGCGGTACCACCCCGTTTGCACGAAGATCGTCAGACGATTCTCCGAGCCACTTTCCGTAACGGCTGTGACGGGCCGACCCGTTCGGTTCTACTGAGCGAGACGCGTGGTCCCGCCGTTCTTCCGAAGGCTCCCCGGTGATAGCCGGATCGACGCCTGACAACGATTGTAACGACGGATGCAAACCGGATCCCCGTCGGTGTTGCACTACCGATCGGGCGGGGTCTTCCTCCCGATCAACGCACCGGCGAGGAGCAGAACCGCACCGAGGACACACACCACGATGCAACCCCACGCCCACAGGACCGAGCCGGTCATCAACGCGATGACCAGCAACGCGAATCCGACCGCGGCCGCACACAGCGTCAGTACCAGCACGACCCACCCCGCTCCCGATGCGCCTCTCGGCGTTGTTCAGACCCGGGGTCGGCCGTGACGCACGACGCGTTCAGACGAGCAACCTCAGTTGTTCCCCTTGGCGTACGACTGGCTGTACCCGGACGACTGATTGTCCTGGTTGAAGCTGTCCTGGCCGTTGTCGACGGGAAGAGCGGACGAGCGGTTCTCGAGCTCTTCGAGCTGCGACTCGAGGTAGGACTTCAGGCGAACACGGTATTCACGCTCGAACGTCTTGAGCTGCTCGATGCGGCCTTCGAGGACCGAGCGCTGCTCGTTGATCGTCGCCATGATCTCGGTGTGCTTGCGCTCTGCATCGGCCTGGAGGGCATCGGCCTTCTCCTTGGCCTGCCGGAGCTGCGTCTCGGAACGCGTCTGAGCGTCGGACAGCAACGACTCCGACTTCTGACGTGCATCGGACACCATCGCCTCGGACCGCGTGCGCGCGTCGGTGACGAGACGCTCGGCGTTGGTACGAGCGTTACCCAGCAACTGCTCGGACTCGGTCTTCGCGTCGCTCGTCAGGCGGTCGGCCATCTCCTGCGCGAGGCCGAGAATCTTCGCGGCCTGCATGTTCGAGTCTCCACCGCTCTGAGCTGCCGCAGGTGCGGGAGCAGGGGTGGGCGCCACGACGGGCGCAGGCTTCGGCGGCTCGACCGGGCGCTGAGGCTCGGGGGCCTTCTGAACCGGAGCAGGCTGCTGCGAGGAGCCACCGCTCTGGCGAGCGTTGCTCTTGGCGTCGGACAGTTCCTGATCGAGTTCACCTACCCGCTGGCGCAGGTCTGCGTTCTCTTCGATGAGTCGCGACAACTCTTGCTCGACGAGATCGAGGAAGGCGTCCACCTCGTCTTCGTTGTAGCCGCGCTTACCGATCGGCGGCTTGCTGAACGCGACATTGTGCACATCAGCTGGAGTCAGCGGCATGGAAGGATCCCTTCACGCGTCTTGAGGCGGTAGAGCAAGCATTCAGTTATATCCCATTCCACACGGTCCGGAACAAACAAACTGTAACTGGCGTCCATTCTGTCACATCGGTTTGCGCAGGTCGCGCGCGCCCCGAAGTCTTTCACCGAAGTATCGACTGCTACGACCCCAAACTCCGTACGACCGTCATCAGGATGAATACCCCGAACAACAAAACCATGATCGACAAGTCGAGACGAACCCCACCCAGGTTCACCGGCGGTATCAGACGGCGAAGCAGCTTGACCGGCGGATCGGTCACCGTGAATATCGCCTCGAGCAATACCACCACAATTCCCGACGGGCGCCAATCACGCGCGAACGTCCTGATGAATTCGACGATAATGCGGCCGATCAGCAGAAGCCAGAATATGAACAGAACGAAGTAGAGAACCGCGAACAAGGCCACAGCTCATACTCTGCCCGAAAAAAGCGGTTCGATCAAAGCGAGCAGGTCAGAGACCTGAAACGCTCGATCGAACCGCCGGGTATTTCACCTCGAAAATACGGTCACTGCTGGCTGTAGAAGCCGGTCTCGGCGATTCGACGTCGCTCCTGCGGCGACACGTCGATGTCCGCAGGCGACAGAAGGAACACCTTCGTCGCCACCTTGTCGAACGATCCGCGGAGAGCGAACGCAAGGCCCGCCGCGAAGTCCACGAGACGCTTGGCGTCGGCGTTGCTCATCTCGACCAGGTCCATGATGACGGGAGTGCCGTCACGGAAACGCTCACCGATCGTCCTGGCCTCGCTGTAATCGCGGGGACGCAGCGTGGTGATCTTCGACAGAGCGCTCTGGTCGTCGACGACCGGGCTGCGACGCGTCTCCGCGCGTACGTCCATTCGCGTGTCCACTGCCAGGTTGCCTCTCGTCGCGGCGCCTCGACCGACCGACGTCGGTCGCGAGGACCGACCGCCGATCGGCGCCAACGTCGGTGCCTGACGCGGGGCCTCGTAGTCGTCGTACTCGTCGTCGATGTCGTCGAGCTCTGCACGCGACGGGCGACGCGAGCTGAAGCTCGGCTTCGCGAACTCGCGGTCACCACGATCGTCGTCGGCGTACGGGTCGCGACCGCGCGAGCCCCGATGCGTATCGGGCTCGTCCAGGTAGTCGTCCTCGTAGTCCGCGAGAGGAACCATGCCGAAGTACGCCTTGAACTTGTGCAGGGTGCTCATCGATCGTGCCTTCCGCTCAGTCTGGTCATTCCGCTGGCTCCACTCCGGATCAGTCTGGTCATTCCGCTGGCTCCACTCCGGTCAGTGTGGTCAATCCGTGTGTCAGTTGTGACTGGAGTGATCCGTGGTCTGTACTGGCGAGGCTATCGGCCGAGAACCGAGTATTGCGGTTCCGACACGCACGCAAGTCGATCCATGTCGAACAGCGGACTCGAGATCGGACGTCATGCCGGCGGACAACTGCGTCGCACCGGGGTGGTCGGCGAGGATGTCGCGATGCAGCTGCGCGAGGTCGGCGAACGCGGCATCGGGGTCTGCGCCGAGCGGCGGGACGGCCATCAGTCCCGCGAAGGACAGGTCGTGTCGCGATGCGACGTGGTCGGCGAGCGCTGCGAGGTCCGCGCGTTCGACACCACCTCGGTGCACGTCGCCGTCGAGACTCACCTGAATCAGCACGTTCAGCGGCGTCGTACGGTCGCCGTCGTCGTGCGCCCGTCGCACTGCCTTCTGCAGCGCGTCCACGAGTCGGTCGCTGTCGACCGAATGTATGGAATGCGCCCAGCGGGCAACGGCTCTGGCTTTGTTGCGTTGAAGGTGACCGATCATGTGCCACTCAGCGGGACCGTCTGCGAACGTCTCGTGCAGCTCCGCCGCCTTCGCCGTCGCTTCCTGCTCCCGTGACTCTCCGAACTCGCGGCATCCGAGTCGATACAGGATCTCGACGTCGCTCGCCGGGAAGAACTTCGTCACCGGCAGCAGCATGACGTCGTCGTGGCGCCCGGCGACCTCGCATGCAGCGCGAAGACGCTCCCGGACGGCGGTCAACGCCGCCTCGATCTCCTGGACGCGGCCTGCGTCGGGAGTCACGACGCCTGCTCGCCTGCGGACGTGTCCATCCAGACCACACTGGCCAACCTGCCGGTCGGTGCTTCGCGACGGTGGCTGAAGAGGGTCCGGTCCTCGATCGTGCACCGAGGATCGACCGCGACACCGGACACACCGACGTCGAGCAGTTGCTTACGAATCCCGGCCCGAATGTCGAGACCCGGCGTCTTGCGCACGGTGGTCGTCGCACTGCCGGGCAGGTGCTTCTCGACGTCGGCTTGCATGTGCGCGGGCACTTCGTACTGCCTGCCGCTGGCCGCGGGACCGAGGAACGCGCCGATACGCGACAGTTCGGCACCCTGCTCGACCATGACTTCGAGAACGCGGGGAATGATGCCGGTCCTGGCCCCCACTCGGCCTGCGTGCACCGCCGCGACGACACCCGCCTCCTCGTCGGACAGGAGAACCGGGACGCAGTCGGCGGTCAGCACCACCAGACCGAGGTCGGGCGTCGTCGTCACCAGAGCATCGGTGACCGGGACCGGCCCCACCGTCGACTCGTCGACGACGGCGACCGTTCGCCCGTGTACCTGCTCCATCCAGACGAGACGGTCCGAGCCGAGCCCGAGCTCGCGACCGAGACGCTCACGATTGGCGGCCACGGCCGACGGCTCGTCGCCGACGTGGTCGCCGAGGTTGAAGCTGTCGAACGGAGGCGCCGAGACACCTCCGGCACGTGTGGTGGACACTCGACGTACCTTGAAACTCAGTGTTCTCGTTCCTCTCGTGCGCGCGTTCGCTCGTGTCAGCGACGCATGAACGAGGGTACGTCGACGTCGTCGTCACCGTCGTCGTCGGAGACGGGAACGCGACGTCCCGAGTCACGGCTCGGCGGCTGGCTCGAACCGGGGCCGGACGTCGACAGCGGTGGAAGGTTGCTGCTCGTCGGAGCGCCGACGGGGTCACGGAACACCGCACCCGACTCGGTCGACTCCTGCCCACGCGAGGACACCTCGCCCGATCGAGCCGACCCGATGGGGCCGCGTCCCGACGCGGGAGCTGCCTCGACGGGACGACGCGTCGGCGTACCGCCGTCGAACCCGGCCGCTATGACGGTGACGCGCACCTCGTCGCCGAGCGAGTCGTCGATGACGGTGCCGAAGATGATGTTGGCGTCGATGTGGGCCGCTTCCTGAACGAGCGACGCAGCTTCGTTGATCTCGAACAGCCCGAGGTCGGATCCACCCGCGATCGACAGCAGCACCCCGCGAGCACCTTCCATCGACGCTTCGAGCAGCGGTGAATTGATCGCAGCCTCGGCAGCTTTGATGGCGCGGCCTTCGCCGCGAGACGACCCGATACCCATCAACGCGCTGCCTGCACCGGACATCACGCCCTTGACGTCGGCGAAGTCGACGTTGATCAGACCCGGGGTGGTGATGAGGTCCGTGATGCCCTGCACGCCGTTGAGGAGCACCTCGTCGGCGCTGCGGAACGCGTCCATCAGGCTGACGGCCGCGTCGCCGAGCTGGAGCAGACGGTCGTTCGGAATGACGATGAGCGTGTCGCAGGATTCGCGGAGCTGCTGGATGCCCGAGTCGGCCTGGCCGCCGCGTCGCTTGCCCTCGAACGAGAACGGACGCGTCACGACGCCGACGGTCAGTGCACCGAGCTTGCGTGCGATGTTCGCGACGACGGGGGCGCCACCGGTTCCGGTTCCACCACCTTCACCGGCCGTGACGAACACCATGTCGGCACCCTTGAGTACCTCTTCGATCTCGTCCTTGTGGTCGTCGGCAGCCTTGCGACCGACCTCGGGGTCGGCACCTGCGCCGAGTCCGCGCGTGAGTTCGCGACCGACATCGAGCTTGACGTCGGCGTCGCTCATCAGCAGCGCTTGCGCGTCGGTGTTCACCGCGATGAACTCGACTCCCTTGAGTCCCTGTTCGATCATGCGGTTGACCGCGTTAACGCCGCCGCCGCCGATGCCGACGACCTTGATTACGGCGAGGTAGTTGTGCGGGGGCGTCATGGGCTCTCGCCTTCCGTATTGACTGATGAAGCTGATTGCTGTGTGGTCCGTGGTCCTGCTGGGGCCGAAGTCTCGACGGAAACCCTCAACCTCAACCACAGGCTCAGTGTTATGTCAAGTATTCGACTGGAGGGAACGCTATGCATCGGTGCCACCATCCGCCGTTAGGCGCGCCGAGCGACACCGAAGAAATTGTGATTCGTGTGTCGCGTGGGATTCGGACCGATGTAAGGACAATCTACTTGGTCGTCGGAAGGTCCGGACTCGAGACGTCCAGTATCTGTCCGGGCTGCGACATGAGAGCAAGAGCCACAGCGGATTTCCGCTCGGCATTGTCTCGGTTGCCCCACACCAGCGTTCGTCCGTCGAGCAGCAGCATCGACACGTCCGAGATCGACGACGCGCGCACCTCCCCGACCATGCCGCGCAACGATTCCGGAAGCGAATCGAGCACTGCCAGAGCGCTTTCCGTTGCCGGATCGCCGGCGCCAGGAGTGTCGGTGACCAGACGCACCGTCCCCGGGGGCGGTGGTGCGACCGCGAAGTCGACGCCGTCGGAATCGAGAAGGTGTGTGCCGTCCGGCTGGTCGACGAACACCACCGCAACGCGCTCGACGACGGTGACGCGCACCGTCGATGGATACATGCGTTGCACACGGGCCGACGCCAGCGCGGGAATTCCCGCGACGCGTTGCGCCGCGGCACCCGTGTCGACGTGAACGAGGCGTTCCCCCAGCGGAATCGCCAGATCGCCGACGATCTCCTCGGTCGAGACGGACGAGTTCCCGTCGACCTCGATCGACCGCACCGTCAACAACGGGGTGAAGTAGACGGCGATCACGCCCGCGACGATCACGGCGACGACCGCCGACGCGATCAGGAGCCCGCGTCGACGAGATCGCTTGACCCGCCGGCGTTCTTCCTCGCGCGCGGCACGTCGGCGTTCGCGGTCGAGCGCCTCGGGTGACGGATCGGCTGCGACATCTTCGGAATTGCGCGACCGTGCTCGACGCCGATCGCGTCGGTTCGCGTCGGTGCCGGGCGGTCGTTCGGACCGCCCCGAGCGAGCATTCACTCCGATGCCTGGCGTTGCCCAGTTCGAAAGTCGGTCTTCGAACGCAACGCGTCGAGTATCGGCCCGGCCAGCATGGTGACGTCACCCGCACCCATCGTGATGACGACGTCGCCCGGCGCGGCCAGCCCGGCGACCTGCTTCGCGACGAGCGACAGATCCGGCTGATAGTTCACCGGCGTGGTGACCGCGGCGGCGACCAAGGCTCCGGTGACACCGGGCAGCGGTTCCTCGCGGGCACCGTAGACATCGAGCACGACGACCTCGTCGGCGAGACTGAGCGCGGCGCCGAACTCCGACGCGAACGTCTCGGTCCGCGAGTAGAGATGCGGCTGGAACACCACGACGACACGTCCGCGCTCGCCGTTCTCCCCTGCCGCGCTGGCTACCAGCTGCTGCGCTGCGGTGAGCACCGCTCGAACTTCGGTGGGGTGATGCGCGTAGTCGTCGAACACCCGGATGCCGTGCTCGCGACCGCGAATCTGGAACCGTCGGTGCACGCCTCCGAAGCCGGCGAGGCCCGCGAGAAGGTCGTCGATGTCCGCACCGACCTGCAAGCCGGCGGTGAATGCACCCAACGCGTTCGACGCCGTGTGCCGTCCGGGCACGCCCAGTCGCAGCGTGCGCGGCTTGTCCTCCCCCGCGACGAGCAACTGCGCGACGCCACCCGCGTCTTCGGGCTCCCAGCCGAGCAGCCGGACGGCCATTTCGACGTCCCCCGCGTCGACATCCTCGGATCCGTACCCGAGAACCCGAACGCCGGGAATCGCGCGGGCGTGCACTCGCTTGGCGAGCGCAGCCGAGCCCGGATCGTCCATGCACGCCACGAGGACACCGCCCTCGCCGAGCCTGGCGACGAAGTCGTCGAACACCTGGACGTACTTCTCGGCGGTGCCGAAGTAATCGAGGTGATCGGCCTCGATGTTGGTGACGATGACGACGTTCGGCGAATACTGCAGCAGCGACCCGTCGCTCTCGTCGGCCTCGGCGACGAACACGTCTCCGCTGCCGTGATGCGCGTTGGTTCCGGCTTCGTTGAGCTCGCCGCCGACCGCGAACGACGGATCGAAGCCGCAGTGCTGCAGCGCGACGACCAGCATCGACGTCGTCGACGTCTTGCCGTGCGTGCCGGACACCAGCAGGGTGCGGTAGCCCTCCATCAACGACGACAGCACGGCCGGGCGCAGCACGACCGGAATTCCGCGCTTGCGCGCCTCGACGAGCTCGGGATTGGTCTTGGGAATGGCGGCGTGCGTCGTGACGACGACGGTGGGTCCGCCGGGCAGGATGTCGAGCGCCGACGCGTCGTGCCCGATCCGCACTTCGGCGCCGCGGGCACGCAGCGCGAGTACGCCCCGGCTCTCCTTGGCGTCCGAGCCGGACACTTGTCCGCCGCGGGCGAGCAGAATACGGGCGATACCGGACATGCCGGCTCCGCCGATGCCGACCATGTGTACCCGCTCGAGCTCTGCGGGAAGCTCGGACATGTCCGTCCCTTCGGTCATCACGTCCCCTTCGGTCTTCACGTCGCGAGCGCGCCGTTCTCGTGTGCCGACGCGACGTCGAGCACGATCTTCGCGACGGTCGCCGCCGCGTCGCGGTGGCCTGCCCCGGCCGCGTTTCGCGCCATGGACCCGAGCCGCTCGGGATCGGTGATCAGGCCGACGATCTCCGTCGCCACGAAATTCTCGTTCATCTGCGCGTCGGTCACCAACAAACCTCCACCGGCGTCGACGACCGGCCGCGCGTTCAGCTCCTGCTCACCGTTTCCGTGTGGCAAAGGAACGTACACCGCGGGCAGTCCGGTCGCGGACACCTCGGCGACGGTCATCGCGCCCGAGCGGCAGACGGCGAGATCGGCTGCGGCGTACGCCAGATCCATCCGATCGACGTACGGCACGGCCACGTACGGCGCGCTGGGGTCGGTGGGTCCGACGTCGACGGTGTTCTTCGGGCCGTGTGCGTGCAGAACCGACACCTTCGCGTCGGCGAGTGCCGACGCGGCCCCGGACACCGCCTGATTGAGCGACCTGGCACCCTGCGATCCGCCGAACACCAGCAGCACCGGCCCCTCGGCGGGAAGACCGAAGTGCTCACGCGCCGCGGCACGGGACGCGACGCGGTCCAACCCGGTGATGGTCGGCCGCACCGGGATTCCGACGATTTCGGCATCCCGGGCGCCGCGCATCGAGACACCGGATCCGGGCACGGCCGCGAGGACACGCGTCGCGAGCCGGGCTCCGACCTTGTTCGCTATACCTGCGCTCGCATTCGCCTCGTGCACGACGATCGGTACGGAACGACGCTTGCCGAGACCACCGCGTGCCGCCAGGTACGCAGGCAGTGCCACGTATCCCCCGAATCCGACGAGCACGTCGGCGTCGGCATCCTTCAGCGCCTTCCGCGTGCGTCGGACCGATGCGACGACGCGCCCGGGCAGCTTCAGCAGGTCCACCGTCGGCTTACGCGGAAGCGGGACCGGCGGAATCAGTTCGAGTCGATAGCCGCGCGCCGGCACGAGCGTGGTCTCGAGGCCACGAGATGTGCCGAGCGCGGTGATACGGACATCGGGATCGAGCTCGCGCAGCGCATCGGCAACAGCCATCGCCGGCTCGATGTGACCCGCGGTTCCCCCTCCCGCGAGGACGACGGACTTCGGACTCGTACGTACGTTCACCGTCCGTATCCTCGCCCATCCGGATGTCGGCGTTGCATCCCGGGTTGCCGTGCAGACCGCCGACTCGGTTCGGGCTGGCGTCCGCCGGACGGCACCCGACCGTCCCTACCAGCACGAACACCTGCGTCGGCGCGCACGGGACGTCTGGCGTCCCCGGCGCGCTGCTCGAGCGAGCGGCGCGCACGACCGTCGAGGGCAGGCCGCGTCGACTTCGACCGTGCGGCTGCCGCGCGCATCGGCGAGAACGACGACGGCATCGGCAGGCGCAGGACACGGTCGAGTCGGCTGTCGTGGCCCGCGTGCAGCGCGGCGATCGCCTCGGGCTCGTGCCGCGCGGCGTTCGCGATGATGCCGAACATCAACAGCGTGATCGCCGTCGACGAACCGCCGTACGAGACGAGCGGCAACTGCAGACCGGTCACCGGAAGCAGACCGACGACGTATCCGATGTTGATCATCGCCTGCGCGAAGATCCAGGTGGTGGACCCGGCAGCCAGCAGTCGAAGGAATGGATCGACCGACCGCATCGCGATGCGCAGGCCCGTGAAGACGAACAGCGCGAACAGTCCGAGGACGGCCATGCATCCGATGAAACCGAGTTCTTCGCCGATGATCGCGAAGATGAAGTCGTTGTGCGCGTTCGGGAGGTAGCTCCACTTGGCGCGACTCTGCCCGAGACCCACACCGAACGGTCCGCCGTCCGCGAGCGAGAACTTGGCCTGGTTCGACTGATATCCGAGGCCCTGGGGATCGTCACCGGGATTGAGCCACGCCTTGATGCGGTTCGATCGGTAGCCTGCCGTGAACGCGAGCACGGTCGCCGCGGCCAGACCGCCGCCCAGGATGATCGCGAACAGGCGCGCATTGAGACCGGCGTACCACAACAGCGACACGAGGATGATGCCGACCGCGATCGCCGTACTGAGGTTGGGCTGGAGCACGATGAGCCCGGCCATCAGCAGCGCTGCCGGAACCAACGGGATCAACAGCGACTTCAGGCTCGCGTGCTCACTGCGCCGGGATGCCAGGATGTGCGCGCCCCAGAGCACGAGCGCGACCTTCGCCAGCTCCGACGGCTGGAACGAGACGCCCGCGACGTTGAACCACCGGCGCGCGCCGTCCGCTCCCTCGGATCCGATGCCCGGTATCAGGACCATCATCAGCAGCACGATCGACAGGCAGAACACCGGGAACGAGATCTTGCGCAGAAAGCGCACGGACATTCGCAGTGCGATGTAGAACGCGACGACGCCGAGACCCACACCGATCAGCTGCTGGGTGAACAGCGAGTACGCCGACCCGTCGGCTGCATACGCCTCCGCGGCCGAGGACGACAACACCATCACCAGGCCGAGCAGCGTCAGCAGCGCCGCGACCGTGACGATCAGGTGGAACGACGCGAGAGGCCGTCCGAGCCACACTCCGACCCTGGCGCGTGCTCCGGCGCGCGGGGTGCCGGTGCTCATGACTGCTCGCCGCCGTCGACCACATCGGAGTCGGTGAGCGCCGAGACCGCATCGGCGAAACTGCGACCGCGATGCCCGTAGTCGACGAACATGTCGAGAGACGCCGCAGCAGGCGCGAGGAGGACGGTGTCTCCGGGTTCGGCTCGGCGGGCGGCTTCGCGCACGACGGCCTGCATCACTACATCAGCATCTTCAGCCACACGAGTCACATCAGCATCGTCTCCCGTCGAGAACGTCACGACGGGAACATCCGGCGCGTGTCGCGCCACAGCCTCTGCGATCTGCGTCCCATCACGGCCCATGACGAGCGCCGCGGCGAGCCTCGGAGCTACTTCGGCAACCAATTCGTCGACCGCCGCACCCTTGAGCAACCCTCCGGCGATCCAGACGATGCGGTCGTACGCGAGCAGCGACGACCGCGCGGCATGCGGGTTGGTGGCCTTCGAGTCGTCGACGAACGTCACGCCCGCAACGGTTCGTACGACCGCGTTGCGATGCGGCCCGACCTGATAGGAACGCAGCCCGTCCGCAACCGTGTCGGGCGCAATGCCGATCGCCCGCGTCACTGCAGCCGCAGCGAGCGCATCCATGACGCCCGCGGGTCCCGCAGGATGCACGTCGTCGACCGAGATCAACGACGTGTGCTCGGCGAACGCACGATCGACGAGATCGGAACCCACGACGCCCAGCTCGCCGACCGACGGCTCACCCAGGCGAAATCCGACGACGCGTTCGGCGGGTGAATCCGAGGCCAGTGACGCGGCCCGCGCGTCGTCGAGGCCCACCACGGCGACGCGCCCCGTCAACGCGCCCGCCTTCGCGCGAACGTAGCCGTCCATACCGCCGTGCCAATCCAGATGATCCTCGGCGATGTTCAGCACGACGCCCGCCTCCGGACGCACCGACGGTGCCCAGAAGAGCTGGAACGACGACAGCTCGACGGCCAGCGCGGCCGGATGCGGATCCCGACGCAACGCGTCGAGCACCGGGAGGCCGATGTTGCCGCACGCCGCACTCTCGATCCCTGCCGACTCCAGTATCGACGCCACCATCGACGTCGTGGTCGTCTTGCCGTTCGTGCCGGTGACGACGAGCCACTGCGTCGGCGGTCCGTACAGCCCGGCCCTGTCGATGCGCCACGACAGCTCGATGTCACCCCAGATCGGGATGCCGCGACCGGCTGCCGCGGCGAGCACCGGCGAGTCGACGCGCAATCCCGGGCTCGTGACGACGAGGGCGATGTCGTCGAACGATGCCGGGTTCGCCAATAGATCGTCCTGCAGTATTCCTCGGGCACCGAGCGTTTCCGCCTTCGCGACAGCGCCGGAGTCGGAGTCGGTGACCAGGACGTGAGCACCGAGATCCTGCAGCGGCGGGACCGTCGCAAGCCCGGAGACCCGTCCGCCCGCCACGAGCACGGTGCGCCCGCGCAGTCGCGTCAGATCCTCGTCGTCGAGCGCGCGAAGTCGTGTCTGTCTCCCTGGTCGTTCCTGCGGGCTCCACTCCTGCGTCACTGGGCCCTACCCTCCGACTGCCGCGAGATATTCGCTGTAGAACAACGCGAGACCGACCGCCGAGGAGATCGCCGCCAGCAGCCAGAACCGGATGATGACCGTGGTTTCCGCCCATCCCCCGAGTTCGAAGTGGTGGTGGATCGGGGCCATCCGGAACACGCGTCGCCTACTCGATCGGAAGACGGCTATCTGGATCAGAACCGATGCAGCCTCGGCGACGAACAGAGCACCGATGACGACCATGATGAGTTCGGTGCGCGTCACGATGGACAGTCCGGCGAGCAGACCGCCGAGGGCGAGCGAGCCGGTGTCACCCATGAAGATCTTGGCCGGGGCCGCGTTCCACCACAGGAACCCGATGCACGCGCCTGCCGCGGACGCGCAGATCAGCGCCAGGTCCAACGGGTCGCGCACGTCGTAGCAGCCCGGGCCCGGGCTGGTGGAGCATGCCTGACGGTACTGCCAGAACGTGATGACGGTGTACGCGCCGAGCACGAGTGTCATCGATCCCGCGGCGAGGCCGTCGAGGCCGTCGGTCAGGTTCACCGCGTTCGACCACGCGCTGACCAGCAGGTAGCAGAACAGGATGAAGACGACGGAACCCATGCTGACCGTCGCGATGTCGCGGACGTACGACAACTGTGTGCTGCCAGGGGTGAGGCCGTTCGGGCCGCGGAACTGCAACGCGAGAATGCCGAAGATGACCGCGGCGAACAGCTGGCCGACGAGCTTGGCCGTCTTGTTCAGGCCGAGGTTGCGACGCTTGCGAATCTTGATGAAGTCGTCGAGAAAGCCGACGAGGCCGAGGACCGTCGTCAACCCCAGCACGAGAAGTGCCGACGCCGACGGGCCGTCGGCGTCGTACGCGATGCCGATGAGGTGCGAACCCCAGTAGCCCGCCCAGAGGCCGGCCAGGATGGCCATGCCGCCCATCGTCGGGGTGCCGCGCTTGGACTGATGACTCGCCGGGCCCTCGACCCGGATCTCCTGGCCGAAACCTTGCCTGGAGAACGCCTTGATCAGCACTGGCGTCAGCAGGATCGCCACAGCGAGCGCAATGCCTCCGGCGAAGAGGATCTGTCTCACTGCGTTGCCTCCGGTGTCATCGTCTGTCTCTCCCCGTCCCGCTCACTGACCGTCTTCACTGCTGCATCGTCGTCACTGCTGGACCCCGTCCGACAGAAGCGCGTCGGCGACCGTCCACAGACCCACGGATTGCGACGCCTTCACCAGGACGACGTCGCCCGGTGCCACCTCGGACCGCAACACCTCGATGGCCGACGCGTCGTCGGGCACGAGCATGGACTCCTCGCCCCACGAACCTTCCATCACGGCACCTTGATGCATGGCCCTCGTCGACCGTCCGGACTCCACGATGATCAACCGGCTGACGTCCAGCCGTACGGCGAGTCGCCCGATCGCATCGTGCTCGATGATCGATTCTTGCCCGAGTTCGGCCATTTCGCCGAGCACGGCCCACGTGCGCCTGCGCGGACCGTCGTCGGACCGCGACATCGACACGAGCGCCTTGAGCGCGGCCCGCATCGAGTCCGGGTTGGCATTGTAGGAATCGTTGACGACGGTGACGCCGTCAGCTCGGGTGCGCACGTCCATGCGACGCACCGACGCGGCTGCCGCACCGGACAGAGCCGTCGAGATCTGCTCGAGGGTTGCACCGCATTCGAGAGCGACGGCGGCAGCGGACAACGCGTTGCCGATCTGATGTTCTCCGTGGACGGCGAGTGCGATGTCGATCTCCCCGTCCGCTGTCACGAGAGTGAAGCGCGCCCGCGCGTCGGCGTCGAGCCGGACATTCGTTGCGCGGATGTCGGCGTCCGACGAGAGGCCGACCGTCACGACGCGAGCCCGGGTGCGCGACTGCATCTCGAGCACGAGTGTGTCGTCGGCGTTCAGAACCGCGACTCCCCCATCGGCTGCGCTCGGAAGAGCCTCGACCAGTTCGCCCTTGGCCAGCGCGATGTTCTGGCGCGATCCGAACTCGCCGAGATGCGCGGTTCCGACATTGAGGACGACGCCGATGCGCGGCGGCGCGGTACGTGCCAGCGACGCGACGTGGCCTACCCCGCGCGCCGACAGTTCCAGCGCGAGGAACGTGGTCTGCTCGTCGGCGCGCAGAGCGGTCCACGGATGACCCAGTTCGTTGTTGAAGGACCCCGGCGGTGCGACGACCGACCCCAGTGGCGCCAGCACCGACGCCAACAGGTCTTTCGTCGACGTCTTGCCCGACGACCCGGTCACGCCCACGACAGTGAGCCCGGTCTTCGCGCTCAGCTCCATCACCGACGCGCGTGCGAGCGTCGCCAATGCCGCCAGCACGGCAGCGCCCGAACCGTCGTGATCGTGTTCGAGGGCCATGGCCCGGCCGTCGTGCGGTGTCGGCTCGACGACGATCGCAGGTACGCCGATGGGGCGTGCAGCCAGAACCGCGACGGCACCTGCGTCGATCGCCGCCGCGGCGTGATCGTGTCCGTCGACGCGGGCGCCGGGCAGCGCGAGGAACAAGCCCCCGGCCGTCACTTTGCGCGAGTCGAACTCGACTGTGCCGTCGACCACGAGGTTCGGGTCGGGCACGTCGTGCAGGGTTCCGCCGACCACGTCGGCGATCTGCTGCAACGTCAGGGAAATCACGATGTCACTCCGGATTCTGCGTGGATCCTGCGGTCGATGGCGTCGGCGAGGACCTGCCTGTCGTCGAACGGGTGCTTGACGCCCGCGACCTCTTGTCCGGTCTCGTGGCCCTTGCCCGCGACGAGCACCACGTCGCCTGCCTGCGCCCACTGCACGGCTTCGGCGATCGCGTCGGCGCGGCCACCGACGTTGCGAACCTCGCCGCGCACGTGCGCGTCGACGGCAAGCGCCCCGGACGCGACGGCCTCACGTATTGCGGCCGGGTCCTCCGAGCGTGGGTTGTCGTCGGTGACCACCAGCAGATCCGCGCCTCGAGCGCCGGCGGCACCCATGAGCGCGCGTTTTCCCGTGTCTCGATCGCCTCCTGCGCCGAGAACCACTGCGATACGTCCGCGGCTCTGCGCTCGCAGCGTCTCGATGACGGCTTCGACCGCGGCCGGCTTGTGTGCGTAGTCGACGACGGCGAGGAAGTCCTGTCCGCGTTCGATGCGCTGCACTCGTCCCGGCACGTCGACGGCGGCCATGCCCGCGATCGCGCGGTCGACGTCGACCCCGGCGGCCGCGCACACCGCGGCGGCGAGAACGGCGTTGGCGACGTTGTACCGCCCCGGCAGGCGAATCGACGCCGGGTGCCGTTCACCGGACGGATCGACGACGGTGAAGCTCTGCGATCCGTCGTCGTTCGTCGCGGCGTCGGCGACGGTCCAGTCGGACTCGGCGCCGACCGAGGCGGTGACGACGGCCGAGCCTGCAGACAGGGCGATCTCGGCCATTCGCTTGCCCCAGACGTCGTCCACACAGACCGCGGCGGACCGGGTGTGGACGGACGAATCGGCGGCGAACAACCGCGCCTTGGCCTGGAAGTAGTCCTCCAGCGAGTCGTGGAAGTCCAGGTGGTCCTGGGAGAGGTTCGTGAACGCCCCGACGGAGAACACGGTGCCGTCGACGCGTCCGAGGGACAACGCGTGACTGGACACCTCCATCACGACGGTGTCGATGCCCTGCTCGCGCATGACGGCGAACAGTGCGTGCAACCGCGGGGCCTCGGGGGTGGTCAGCGCACTGGGCACGCGAGATCCGGCGATCTTGGTCTCGATGGTGCCGATCAATCCGGTGACCTTCCCTGCCGCGGTCAGTGCCGCCTCGAGAAGGTACGACGTGGTGGTCTTACCCGACGTGCCGGTGATACCGATGACCGTCATGTGTTCCGACGGGTTGCCGTAGACGAGCGCGGAGACGGCGCCGAGTACCGCGCGAGGCGCGTCGTGCACGAGGACCGGTACCGGTATCTCGGTGAACGTCCGACGCACGATGTCGAGGCCTGCCGGATCGGTGAGTACCGCTGCCGCGCCGCGCTCGAGCGCGTCGGCGACGAATGTCGCACCGTGCACGGACGATCCGGGAAGCGCGGCGAACAGGTCTCCGTCTCGAATGTCCTGGGCGCGAAGGTCGACGCCGGTGACAGCTCGGCGCGTCGACGAGGCCGACGCGACTTCCGAGGCGCCCGATGCGGCGGCGATGTCGTCGAGCGACGTCTGCGGCGGCCGAGAGGGGCGAGTGTCGGACGGAGCCGACCCTGGTGCTGGCACGGGCACTGTGCTCCTTTCTGCTCGGGCTGTGAGGTGGTCGCGGCGACCGAGAATCTCACCTGATACGGCCGAGCGTGACAGCGTCCGTATCCGGACTCGGCCGACGAGTCAGGTTACCGGCGAGTCCGTCCTCGACGTGAAACGGGACGTGCCGTCGATGCTGGATCGTGACCCGACCAGGACGTTCTTCGCGAAACGGGTCTAGTCGGCCTGCAGCACCAACCTGCGTCCCTCCGAGGACATCGGGACGCTGTCGCGCTGCAGCATCCAGCTCGCGATGTTGTGGAACAGCGGCGCAGCCGATTGACCGCCCGAGCCGTCGGCGCTGCGAGTCGGAGCGTCGAGCATGATTCCGATCACGTACCGAGGATCGTCCGCGGGAGCGATACCCGCGAACGTGATCCAGTAACTCGAGTTGGAGTAGCAGCCGCAGTCGGGATCGACCTGCTGCGCGGTACCCGTCTTGCCGCTGATCTGATAGCCCTCGACCCCTGCTGCGACGCCGGTTCCTCGCTGATTTCCGGTGTCGTCCTGCGTCACCGAGCGGAACATGTCGCGCACGGTCGCCGCGGTCTGCGGGCTGACGACGTACGTGCCCTCGGGACGTTCGGTCTCGGTCTTCGTGCCGTCGGGAGCGATCGTGGACCTGACGATGCGCGGCGGAATCCGCATCCCGTCGTTGGCGATCGCCTGGTACATCGCCGTCATCTGCAGCAGGGTCATCGACAAACCCTGTCCGATGGGAAGATTGGCGAACGTACCGCCCGACCACTGGTCGCGGCTGGGCACGCTGCCCGCACTCTCACCGGGTAGACCGACATTGCTGCGCTGGCCCAGTCCGAATCGCGACAGCATGTCCGCGAAACGGTCCTCGCCGACTCGTTGCGCGAGCATCAGTGTTCCGACGTTCGACGACTTACCGAACACGCCGGTCGAGGTGTAGGGAACGACGCCGTGGTCCCACGCATCCTTGACCGATACCCCGGACATGAAGATGTTGCCCGGTACCTGCAGCACTTCGTCGGGGGTGGTGAGTCCGTACTCGATCGCGGCTGCGGCCGTGATGATCTTGTTCACCGACCCCGGCTCGAACGGTGTGGAGACGGCCAGGTTGCCCATCTCCTTGTTGCGGTCGTTGTTGCCGACGCCGATTCCGGGATTGAACGTGTTGTCGTTGGACATCGCGAGCACCTCGCCGGTGTGCGCGTCCTGCACGAACGCCGATGCATTCTTCGCCCCCGACAGGTCCTTCGCGAGCTGGACCTGCTGCTGGACGTAGTACTGCAGGTCGGCGTCGATGGTCAGTTCGACGCTCGAACCGTTGACAGCCGTCTGCTTGTCTCGCCAGCTACCCGGGATGACGGCACCGTCCGAGCCGCGGTCGTACGTCTCCGAACCGTCGGTACCCGCAAGGGTCGAGTCGAGTGCATCCTCCAAGCCCAGGAGACCGTGACCGTCCCATCCGGTTGCGCCGACGATGTTGGCCGCCAGAGATCCGCCCGGGTACTCGCGAATGTCCTGTCGTTCGAGACCGACTTCCTCGAACTCGTCGTTGATCTTGCTCGCAACGGTGGCGTCGACCCCTCGAACCAGGTAGGTGAAAGTGTCGTTGCTCTTCAGCTTCGCCAGAATGTCCTGCTCTTTCGCGACATCGCCCAGCGCGTCGTGGATTCCGGCGGCAATAGCCGCGAGCCGGTCGTCCGTCGTCGGCTTGCTCGGGTCCTTCGCGTGTGCGTCGTCCAGTTCGCCCCGAACCCGAACGGGCTGAAACGTCAGCGCCTTGGCTTCCATCGTGAACGCGATGGGCTTGCCGTTGCGATCGGTGATCGAGCCCCGCATCGCGGGGTCGACGAGTGTCGTGGTCCGCTGCGACGCCGCCTCCGCGGACAGCCGCGAACCGTTGATACCCATGATCCACACGAGCTGCAGCGCGACAACTGCGAGAACGCCGAACATCAACCAGCGGCCGAGCCCGTGTCGGAAGCCGAACGACGACGCATCGAACTTCCCCGACCCAGGCCGGCGCGGCGGACGGGGCGTACCCGCGGCGCGCGGAGCCGGACGCTGGCCCCGCGCCCCGTCACGCGGACGTGCGCCACCAACGGCGTTGTGCGGCAACGGTCGACGACGAGGAGCCCCGGTGGTCGGCCGTGTCATCGGGTCATTCCTGCAGGCTCCACTCCCGCGCTTGCCCTGGTCATTCCTGCAGGCTCCACTCCCGCGCATATCCGGGTCATTCCTGCAGGCTCCACTCCCGGGCGTGTCACTGCGGACTACCCGTTGGACTGGCCGACGGGGTACTCATGGGAACCAATTGTTCACCGGAAGCCTCGGACGAGGCGTTATTGGACGTGTTCGGCGTGGCGGCCGACGCCGGAGGAGCCGAGGATGCAGCCCTCGCGGTCGGTTGCGTGCTGGTCGACTGCTGCGAACTGGTCTGCAGCCGAGGCGTGTCGGCGTCGGTAGCCGGTGGATCCAACGGTGCGACGGGCTTGCCCTCGGCCGGAGCGGGCGTACCGATGACCTGAACGCTTCCGTCCGGCGACACGACGAGTCGTGCGGCGTTCGCGGCCGGGACCATGCCCTGTTCGGCCGCCTTCCGAGCGAGTTCGGGTGCGGAATCGGCAAGTTCGACGTCACGCTGCAACGACGCCCGTTCCTGCACGAGACGTTCGTTGTACGCCTTCGCGTCGCTGAGGTCGTACGAGTCCCCCGCCGACCGCGTGGTCAGCAGCAACGTCAGTCCGAGCCCGAGCGTCAACAACCCGATGATCAACGCCACGAACGGGATTCGCGCCGCGATCGACGCGCCGGACCCCCCGACGCGCGCAGCCCCGTGACTGCTGCTCGGCGCAACCGCGACACCGTGGGTCGATGCGCGCTGCTGTCGACGCTCGTACGCGCGCAGAGCGGCACCCGACCGTGGTGCGCCGTCATCGGACGACCGGGTGCGACGGGTGCGCTTGGTTCCTGCAGAACCCGCGGTGATGGTCATGCCGCTCTCCTCGCAATTCGCTCGGCTGCACGCAGGCGCACGGGCGCCGAACGCGGGTTGTCTTCGATTTCTTCGTCCGAAGCGCGCTCGGCGCCGCGGGTCAGCATCCGGAATTCCGGTCCCATGCCGGGCAATTCGACCGGGAGCCCTTCGGGCGATCTCGATTTGATGCGAGGCGCGAGATGCTTCTTGACGACCCGATCCTCGAGGGATTGGTACGACATGAACACCACGCGACCGCCGACCGCCAGTGCGTCGAGCCCGGCAGGTACGGCTTTCTCCAACGAATCGAGCTCTCCGTTCACCTCGACACGGAGAGCCTGAAAAGTTCGCTTCGCGGGATGCCCGCCCGTTCTACGGGTGGCTGCAGGAATGGACTCGTACAGCAGTTCCACGAGCGGTCCGCTGGTCGTGAACGGTGTCGTCTCCCTGCGTCGTACGATCGCGGACGCGATTCGGCCGGCGAATCGTTCCTCGCCGTACGTGCTCAGCACCCTCGCGATCTCGCCGTGGCTGTACGTGTTGAGCACGTCGGCCGCAGTGATGCCCGTCGTCGGATTCATCCGCATGTCCAGCGGTGCGTCCACCGAGTACGCGAACCCACGATCCGCCTCGTCGAGTTGCATCGACGAGACACCGAGGTCGAACAGGATTGCGTGCACGGTGTCGTGCTCGTCCAACCCTGCTTGCTCGAGGGCCATCGCGATTCCGTCGTACGTGGTGTGCACGAATGTCGTCCGCGACGAGAACTCGGACAGGCGTGCCGACGCGAGCTCGAGAGCGTTCGGATCGCGATCGAGTCCGATCAACCGGATGTTGGGGTACGTGCGAAGAAAGTGTTCGGAGTGTCCCCCGAGTCCGAGCGTGGCGTCGATCATCACTCCGCCGCCGTGTTCGTCTGCCGCGATCAGCGCGGGACCGAGCAGCTCGTCTGCTCTACCCAGTCGAACCGGAACATGCTTCGGTGTCGACGGCTCGGGAGCGCTATCCGGGTCGGGCGAAATGTCCTCGCCTGCCACAATGATTCCTCCCGGTCTTGCTTCTGCTCGCCGCCGGGCGGCGAGCTGGTCGATCGATGGTGTGCTGAATGCCTCGAGGTCCCTGTCCGATAGGGAACCTGGCGTTGGGGAAGAACGTCAGGGTCCTGATCTGCGAAACCTGGCGTCGGGGAAGTACGTCAGGGTTCTGATCGGGCAGAGGCCTCGCGGCACTCGGCGGTGATCGAAGGGAGCTACAAGATCCCTCCGAGCGATTCGTCGAACGCGTCGGAGAAGCTCTGTTCGCTCTCGCTGGAGTACCGAGCCCACGCCTCGTCGTTCCAGATCTCGATGAATTCGATCGATCCGTTCACGACGACGTTTCGACCGAGATTTGCGTACCGACGATGTTCGGCACTGAGCGTGATTCGGCCCTGAGCATCGACCTGCTGCTCGTCGGTGCCTGCGCCCAATTGACGAATGTAGGACCGTGCCACGGGGTTCGATCGGGACGCTTCGGTGAGTCGGCGAACACGCTCGGCGAACTCTTCGCGCGTGTAGACGGCGAGGCTGTGATCCTGCCCTTTGCTCACCATCACACCTCCCGAGAGTGCTTCGCGAAACTTTGCCGGCAACGTCAATCGACCCTTCTCGTCGAGCTTGGGCGTGTAGGTACCGAGGAACACTCGACACCTCCCAGCCCGGGCTCTCCGCTGTCCACCACTTTACCCCACTTTGCCCCACCTTCAACCCCACCGAGCGAAGAATTTGTGTGACGCGGCACAAACATGCAGGTACGACGCGTGGAGGAAGGTGGGGAAAACTCGGGTCGCAATCGCAAGGATCACGCGCTGCACCCGTCGCCCACGCCTATTTCCGCAGGTCGATGAAGTCCCGCGTCGCGGCGGATCGGCGAAATCCGTACAGCGTGGGTCGAAGTGGGGAATGTCGGCGACGACGGCGGCGAAGTGGAGGAAAGTGGGGATTCGTCGATTCCGGAGGGCTTGTCCCCGCGCGCAGTGGGGCTCGCGACCGGGTTCACACGACGGGCCGGCGCGTTCGCGGCTGTCGACAGGGTCGACTGACTGACACCAGAAACACCGGAGCGGTGCCTCACGTCGTGAGGCACCGCTCCGGTGTTGCGAATTTGCATTTGTACTACTCGACCCGGCCGATCACGGTCCGGGCGTCCCCGCGTCTACTCCTGTTCGAACCGCCGTCTGAAGCGATCTTCCATGCGCGAGGTGAAGCCGCCGCCCTTCCGTCCGGACTTGGGTTTCTGTCCCGAACCACCAGCCCCTGAGGACCGACCGGAACTACCCTCGCCCGATGCACCTTCTTGCGCTGCAGGAGCACCCTTACGGGATCCGCCGAGAAGGAACAGGACGCCCGCACCGAACATGAAGACGAAGCCGACGAGACTGATCACAGGGAATCCACCGGGTTTCACCGGCAGAGCCAACCCCGCGATCAGCAGAACAAGCCCCAGCACGAACAAAGCTGCTGCTTGGAAGCGGCGCTTGCTCGATGCAGTGCGCATACGTCCACTACGGACGTGAGAAGCAAACTTGGGATCCTCGGCGTAGAGAGCGCTCTCGATCTGGTCGAGCATGCGCTGCTCGTGCTCGGAGAGTGGCACGGTACCTCCCCCTGCACAGAAATTGATAGTCATTTCGGGTGTGAAACGACGGGAAGCTGACCTTGGCGGCTACCTGAGTCCAATGATACGAGCAGAATCGACTGCTTACCACCTACTCGCTCGACGAGTTCCTGAAATTGTTGGAAGAACTGCTGTACAGGACACACGCACGCACTTCTCGAGTCCGATTTGCGGTGTTACGCATTACACGCCGAAACACGCTTCACCCGCTCACGCCGTCATCGAGCGACGTGCGCCGTCCGCGCGATCCAGCCGAGTGTCGGCACCGATGAAATCCTCCACGGCGTGCAGAAACCGACCTACCTCGGCATAGAACGCGTCGGCCTCCACGTCGTCGATCGAACGCGACAACCCGGCCTGCACGTCCGCCCTGATGGACGAGTAGCCGGAGAAGTACTCGGACCACGCGTCGAACTCGGGTGCGGCCTTGCTCAGCAGAACCCACGCACTGCGAGAGCGTGCGCGAGAGGTCGACACGGGACTGACCTCGAGGATCGCGGCAGCACCTCGCAGAGCGGCCATGTAGCAGTCGAGGAATCGCTCGGTAGCATCCGCAGCACCGATGGACCGAGACAGGAATGCGTCGGCTCGACCGAGGAGCACCCTGGCACGCGGCGACACCGGCGGACGTACATCGGCACGGATAACTTGTGTGGCCATACTCGAACACCTCCTGTTCGATACGCCGTTCGTGATCACATTCCGACACGCCCGGACCATGATGAAAGCTCTAGGGTCGGAACCCGGCGAGTCTCGCTTCCCTCGAGACCCGCCGGATCGCCGACATCGAACACCCGTTCGACATATTCAATATAGCTGTGCCCACCGACAAGTAGTCAAGGAAAGGTTGAGAACAGTCGACACCGACGCGGAAACGACCCCCTACCTGGTGGACCTCTCCCCCCAGGAGATCCGGCAACGCATGCCCGAGGCGCTGTCGATCTACGTCGAGGCCATGGGGTATCCGCGTGGCACGGAGTACCACCGCGCACCGATGTGGAACGAGCACGTACTTCGACCGGGATGGCGTGGGGTTGCAGCCGTGCTTCCGACGCCGGACACACCGATGGTCGCCATCGCGTACGGCTATCGCGGAGCCCGACACCAGTGGTGGCATCAGCAGGTACGCGACGGCCTGCGTAGGTCCGGGTGCAGCGCCGACTACGTCGATTCCGTCCTGTCGGACTACTTCGAACTCACCGAACTGCATGTCAAGCCGAGCGCGCAGGGACACGGGTTGGGCGCCGCCCTCACGCACCGCCTCCTGCACGGGCGCGAAGAACGAACGGTGTTGCTGTCCACACCGGAGGTCGCCCACGAGGCCAACCGCGCGTGGCGGCTGTATCGCAGGCTCGGTTTTCAGGACGTACTGCGCGACTTCACCTTCGCGGGCGATCGACGACCGTTCGCGGTGCTCGGCCGCACGCTGCCGATCGAAGTCTCGGCGGCCCCGTAGCGTGTAAGACGTGATCGACGTCGTCGTCGTCGGTTCGGGACACAACGCCCTGACCGCCGCTTGTTACCTGTCCGAGGCCGGCATGGCCGTCGAAGTGCTCGAACGCGACGTCATAGCCGGGGGTGGTGTGTCCTCCGCCGAGCGCTTCCCGGGACATCGGGTGGACCGCGGCTCGTCCGCGCACATCATGGTCCGTCATACCGGGGTCATCGAGGAGCTGGGCCTGGCGGAACACGGACTGCGCTACGTCGACTGCGATCCGTGGGCGTTCGCTCCCGGAGCCCCCGGCACCGACGAGCCCGCGCTCGTGTTTCACCGCGACCTCGACCGCACCTGCGAATCCATCGCCCGTGCGTGTGGCTCCTCCGACGCGGCCGCATACCGCCGATTCGTCGACGTCTGGGGACCCCGTAGCGCACGCACGATGCGTGCGTTCTCGGCGCCTCCGACAGGCCCGAATCTCCTCCGCTCCTTCTGGGGACTCGGCGCCCCCGACGGCGGTAGCGCGCTGTCGCGGGAATTTCTGACCACCGGCGATGCACTGCTCGACGAGACGTTCGACAGCGAACGGCTCAAGGCCGCTCTCGCGTGGTTCGGTGCACAGTCGGGTCCGCCGATGTCGGAGCCGGGAACGGCGCCGATGGTCGGGTTCGCAGCATTGATGCACACGCTCCCGCCCGGACGCGCGATCGGCGGCAGTGGCGCCCTCACCGAGGCGCTGATCTCGAAGCTCACCTCTGCGGGAGGCTCGATCGCCCTCGGCGACGCCGTCGTCTCGGTGTCGCGACGGCACAACGAATGGGTGACGACGACGACGTCGGGCCGCACTCTGCGAAGCCGCATGGTCGTCGCGGGTTGTCACGTCCTCGCCACACTGGATCTCCTCGCCGCAGGCGGCTACGACCGAGGCCGGATCGACGGGTGGCGTCGAGCTGTCCGCGTCGGACCGGGGATCGGCATGGCCGTCCGCCTCGCGACCGACGCGCTCCCTCGATACGCGAGTGCGGAGGACCCGTCGCACGCCACGAGCGGACTCCAACTGCTGGTGCGCGATCGTGCCCACCTGCGTCTCGCGCACGGGGCCGCCTCCGCCGGGGAACTTCCTCCGACTCCCGTGGTGCTCGGTATGTCCTTCACCGCACTGGATCCGAGCGTCGCTCCCCCGGGCCAACACCAGGTCTCCCTCTGGTCGCAGTGGCATCCGCACACCCTGTCGGGGAACCGGGCGTGGCGTGGGGACGGGGGCCGCGTCGACGCCCGCGACGTGGCCGAGTGGGAAGGCGACCGAATCGTCGCCGAGATCAGCTCGTACGCACCGGGTTTCGACGAGTCGGTTCTCGCGCGCCACGTGCAGTCCCCGGCCGACATCGAGCGTGAACTCGGGATGATCGGCGGCAACATCATGCACGTCGAGATGTCACTGGACCAGATGATGATGTGGCGACCGATACCGCAGTTGTCGTCTCATCGAGTTCCGGACGCACCCGGTCTGTATCTGACGGGGGCATCGACACACCCCGGCGGCGGAGTCTCGGCCGCATCCGGCCGCAGCGCCGCCAGGATCGCCGTGAAGGACGCACGCGAGGGACGACTACGTCGATGGATAGGTGACAAGGTCCGATGAACCGGCTCGTGTGGGGTCTCGTCGCCGCAGCGATCGCATCTCAGATCACCTACCCTCTCGTCTCGGGCACCGGGCGCGACCTGGTGACCGTGGCGGTCGTGGGGTTCCTCGCGTCCGCGGTGCTGGCGCACGCCGTCGTCACACGGGGGGTCGCCTGGGCGTCGGTGCTGTTCGCAACCACAGCGGGCATCGGAATTCTGGCCGAGATCGTCGGCACCGCAACCGGGTTCCCGTTCGGCAGCTACTTCTACGCGACGGGCAGGCTGGGTCCCGACATCCTGGGTGTTCCGGCCGTCGTCCCGTTGGCCTGGACTGCCGGCTTCTACCCGATCTGGTGCGCGGTGGGCTACGTGCTCGATCGCAGCGGTATGACCGAGGGACGTCGACGACGTCACCGAGTGGTCGCGACGGCCGTCGGAATGGTCGGCTGGGACCTCTACCTCGACACGCAGATGGTCACCGACGGCCAATGGACCTGGACGTCGGACATCGCTGGTCTGCCGGGAATTCCGTCGATCCCGGTCAGCAACTATCTCGGCTGGTTGGGTACGGCGTTGATCATGGCCGCCGTCATCGACGTCGTCGGCGATCGAATCGCAGTCCGCCGCGCGGCCGATTCGCGCATGTCCGACACCGCGCCCCTCGTTCTGTTCGTGTGGACATGGCTCGGTTCGGCGCTGGCCCACTCGGTGTTCCTCGCCGGTGACGAGCTGCGGTTCTCGGCGATCTACGGGTTCTGCGCGATGGGCATCGTCGGCATTCCTTTCCTCGTCGCGTTGCGCCGAGAAGTCGGACGCGCCGCAACGGCAACTCCCTGACGCGGTGACGCGGCCGCGTCTGGCACGATGTCGCTGTGCAGTCGACAACCCGTGAAGGCAGATCCCGTACCCGGCGTCGGCTGTTGTCGGCGCTCGCGCTGGCGTTGTTCGTCGCGCCGCTGCTCACCGGATGCCTCCGCGTACAGGTGTCGATGGGGATCTCCGCCGACGATCGTGTGTCGGGTCAGATCGTCGCGGCGACGGTTCCGGCGTCGGACACCGACACCGGTCCGACGCTCACCGCACCGACGACGCTTCAGGACAAGATCAGGATCGAGGAGTACAGGCAGGACGGGTACGTGGGCACCACGGCCAGGTTCTCGGACCTGTCGTTCGGCGATGTGCAGACGCTGGGATCGATGAACGATCAGGCCACCGGCAGTTTCCAGATCGCACTGCACCGCAGCGGCGATCAGGTGACTCTCGACGGCAAGGCCGACCTGCAGACCGTTCCCGTGCAGGGTTCGGACGTTCAGTTCACGATCGCGTTCCCCGCGCGGATCGGAACCACCAACGGAACCCGCGACGGCGACAACATCATCACGTGGAAACTGCCTGCGGGCGAGGTCACCACGATGCGGGCCGAGGTCAGCTATCCGGATCCGAACACCAGGAGTTTCGCCGGTTGGGCGGGCATCGTCGGCGGCGTCACCGTCGGAGTCGCGGCCATCGTCGCGGCGATGGCCTGGGTCACGCGTAACCCGCCGGTGGGACGCGTCGGCGCCGATGCACCCGCGGGCGCCGGACCCGACAACACGCCTACTGCGTGATCTCTGCTCGTCCCGTCGTATTGGCCGGCGCCGCTCTGGCGTGTGCGTCCGCCGTCATGTCGGTGGCAAACGCCGCCAGCATGCCTCGCTTGCGTCCCCCTCGTGACGGATCCACACCCGAGTCCGTCGTGGTCTGTGTTCCTGCGCGCGACGAGGAACGCGATCTGCCGCTTCTGATCGCCGATCTACGCTCTCAGCATTACGGGGGCCGTCTGACCGTGATGATTCTGGACGACGGGTCGTCGGACGACACGGCCGCTGCGGCGCACGCCGCGACCGAGGGAGACCCCCGTTTCCACGTCGTGTCCGAGTCGGTTCCGCCGCCCGACGGCTGGACGGGCAAGGCCGCCGCGTGCCGACGCCTCGCCGACCTCGCTGCCGCGTTCGACCCCGACGTTCTCGTGTTTCTCGACGCCGACGTCCGACTCGGCAGTGGTGCGATCGAGGCTGCCGTCGATGCCCGACGCCTCCTCGGCGTCGCGCTGCTGTGCCCGTGGCCCGAGCAACTCGCGGCCACCGTCGCGGAACGGCTCGTGCAACCGTTGCTGAGCTTCTCGTGGATGTCGACGCTGCCGGTTCGCGTCGCCGACCGATCGCTGCGCCCCTCCACCGTGGTGGCGTGCGGTCAGATGATGGTGTTCGACGCGGCCGCCTACCGCGACGTCGGCGGACACGAATCCGTCGCGTCGAGCGCGACCGAGGATCTCGACATCGCACGCGTCCTACGCCGTGGCGGCCGTCGCACCGCCGTCGCGTCGGGGGCGGGCTACGTCTGCTGTCGCATGTACGACGGTTGGGACGACCTGCGCGACGGATACACACGCTGGCTGTGGTCCGCATTCGGCGGCCGTACGGGTACCGCGTCGATCTCGGCGGCGATGACGCTCGCCTACCTGGTGCCTCCCGTCGCCGCGGTGTTCGGATCCGGTACGGTCCGCCGCGCCGGGCTGCTCGGGTACGCGGCAGCCGTCGTCGCACGAGTCGCTGCGGCGCGGTCGGAGTCCGGGCCCGGGCGCCTCACCGGGCAGGTGGCGGCCGCGTCGGCGCACCCGGTGTCCGTCGGCCTCTATCTGTGGCTGGGCGTGCAATCGCATCGACGCCGAGGTCGCGGCGCCCTCACATGGAAGAGTCGTCCGCTCGTGACACCGCCGGGGTCAGACCCGAGCCGGTGACAGCCCCAGGTTGACGAGCACCTCGCGGGTAGCCCGCGCGAAGTTCAGCGTGATGAAGTGCAGCGCAGGCGCGCCTTCGGCGATGAGCCGCTCTCCGATCGACGTCGCGAGTTCGATGCCGACCTCGCGCACCGCCGCGCGATCCTCCTCCGAGCCGGTGCCTGCAGCTTTGACGAACCGATCGTCGATGTGGCGAGGCAGCGCCGAACCGGACAACGACAGTGCGCGTCGTACCGACCGCAGCGACGTGATCGGCATGATCTCGGGAATGATCGGCTTGGCACCCTGTTCGGGATCGAAGGCCACCACCCGATCACGCAGGCGCAGATAGTCGTCGACGTCGAAGAACATCTGGGTGATCGAGTACTCGGCGCCCGCACGCAGCTTGTTCACGAGCACTCGCGTGTCATGCTCGAGGTCCACCGCGCGATAGTGGCCCTCGGGGAACGACGCGACGCCGACGTGGAAATCGCCCAATTCCCGCACGAGACACACCAATTCCTCGGCGTATTCGACGCCCTCGGGGTGCTTCTCCCAGTCCCCCAACGGATCGCCGGGCGGGTCACCGCGCAGCACGAGAATGTTGGAGATGCCGCGATCGGCGTAAGCGCCGACCATCGACCGCAATTCGGCGATGCTGTGCGAGACCGCGGTCAGATGCGCCACGGGCAGCAACGTGGTCTCCTCGGCGATCTGGCCGGTCACCCGAACGGTCCGATCGCGGGTGGACCCACCTGCCCCGTACGTCATCGAGACGAACGCAGGCTGCATCTGTTCGAACTCACGAACCGCACGCCAGAGCCGAGCCTCGGCATCGTGGTCGCGAGGCGGCGAGAACTCGACCGAGAACGGGATACGGGAGTCGCTCGACGTCCGTAGGCGATCGACTATCGATGGAGTCCGAGTCACCCACCCGTCACTTGACCGCCCCCTGACGGCATCGGATGTCACCGGCTCATCATAGTTTCGCCGGGGGCGCGCCGTCACGGCAGGCTCGTCTGTCGGAATCACCCATTAGGCTTGGCTCCGGCCAGCCCGCCCACCTGCCCGTTACGGAGGATCCCCTGTCCGGAGACCTGACCTCGTCCCCCACTCGTGAATCGAGTGGACTCGACACCGCAGTGCGCGACGAATCCGTAAACACCGTTCAGCTCGTCGAGACGGCGCTGACCGAGTTCTTCGCGTCGAAACGGCAGCTGGTCGGCGCATTGGGCGGCGGGTACGCGGACGCCGTCGACGACCTCGTCGCATTCGTCCTTCGCGGCGGTAAACGCCTTCGACCCGCGTTCGCCTGGACGGCGTGGCTCGGCGCGGGCGGTGACCGCCACGGGCCGGACGCGTCCGCCGTCCTTCGCGCGTGTGCCTCGTTGGAACTGATTCAGGCGTGCGCGCTCATTCACGACGACATCATCGACGCCTCCCTCACGCGGCGCGGCTTTCCGACCGTGCATGTCGGGCTGGCCGAACGGCATCGGGCGCAGCAGTGGTCCGGATCGGCGACGCGTTTCGGTGAATCCGCCGCGATTCTGCTCGGTGATCTCGCGCTGTGCTGGGCCGACGACATGCTGCGGGAGTCCGGACTCGACGCGTCCGCCATGGCCCGCATCTCTCCGGTGTGGTCGGCGATGCGCACGGAGGTCCTCGGCGGGCAGCTCCTCGACATCGAAGCCGAGGCAGGACGGGACGAATCCGTCGACGCCGCGATGCGCGTCAACCGGTTCAAGACCGCCGCGTACACCGTCGAACGTCCGCTGCACCTGGGCGCTGCCGTCGCGGGGGCGTCGGACCTCGTCGTGGCAAGTCTGCGGTCCTTCGGCACGGACATCGGCGTCGCGTTCCAGCTGCGCGACGACCTGCTCGGCGTCTTCGGAGACCCCGCTGTCACCGGAAAGCCGTCGGGCGACGACATTCGCGAGGGCAAACGGACCGTGCTCATGGCCGTCGGACTGCAGCGAGCCGACGCCGGTCACGCCGACGTCGCGACGCTGCTGCGCACGTCACTGGGTTCCGAGGACCTCACCGACGAGCAGATCCACGCCATTCGTGCCGCCCTGACGGATCTGGGTGCTGTCGACGATGTCGAGCAGCGGATCACCGAACTGACCGAACGCGCGCTCGACACGTTGGCAGCCGCCGACATCGACGCGGAGGCCGCTGCCCGGCTGCACGCCATCGCCATCGCTGCCACGCAGCGGAAATACTGATCGGTTCCGGAGGTCACATGTCCACACCACGATCGATAGCCGGCCCGACGGACTCGGTAGTCGTCGTCGGCGCAGGGTTGGCCGGGCTGTCTGCAGCCCTTCATCTGACCGGGGCAGGCCGTCGTGTCACCGTGCTCGAACGCGACGACGCGGTCGGCGGACGCGTCGGCACCTACACGGTGCCGGGCGACGACGGACAGCCGCTGTACGACATCGACAACGGGGCGAGCGTTCTGACGATGCCCGAGCTGATCGCTTCCGCGTTGGGTGCTGTCGGCGAGTCGTTCGACAGCACGTCGCCGCCGTTGCGATTGAAGACCCTGTCGCCCAGCTATCACACGCGCTACGCCGACGGCAGCCATATCGACGTGTTCTCCGACCCCGAACGTATGGCCGCGGAGGTCGAGCGAGCGTGTGGCCCGGACGAATCCCAGGGCTACCGCAGGCTTCGTCGCTGGCTCGCGGCCATCTTCGACGCGGAATTCGATCGCTACATCGATTCGAACTTCGACTCACCGCTCGACCTCGTGTCCAGCCGACCTGCGCTGCGCGACACGGCGAAACTCCTCGTCCTGGGCGGCTTCGGCAGGCTCGGACCACGCGTCGGGTCGTACCTGAAGGACGAGCGGCTGCGCCGCGTCTTCACGTTCCAGGCGCTCTACGCGGGCATGGCGCCTGCGAAAGCTCTCGCCGTGTACGGAGCGATCGCGCACATGGACACGTCGATGGGCGTGTACTTCCCCGAAGGGGGCATGTCGGCCATCGCCCGGTCGATGTCCGATGCACTGGTGCGCAACGGTGGCACCGTCGTCACTCGGGCCGACGTGTCCGGTCTCGACGTCGCACACGGACGCGTCACGGCGGTGGAGACCGCGGACGGCCGCCGCTTCCCGTGCGACGCCGTCGTGTTGACGCCGGATCTGCCCGTCGTCGATCGCCTGTTGGACGGCGCAGGCATCACCGCACGTGGTCGACGCCGCGGGTATTCGTTCGTGTCCCCGTCGGCGGTCGTCTTCCACGGCACGGTCCCGACGCGTGTCACCGACACCTGGCCGGCGCGAGCTCACCACACCATCGATTTCGGCGACGAGTGGGCGCGCACGTTCACCCGCATCACCGCGCGCGCCGGCCGCGGACAGCTGATGGCAGACCCGTCGCTGCTGATCACACGCCCCGCCGTCTCGGATCCGTCGTTGCTGATCACGCGTGGCGGCGAGACGGTCGAGCCGATCTCGATCCTGGCGCCGTGTCCCAATCTGGACAGCGCGCCTCTCGACTGGGAGAGCCTCGGCGAGCCGTACATGCGGGAGATCCAGCTCGTGCTCGAGCAGCGTGGCTACGAGCACCTGGCAGCGGAGATGGTCGTCGACCACCTGGACACCCCGAAGACCTGGGCGGACAAGGGCATGCTGCACGGCAGCCCGTTCTCTTCGTCGCACGTGTTTCGGCAGACCGGGCCGTTCCGACGTGAGAACCTGGTACGAGGCGTCGACAACGTCGTTCTCGCCGGATCCGCGACCACACCGGGGGTCGGCGTGCCCACCGTCCTCGTCTCGGGCAGACTTGCCGCCGAACGAGTACTCGGGCCGCGGGTCACTGCACGCGACGCTGCACACACCGAAACGTCGCGGTTCGTGAGACGACGACGGGAAGCACTAAACTGACTCCGGTCCGGAAGGAAAGCACGCCTTCTGCCACACCTTCCGCAGCCATCCGAGAGGAGAATGACCCGGCAATGTCGTCGATCTCGTCGAATGCCGCCACCTCGGGTGCCACGGATTCCAGCGACTCCCCGTCCAGGACACCAGCGTCGTCGTCTCGTGTGAGGCGCTTGTCTGCGTTCCTGCGTAGCCCGGAAGGCCATGCCGCGCTGCTCGGTGTCGTCGGCGGAATCATGATCACGTTCGGCGGGTTCGGCGCAGGCAGCGTTCGACGACGCGACCCGCTCCTCGAATCGATGCACCTGTCCTGGTTGCGCTTCGGACACGGTCTGGTGTTGTCGAGCATCATCGTGTGGGTCGGTGTGCTGCTGATGATCATCGCGTGGGTTCGACTCGGCCGCGCGACGCTGGCCGGACGCACGACGCTCGGCGAGCTGCGATGGGTCGTGCCCGCATGGACCGCTCCGATGCTGCTCGCCGTGCCGATGTTCAGCCGCGACGCGTTCTCCTACCTCGCGCAGGGCGCTCTGCTGCGCGACGGCTTCGACCCGTACGCCGTCGGCCCCGTCGCCAACCCCGGCGTCCTTCTCGACAACGTCAGCAACGTCTGGACCACGACGACGGCACCCTACGGGCCGCTGCACCTGCTCATCGGGCAGGCGATCACCGCGGTGACGGGCGACAACGTCATCGCCGGCACGATGTTCTTCCGCCTCGCCATGCTGCCCGGACTCGCGCTGATGGTGTGGGCCGTTCCGCGTCTCGCCGACCATCTCGGTGGCACACCCGCGATCGCCCTGTGGCTGGCCGTGCTCAATCCTCTCGTCCTCATCCACCTGATCGGCGGCGTCCACAACGAACTGCTCATGGTCGGACTGATGGCTGCGGGCATCGTTCTGGTCCTCGAACGACGCCATATCGCAGGCATCGTGCTCGTCGCGATCGGTGTGGCGATCAAGGCGACGGCAGGCCTCGCCCTGCCGTTCATCGTGTGGATCTGGATGATCCACGAGAAGCAGAAAGCGATCGAGGAGAACCGCAAGCCCCTGTCGCCGATCGCCGCGTTCGCGAAGACCGCGGGTGCCGGCTTCGCGGTCTTCGTGGGCGTGTTCGCTGTGATGTCGGCCCTGGCAGGCGTCGGAATCGGTTGGCTGACAGCCTTGTCGGGTTCGGCAAAGATCATCAACTGGCTGTCGCTGCCCACGATCATGGCCCATCTGGTCACCGTCAGCACCTCGTGGTTCCTCGACATTCGTCTGGCCCCGGTCCTCGAAGTGACACGCATGATCTGCGGTATCGCGCTGGTCGTCGTCGTGCTCGCAACATGGTGGAAGTTCCGTCGCACCGAGGTCGACGCCGTGAAAGGCATTGTCATCGCGATGGTCGCGGTGGTCGTCCTGTCCCCCGCCGCCCTGCCGTGGTACTACTCGTGGCCGCTTGCCATCGCGGCCGGGTTCGCGCTCTCCACCCGGACGCTGATGATTCTCGTCGGGCTGTCGACGTGGCTGATGCTCGTGTTCCGGCCCGACGGCTCCATCGGTTTGTACACGTTCGTGCACGTCGCTCTCGCGACGTTCGCTGCCGTCGTCGCCGCTCTGTCGTTGACGCGAGTCGACCCGCTACGACTGCGCTCGACGCCGTCCCCCGCACCCGCCGCCGAGAATTCAGCCGCAGACCGTGGGTGAACTCGACGGGATCGACCCAGCGCTGCACGACGCCTATGCGATCTGCAGGGACCTGAACGCCGAACACGGCAAGACGTACTTCCTCGCGACCCGGCTGCTGCCTGCGGACAAACGAGCGGCAGTGCACGCCCTCTACGGATTCGCCAGGATGGTCGACGACATCGTCGACGTGGACGTCGATTCCGCCGACGTCGAACTGCCGGAACTACCCGAGGACGCGCAGTTCACCGCGAACGACAGCGACTCGACGATCGACCGCGAGGCGAGCGCCAAGGTCGACGTCCTCGAACACCATGTTCGAGCCGCGCTGAACGGCGGCGCTCTCGGCCGTAGCAAGTCCGATCGGGTGCTCAGGGCGCTGGTCGACACCACCGAGCGCTATGCGATTCCGCACGAGTACTTCTACGCCTTCTTCCATTCGATGCGCATGGACATTCCCGGCACACCGATGTTCCGGTCGCGCTACCGAACGATGGACCAGTTGACCGAGTACATGTACGGCTCCGCGGCCGTCATCGGCCTCGAGATGCTCCCGATCCTCGGCACCGCGGTGGATCGGCGCGTCGCCGAAGGACCCGCCGCCGCGCTGGGCGAGGCATTCCAGCTGACGAACTTCATCCGCGACATGGGCGAGGACCTCGACCGGGACCGGATCTACCTTCCTACCGACGAGCTCGCTGCGTTCGGTGTCGACGAGGGCCTGCTGCACCATTGCCGCGAGACAGGTCGCACCGACGCGCGTCTCGAACGAGCGCTCGCGCATCTGATCGCCCATACCCGCGCCGTGTATCGCACCGCGGAGCCGGGCATCGACATGCTGGATCCGGCGGTTCGTCCGGGAATGCGCACCGCCCTGACGCTGTACGGAGACATCCTCCGCGAGGTCGAGGACGGCGGCTATCGCGTGCTGCATCAGCGAGCACGCGTCGGGGGTCTGCGACGGTTGTCCGTCGCAGCTCCCGGGCTGGCGTCCGCCGGGTGGACGAGCGCGCGCGGAAAACTCAGAAGGCCATCGCCTGCGCGCGCCTGATCACCTCGCGCATCAGGTGCCCGTGCATCGCGTCGACGGGACGGCCGGGCAAGCTGTCGTCGGACTCGAACAGCCACCGAAGGATTTCGTCGTCCTGGTATCCGCCGTCGTGCAGCACCGCGAGCAGACCCGGCAGGCCCTTGACCACGTTGCCGCCCTCGGTGTCGAGAAACACCTCGGGAACGCCGGGAACGCGGCTCCGCTTGACCGCGATGAGATGCCGATCACGCAGCATCTGCTCGACACGCGAGATGGGAACGCCGAGAACCTTGCTGACGTCGGTCAGCTGCAGAAGGGACTCGGAGGGGTCGAGAACGTCGGCGGCGTAAGGGATTGTGCTCACTCCGGTAACGTTAACGGGTTCGCTCTCGGTTACGAAAAGCCAGGGCCGCACCGCGGTCCATCGAGACTGAGGCGATACCTGCGCTGGCTACCATCGCCGGAGTAGCGACTTTCGATGGAGGTGATCCCCAGGTGATGTCCGTAGGGTCCGCGTCAGCGGGTTCGATGCTCGACAGGCGATATCGCATCGACGCGCCTATCGCCCGCGGCGGCATGTCCACGGTGTACCGAGGGCTCGACACACGCCTGGACCGGCCTGTTGCGGTCAAGATCATGGATCCGAAGTTCGCCCACGATCCCCAGTTCGTCGCCCGGTTCGAGTTCGAGGCCAGGGCCGTTGCCCGGCTGAACAACCCAGGGCTCGTCGCCGTGTATGACCACGGTCGCGACGGAGAATACGCGTTCCTCGTCATGGAACTGGTCGAGGGCGGCACGTTGCGCGAACTCCTGCGCGAGCGCGGTCCGATGCCCCCGCACGCCGCCGCTGCGGTTCTACGTCCGGTACTCGATGCCCTCGGCACCGCCCACCGCGCCGGTCTGGTGCACCGCGACATCAAGCCGGAGAACATTCTCATCTCGGACTCGGGCGACGTGAAGATCGCCGATTTCGGACTCGTTCGGGCCGTCGCAGCGTCCAATGCGACGTCGAGCAGTGTGATTCTCGGCACGGCGGCCTACCTGTCACCGGAGCAGGTGACGACCGGTTCCGCGAACGCCGGAAGCGACGTGTACGGCGTCGGCGTCGTCCTGTACGAGCTTCTGACGGGACGGACACCGTTCACCGGTGACACGTCCTTGTCCATCGCCTATCAGCGCATCGACAACGACGTACCGCGACCGGGCGACGCCATAGCGGGCGTGCCGGAAGAGTTCGACGACCTGGTCCGACGCGCCACCGTGCGCGACCCGGCAGGTCGCTTCCAGAACGCCGACGAGATGGCCCGTGCGCTGCGCGCGGTCTGCGCGCGGCTCGAGTTGCCGCCCTATCGTGTCCCGGCGCCCCGCAGGTCGGCGGAGCATCGCAGTGCCGCCGCGTTGGGTGCGCCGACGGCCTTCGCGGGTGAGCGACCCGACCCCGCGCGTTCACCGGCAACCGAGATCGTCGCCGTCCCGCCGACCGAAGTCCGTGCCGACCCCTCCGCGGACGGCGTCCAGCACACCCGCGTGCAGACCGCACCGACGCCGCGAGACCAGTGGGCCGGCAACGACACTCCCCCGCCTGCGCCGCCGGATCGGCGTCAGTATCGATTCCCCGACTTCGACGCGGACCGCCATCGGTCGCGTCGCGCGATCGTCGTCTGGCTGACCATCGTCGCATTGCTGGCGGTACTCGTCGGGATCGGCGGCTGGTGGATGGGGTCAGGTCGCTACACGTCCGTTCCCCTCGTCGAGGGATTGGACGTGGCATCGGCGACGTCGGAAATCGAGGCCGCCGGGCTGACGACGGATACGCGAGGCACGTATTCGGACACCGTGCCGGTCGACGCGTTGATCGGCACCGATCCCGCGACCGGCGCACGTATCCCCAAGGGCGACACCGTGTCTCTGCTCGTGTCTCTCGGGTCACCCGTGGTCCCGGACATCGCGCCGAACATCGCGATCGGGGACATGCAGCAGCAGCTACGGGACCTGACGTTCGAACCGGTCGACGGCGGCGAGGCGTTCAGCACGACGGCACCGGTCGGCGGCGTCGCCGCGCTGGATCCGCCGCCCGGCACGACACTCTCGGTCGGCGACACCGTCAAGATCCTGCGTTCGAAGGGCGCTCCCCCGGTCGACGTTCCGAACGTCGAGAAGATGAGCGAGTCCGACGCCGTCGCCGCCCTGGCTGCCGTGGGAATCACGGTGTCGGGCACCGACGTCGAGTTCGACAAGCGCGTGGACGGCGGATCCGTCATCGGCACGAATCCGAAGATCGGCACGTCGGTGACCGCAGGCACGTCCGTACGACTGACGGTGTCGAACTCGATCACCGTGCCGTCACTGCTGGGCAGGTCGGTCGGGTCGGCACGCGAGACCGTTCAGGGTCTCGAGCTGGGCTTCACGGTCCGTCAGGTGGTCGACACCGACGGATCGCTCGTCATCTCGCAGAACCCGAGCCCGGGTACCAGAGTGGCCCCGGGCTCGTCGGTGTCCGTCGTCTCGCTTCCCTGATCGTTCGGCGAGCGTTTCGTCAGCCGCGCAACATCTCGGCGACGAGGAACGCCAGTTCCAGCGACTGCTGGGTGTTCAGGCGCGGGTCGCACGCGGTCTCGTAGCGACCCGACAGGTCGAGGTCGGAGATGTCCTGCGCGCCACCCAGGCATTCGGTGACGTTGTCCCCGGTCAGCTCGACGTGGATGCCGCCGGGATGGGTGCCGAGGCCGCGGTGGACCTCGAAGAAGCCCTGGACCTCGTCGACGATGCGGTCGAAGTGGCGCGTCTTGTAGCCCGTCGATGCCTCGTGCGTGTTTCCGTGCATCGGGTCGCACTGCCAGATGACCTGGTGCCCGGACGCCTGCACCTTCTCGACGATGGCCGGCAGCAGGTCGCGGACCTTGCCGTTGCCCATGCGCGAAATGAGCGTCAGACGACCCGGCTTGTTGGTCGGGTCGAGACGTTCGACGTATTCGAGCGCCATCTCGGGCGTCGTCGTCGGACCGATCTTCAAGCCGATCGGGTTCTGGATCAGTTCGGCGAACGCGATGTGAGCACCGTCGAGCTGCCTGGTTCGGTCACCGATCCACAGGAAGTGTGCCGACAGGTCGTACAGCTTGGGGTTGTCGGCGTCGGCGTTGTCGAGGCGCAGCATGGCGCGTTCGTAGTCCAGAACCAGTGCCTCGTGGCTGGCGAAGATCTGTGCGGCCTCGAGATTCGGATCCGTCACGCCGCACGCGTCCATGAAGCGCAGTCCGCGGTCGATCTCGCCGGCGAGCGCCTCGTAGCGGGCACCCGCGGGCGAGCTCTGCACGAATTCGCGGTTCCAGTCGTGCACTCGGTGCAGATCGGCCATACCCGACCCGGTGAGCGCGCGGACCAGGTTCATCGCGGCGCTGGCGTTCGCGTAGGCGCGTACGAGGCGCGACGGGTCGTGACGGCGAACCGCCTCGTCGGCGACGAGCGCATTGACCATGTCGCCCCGGTACGACTGCAGACCGAGCGCATCGGTGTTCGACGACCGCGGCTTGGCGTACTGGCCGGCGATGCGGCCGACCTTGACGACCGGCATGCTGGCGCCGTACGTGAGCACGACGGCCATCTGCAGCAACGTTCGGATGTTGCCCTTGATGTGGGGCTCGGTGTTGTCGACGAACGTCTCGGCGCAGTCACCGCCCTGCAGCAGGAACGCTTCGCCGCGTGCGACGGCGGCGAGCTGATCCGACAGCGACTCGACCTCGCCGGCAACGGTGATGGGCGGCACACTTTCGAGCACCTTGCGCATGTTCTCGGCCTGCGACGCGTCCCAGTTGGGCTGCTGGGCAGCAGGCTTGGCGAGCGCGTCGTCGAGCTGCGACCGCAATGTCGGAGACAGAGGCGGGAGCTCGGGCAAACGATCGATGGGTACGTCGACAGTCCAGTTCACGTGCCCCAGGATATTCGCTGATGCGGCTACGCCGAAACCGGCCTCCAGAGCTGGGAGTGGAGCCTGCAGCAATGACCCGAGGGGGCTGGGAGTGGAGCCTGCAGTAATGATGCGGGTGGCCGAGATCAGAGCGATGCGGCTTCGATCGCCCGGAACTTCGCCAGATTGTGACGGGCGTCGGCCAGTGCGTCGTGCGCGTCGTCCGGCGCCGACGGCAGGTAGGGGCTTCCCCGGTCCTCCCACAGCTGACGAAGCTCGCGGGTGAAGCGCGGCAGTGAGCGGGGCAATTCCGTCATGTCGCCCCACAACTGGCACAGCGCAACGTGATCGTAGGCCGCGACCCAAGCCCACAGTTCGACGTCGGCACCCGGCGTCGGGACGAGGAAGTCCAGCAGCTCGTCACGAATCCGCGCACGGCTCTTCCACAGCGGCGACGAGTACGGTGGCAGCTTCGGCAGCACGTTGCGTCGAACCCACTTGCCCGCGCGCTCGGGGTCGAACTCCGAGGACACCGCATAGAATTCGCGACCGTCCTCCGCGACGACCCCGATCGAGACGAGGTCGATTGTGCGACCATCTTCGATGAACTCTGTGTCGTAGAAGTAGCGCACGAGAAGACACAGTAGCGCCGACGCCGGTGCCGACAGAGATCGACCGCCATCAGAAGGAAGTTTCGTTGACGCCACCCGACCTCACCACGCTGTCCGACGCCGGTACGCCCGAACCGGCTGCGAACGACGTCGCCGCACCGCGCCGACGCCCCCGGGCGACGTGGCTCGTTCCCGTCGCGTGCGCTGCCGTGCTGGTGGCGGCGGTAGTGGGGCTCGCCTACAACTTGGTCGGGTTCCCCGGACTTCGTGCGCTCGGCGACTACTACCGAATCGATCTCGACGTGTACCGCCTCGGTGGTGGGGTGTTCATGTCCGGGACACCGCTGTACGGCGAGATGCCGCCGACCGCGCTGGGCAACACATTGCCGTTCACCTACCCTCCCATCGCGGCGGTGATCTTCGGACCGTTGTCGCTGATCACGCTGCACTGGGCGGGGATCGTCGTCACGGTGCTGTCGTTGGCGCTGCTGTTCGGCACGATCGTGCTCACGCTGGTGTCCCTCGGGTACTCGCCGCGAACTTTGATGCTGTGGGCGGCAGGTGCGGTGTTCGCGGTGTCCATGATTCTCGAGCCGGTGTTCTCGACGTTCGACTACGGGCAGATCAACATCCTGCTGATGGCGTTCGTCGCTGCGGATTGCCTTCCGAAGAAGACTCCGTGGCCCCGCGGCGCCCTCGTCGGATTCGTCGCCGCCGTCAAGCTGACGCCTGCCGTGTTCGTCCTGTTCTTCCTGTTCCGCAAGGACTTTCGAGCCGCGATAGTCACCGGCGTCAGCTTCCTCGCGTTCACGGCGCTCGGATTCGTCGCCACGTTCTCCGACTCGCTGCAGTACTGGACGAAAGTCCTCGTGGACTCCGATCGGATCGGGCGCCCCGCCTATCCCGCCAACCAGAGCATCACCGGAATGCTCGCGCGACTCGGCATGGACGACTCCGTCCGTTCGATGCTGTGGATCGTGCTGTCACTGATGCTGCTGGCGGTCACGTTCTACGCGATGCGACGCGCCTTCGCGACGCACCAGACCGCCCTCGCGCTCGGAGTGAACGCTGTGTTCGGGCTGTTGGTGTCACCGGTGTCGTGGTCCCACCACTGGGTCTGGACGGTGCCGTTCCTCGTCGCGCTCGGCACGCTCGCCTGGCGTCGACGCAATGTCGTCGCGCTGGCATTCGTCGGAATCGGTGTCGTCGTCCTGCATTTCGCACCGCACTGGCAGCTTGCCGTCGGACGCTGGTCCGGCCTGGGCTGGCCGATGTGGGACCAGATCGCAGCGTCGTCGTACGTGTGGTGGGGAATTGCGGCGATCGTCGTCGCGGCATGCGCCGCAACACCTCTCGCGCGACGCGCCTAGCTGGCCTTCGTCTCGGGGAGACGCTCGGCGCCCCCGTCCGCGGGGGCCGCGGTCTTCTTCAGCGAGGCGGCGTAGACGTCGACGTATTCCTGACCCGACAGAAGCATCAGTTCGTACATGACCTCGTCGGTCACCGCACGTTCGACGAAGCGGTTGCCCGCCATGCCCTCGAACCGAGAGAAGTCGATCGGCTTGCCGATCTTGATGGTGATCTTGGCCGGACGCCACACCTTCGACCCGATGGGGTTCATCTTGTCGGTACCGATCATCGCGACGGGAACGACCTGAACCCCGGTCTGCAGCGCGAGACGCGCCATGCCGGTCTTGCCCTTGTACAGACGTCCGTCGGGCGACCGAGTGCCCTCGGGGTAGATACCGAGAAGCTTGCCCTTGCCGATCACGCGGGCGCCCGCGTTGAGTGCGTCCTGGGCCGCGTCCGCTCCGGTCCGGTCGATCGGGACCTGACCCACCGCCGTGAAGAACCACTTCTGAAACGCGCCCTTGAGACCGGGTCCGGTGAAGTACTCGCTCTTGGCGAGGAACGTGATACGACGCGTCACCTTGAGAGGCAGGTAGAACGAGTCCAGCACCGCCTGATGATTGCTCGCCAGAATCATCGGCCCACGGGCCGGAATGTTCTCGAGGCCTTCGATCGTCGGTCTACCCAACGCAACCAGGAGTGGACCGATGAGCACGTACTTGAACAGCCAGTACCACATGGCGTCCTTCCTGATTCGATTCTTGTCCGGTCCGAAAACGCACTTTCGTCCGACGGTCCCACCTACTGATTCGCTGGTGACTCTACCTACCGTTTATGACGGCAGCCACATCACCGCGAAGGTGGGGACAGAGGTCACATGCTGTTCACCGACTGGTGACAACGAACTCCGAGCGCGCGAGGTCCGCTGCACCGATCATGCCGGCCGCTTCGCCGAGCTGCGTGCTGCGAATCGTGGCGACAGGCCGATGTCCGGCTCCGGTGACGAGCGACGCGTAGTGCTCCCTCGCCTTGTCGAGGAATTGATCCGACGACGTCGCCACGCCACCCGCGATGACGATCAGGTCGGGGTCGTAGACGTCGCTGACCAACGACAGACCGACGCCGAGCCACCGCGCGAAATCCTCCATCGTGCGTCGCGCGATGACGTCGCCCTCGTGCGCGGCCGACGCGATGCGACGACCGGTCAGGGAACCCGGGTCGAGAAACACGTCCCGCGCCAGGATGTTCGACGATCCCCGATCGTCCGCAGCGAGCAACTCGACCGCCGTGTCGACCAAAGCCGTTCCACTGCAATAGCGTTCCCAACACCCGCGCTTACCGCACGGGCACGCGCGGCCGTCGGGAACCACCTGGATGTGTCCGAGTTCCGGGGCCACACCGAAGCTTCCGCGGTAGATCTTGCCGTCGATCAGCAGCGCTGCACCGATGCCCGTTCCGATCGCCACCATGACGACGTTCTTGCCGTCCGCGGCAGCGCCGAATCGGTATTCGGCCCAGGCAGCCGAGTTCGCGTCGTGCTCGAGAACGACCGGAAGGCCGATGCGATCGCTCATCTGCTTCGCGACGGGAGTGTCGACCCACGGCAGGTGGGGCGCGAAGCGTACCGAGGTCCTGTCCGCGTCGACGAAGCCGGCGACAGCGAGGCCGACTGCCGAAACAGGGTGTCGCGCAGCCAGTTCCTGAACCGCACGGTCGAGTCCGTGCTCGAGAGCCTTCGCCGAATGCGGCGTCGGCGACTGCGTGGAATCGATGACCTGCCCGGAAGAGTCGACCACCGATGCCCGAAGGCTGGTGCCACCCACGTCGATTCCGATGGTGAAGGCGTCGCGTTGCCGCTTCATTGTCCGACCTTTCTTCGCCGCCCCCCAACGGCTCTACGACTGACCGCCCGATCGGAACCGGATGTTCAGATGTCTCGATTCTCGTCTTTACCTCGGTTGCCCGACGCCGAGCTCTTCACGTTCACCGTAATGGGTACGAAACCTGCCCGTCGAACTCCCGACTCTTCCGTGTCGGGCGCAATATCCGGCTCCTGCATGTGAGCGGTTTCACGAATGTCCGCGTCGGCCCTCGCATTCGGCGGTTCCTGGGCGCCGGCGCCGGCGTGTGCTGCACTGTTCGAATGTTCCGAGACGACCTGCCGGATCATCGCGACGACCGTCGCCCCTTCGGTCGCCATCAGCGTGAGCAGATCGTGCTGCTCGCCACGGATCAGGGCCGCGAGCGCACACACGGGACACCAACTGCATCCCTGCTCGGATGCCTGCGCCTGACCCTCGACCGCGCGCGCAAGAATGGGCTCGAGACGCGTGAGCACCGTTTCGGCGAGGGCCCACAGCTCGGCCGCGACATCGGAATGTTCGGATGTCATCCGACGCCTCCCCTCACACCGGCCAGACATTCGGGTCGGGCGCGAACCTGATCACCAGATTCTCGTCGTCGAACTCCGCGCCGACGACGACGCAACGACGAAGCACCGACGCCAGACGCACACGCGTCCGCACGCCGTCGGCGCCGATGATCACATCGTCCTCCACTCGCCCCAGCGTCAGCGAAGACGTGTCGACGACCGGAAGGTGCATCGTCATCGTGTACACCGACTCCAACCCCGACCCCGACTCCCGTGCAACTGCTGGTGTGCCTCGACGCTCGTACGGTCGGGCGTTCGCAGTTCTGTGCTCGGCCGTGAGCGCATCGAGAGAGGCCAACCCTACCGGTTCCTGCACGGACCGTTCCACGACCACCAGTGTCGCTCCGGCCGCCAGGTGCGCGAAGTCGTGCAGCACCGCCTGCTGAGCGGATCGCCATCCCTCGAACCAGAACACGGCCGGGTGCGCGCCCACCAACCCGACGGACGGCGAATTCAATTGTGGCAGCACCTTGTTGACGACGACGGTATCGACGTTCAGACCCATCAGGACCGCCGCCGACATGGTTCGTCGCGCCTCGGCTATGCCCACGCGTTCCGGAGTGGCGACGACGGTCGCCGACGTCCGTTCGCGGTCGAACAGCAGCTCATGGACGGCGTCGGCATTCGCGACGACGCGCTCGAGAAACGCGACGACGATGGTCAGCCGGGGGTCCGCCCCCGTCCCCGCGACGATGCGATCGTGCTGCGGCCACAGCCGTTCGACGTATCCCGTCACGAGCGACGGCAGCTGCAGGGTGCGTAGGGCGTCCGCCGTCGACGGGAGGTCGACGAACACTGTGTCCCATGCGTTTTCGTCGACCAGCTCGACGATTCTGTGCAGTCCGAGCATCTCCTGAACGCCCGGCGCACCGACGACCTCCTCAGGGTCGATCGCGCCGAACCGGACCCCGTGTTCGTGGCCGGTTCGCGCGACCGACAGCAGTGCGGCGAGCGAGCGGTAACTCGATTCGACGAGCGCCAGGGTGTCGAGTTCGAGCACGTCGAGCCGGTCGGCAACCGAGACGATTCGCCCCCGTGCACCACCGCTCGACGGCAGATCCACGACGTCCGATGTGGAGTGCGCCTGGTCGAACGAGACGACCAGCGAACGACTGCCTGCACGTGCCGCGTCGAGCGCTGCCTTCGCAGCGATCGTCGTCTTGCCCGCCCCGCCCTTGCCGACGAACAGCCGAACGGTCGTCAGCCTTCGACCCGCTTCTTGAGCTCTTTCAGCGCGGTGTCCGTGATGACCTTCTCGGCCTTGCGCTTGAACAACCCGATCATCGGGATGTTCAGATCGACCGTCAGCTCGTAGGTCACGTCGGTACCGCCGGCGCCGTTGTCCTTCAACGTGTAGGAACCGGACTGCGACTTCTGCATCTCTCCCTGCACGAGCTCCCAGGAGACGGCCATACCGTCGGCCGACCACACGTACTGCAACTCGTACGTGTCCTTGACCATGCCCGCGTCGAGAACGAATCGCACTCGATCGGCACGGCCCGACGCGCCCACCTCGAGGACCTCGACGGACTTCGCCGCCGACACCCACGACGGATACGCGTCGAAGTCTGCGATCACGTCCATGACCTGCGCGGACGGAGCGTCGACCGTGATCGACCTCTGAGTTTTCTCGGCCATGCTGTTGGTCCGCTTCCTCTCTGCTCTTCGATACTTCCGTCGCGAGCCGACCCCTACGGGTCATTCCTGCAGGCTCCATCACACACGATCCCTCGTCGAACACACAACGCGGTCCGGACGCCGACATACCCCGCGGAGGCGAAACTAGTCGCGCGCGTGCTCCGGTCGTTCGCCTGCAGGCCTACCTGCCTCTAGCTCGCGCTTGAGCTCGAACGTCACGGCCTTCCCGGCAACCCTGCGGCGACGGTTCTCGGCCGCGAGATCGAGCCCTGCACCGGTGACGCTCGGCTCGGCGTGCAGAAAGTAATGGACGATCACACCGTCGACGACCGGCACGGGCTCCAGCCAGATCTCCATCGTTCCCGTCAAAGCGCCCTCGACGGCCCACCGGATGCCCTGCTCCCCACGATCCTGCGTGACCGTGAGCCGAAGGTCCGGCCACCATCTTCTCCACCGCTCGCGCGGGGACACCGCGTCGTGGATGCGATCGCCCGGCACCGCGAGAAAAGTCTGGTCGGCCACTTGGATACTGCTCATCGGAAGAGCTTCACACATCGCGGTACCGCGTCGCACGTGAGGCGGACGTATGCGCTCGAACTTCCGGTCTACAGTGAGACCGATCAAGCTACTCGTTAGTACAGCTACCGATGCGCCCATGGAGGTTTCCCGTGCGTGAGTTCACTGTGCCCGCCCACTTCGACGTGGAAGACGGGGCGTCGACGGTCGCCACCGTCTACGAGCGCCGGGCGAGTGCGCCCTCCTCGGTGGCGTTCCGACGCCTCGTCGACGGCACGTGGACCGACGTCACGGCACGGGTCTTCGCGGACGAAGTCGTCGCCGTCGCCAAAGGCCTGATCGCCGCCGGTGTCGGCCAGGGAGATCGCGTCGCACTCATGTCGTCGACGCGCTACGAGTGGTCGGTCGTCGACTACGCCATCTGGTCCGCGGGCGGGGTCACCGTGCCGATCTACGAGACGTCGTCCGCCGGGCAGGTCGAGTGGATTCTGTCCGACGCCGAGCCGGTTCTGGTGATCTTGGAGACCGAGGAGCACGCCACCGAGACGGCCGACGTCGTCGCAGCCGCCGCATCCGTGACACGAACGTTCCGCATCGACGGCGACTCCCCGGACTCGGGTGCGATCGCCGAACTCACTCGGCTCGGCACCCAGATCAACGACGCTGTCGTCGAGCAGCGCGTCGGAGCGCTGAAGGCGTCCGATCCCGCCACTCTGATCTACACCTCGGGAACGACGGGCCGCCCCAAGGGCGTTCAACTCACCCACGCCAATCTCGTCGCGGAGTCTCGCGGAATCCGCGAGACCAGCCTGAAGTCGTTGCTGAACGAGCACAGCCGCACGTTGATGTTCCTGCCGATGGCGCACGTTCTCGCCCGCGCGGTCACGATCGCCGCCTTCGACGCGGGCACGACGATCGGGCACACGAACGACATCCCGAACCTCGTGAGCACGTTCGGCTCGTTCCAGCCCGATTTCATCCTGTCGGTGCCCCGCGTCTTCGAGAAGGTCTTCAACACGGCGAAGCAGAAGGCACACGCCGACGGCAAGGGCCGAATCTTCGACGCCGCAGCGGAGACGGCCGTCGCATGGAGCGAAGCGCAGGATTCCGGTGCGGGACTGGTACTTCGGCTCAAGCACGCCGTCTTCGACAAACTCGTCTACTCGAAACTTCGTGCGGCACTGGGAGGTCGGTGCAGGCTCGCGATCTCCGGCGGCGCACCGCTCGGCGCGAGGCTCGGACACTTCTACCGCGGCGTGGGCGTACCGATCTACGAAGGTTACGGACTGACCGAGACCAGCGCTGCGTTCGCAGTCAACACCATCGGCCACCAGCATGTCGGATCGGTGGGACAACCGTTGCCCGGCAATGCAGTTCGTATCGCCGACGACGGTGAGATCCAATTGCACGGCCCCGTCGTGTTCTCCGGCTACTGGCGCAACGACGACGCGTCCGCGGACGCGTTCGACGACGGCTGGTTCCGCACAGGCGATCTCGGTTCGCTCGACGACGACGGCTACATCACCATCACGGGCCGCAAGAAGGAACTGATCGTCACCGCGGGCGGCAAGAACGTCTCCCCCGCGGGCCTCGAGGACCGGTTGCGTGCGCACCCGTTGATCAGTCAGGCCATCGTCGTCGGCGACCAGAAGCCGTTCATCGGCGCCTTGGTGACCCTCGACGACGACGCGCTCAGCGGCTGGAAGTCCGCGCACGGCAAGCCGTCCGGTGCGGGAGCGGCCGACCTGGCCGACGACGCGGATCTGCGTTCCGAGATCGATGCCGCGATCGCCGATGCCAACACATCGGTGTCTCACGCCGAGGCCATCAAGAAGTACCGCATCCTGCCCGCGGACTTCACCGAGGAGGCAGGCGAGATGACGCCGACCATGAAGCTGAAGCGGAACGTGATCACCAAGTCCTACGCGGACGAGATCGAGGCGCTCTACGTCAAGTAGTGCGGCTACGCCGCCCGTGCGCGGATAGTCGGACCATGGTCCAACTATCCGCGCACGGGCGCATCAGCGCATGAACGAACGGAGACGCTGGGCCAGAGTGTCCCAGCGCCACTCTTTCTCGACCCAGGCCCGGCCCGCGTTGCCCATCGATGCAGCGAGGGTCGGGTCGGCGAGCAGACGCACCAGCGCATCGACGATCTCCTGCGTCGATCGACCGTCGACGACGTATCCGGTCTTGTTCTGCTGCACCGTTTCCGGTGCGCCGCCGGACATTCCGGCCACGACGGGTACACCCGTCGCGGACGCTTCGAGGTAGACGATGCCGAGACCCTCGACGTCGAGTCCGGCACCACGAGTCCGGCTCGGCATCGCGAAGACGTCGGCGATGGTGTGGTGTGCGGCGAGTTCCGCGGACGGCACCGTGCCCGTGAAGATCACGTGCTTCTCGACGCCCGCCGTGCGCGCGAGTTCGCGGAGCGCGCCCTCGTACGGGCCGCCGCCGACGATCACCAGGACGGCACCGTCGACGCGCTCACGCACCGCGGCGATCGACCGAATCAACATGTCCTGCCCCTTGCGCGGAACGAGGCGTGACAGGCAGAGAACGGTGGGCCGATCCCCCAATCCGTAACGCGCACGGAGCTCTTCACGCGCACCGGGGTCCGGTGCGAAGCGTGTGGTGTCGACGCCGGGCGGGAGGTGTTCGAGAGCGGCCTGCGCGCCGAACGCCGACACGAATCGCTTGCGCGTGTACTTGCTGACGTACGTGACCGTGTCGACGGAGTTCCCGATCAGTCGAAGCGTGCCTCGCCCGCCGGGCACCATCGACCAGCCCACCTCGTGGCCGTGGGTGCTCGCGAGAATCGTCTCGGCACCCGCACGTCGCAGCACGGGCGCCATGACGGCGAGCGGCGCTGCAGCACCGAACCAGACGCTGTCGCATTCGTGGGACTGGACCAACGACGCGGCACGACGGGCGACGAGCGGCGTCGGCAGCATCAACGTCGTGGGGTGCCGGACCACCTCGAAGGGCTGGCGTGCATCGAACTTCACGTGACTGTCGCCGCGCCACCGCGGGGCGTAGACCACCAGTTCCTCGGCAGGTAGCTGACTGGCGAACGTGTGCAGGTAGGACTGGATCCCACCGGGCCTGGGCGGAAAGTCGTTCGTCACCAACAAGGTCCGACGCATCGCTCGAGCGTAGGTCAACGTGACTGCGTCGCCACCCACGACCCCCACTGATCAACGACATCGTCGGTCCCGGTACCGAGCACCTCGGAGAACACTCGGTCGACGTCGGCCGCCGACTTCGGCCCGTCGGCCATTCGCTCGTACAGCGACCGGAGTGCGTCCTCGCCGAACCGCTCGGCGACGAACGCCGCCACCGACCACGCCGATTCGTACGCCAATGTCGACCGCGTGCCGCCCGCGGTGAAATCACCGTCCTCCGGGAGAACCGTCGGCGGTCCCCCGACCGCGACCAGCCTGCTCAGTGTCGGCGCGAGTTGCCCGAACGACGCGCCCGTGTCGCGGTAACCCGAGTAGTCGGCGAATCCCTCGAGCATCCACATCGGCGATCCGTCGACCGTGGTGGACCTGGCGGCGACATGGGTGAGTTCGTGACGCAACACCGATCGTGTCGTGAACTCGGTGAGCCGGTCGGATGCTGCGGGCCCGAACACCACGCGTTGCCCCGCGACGGGTCGGCCCGGGTCGACCGTGTCCGACATCGAGACCGCGGCGACGTTCGCACCTGCGGCATTCTCCCCCACCACCGCGGCGAATTCCTCCGGCGAGCCGGTGACGAACACGACCGCGGCGCGACGCCACTCGTCACCCCAGAAACCGGAGACGGCGTCGACCGCGCCGGGAAGCTCGCGCGCGAGTGCGCCTGCGAGCGCCGTCTGCTCCGGATGAGCGACGACGACGGACGTGCCGCCTGCCGTCGAAACCTGCGTCGTGGACACCGGTCCGAAATCCCACGGCCCACGCCACGTGTGTCGGTCGATCCCGGCAACGTCCGCATCGGAGACGATCCGCCATCGGTCGCCGCGCTCGGCGACCAGCAGTGACACCGGCCTGCGCGTCGGGACGTCGTCGGTGCCGTCGATCGAGTAGCGGAGAACGACGGACGGCGCCCAGACATCGGCGGCGTTCAACGGCGACGCCACCTCGGACGGGACCGGTGTTTCCGGTTCGTCGACGAGTTCGTATCCCCAGTCCGACAGCGGAACGCCCGAGAGGTTGTCGGCGCGGGAGATCTGAGCCTGCAGGAACTCCGGCGCCGCCGCGGGGTCTACGAGATCGGCCAGCGCGGTGGCGTCGTTCGTGCGCACGGCGTCGGCCCATCGATCGAGCAGCTGTTCGACGCCTTCTCGTCGCTGATCCTCGTACGGATTGGCAGGCGGCTCCCCGGCAGGCGACGCGGGGGCGTCGACCACCGGTGCACTGCACGCTGTCAGCAAGGCCATCGCGACGACGACGGCCGCGACCCAGGAGCGGGTCACGGCCGATCGGAGTCGTCGATCAGTAGCGACGGGCACCGTAGAACGGGAACGAGGCCATCGACTGCACCTTGACGGGCACGCCGAACGTCGACGCGTGCAGCACGTTGCCGTTGCCCGCGTAGAGCCCCACATGCGAGGCATCGGGATAGAACAGCACGACGTCGCCGGGCTGAAGATCCTTCTGGTCCACCGGCGTTCCGCCTTGGGCCTGAGCCTGGCTGGACCGTGGAAGCGTTTTGCCGACCTGCTTGTAGGCCCACACGACCAGGCCCGAGCAGTCGAACCCGTCGGGACCCGTCGCGCCCCAGACGTACGGCTTTCCGATCTGCGTCATGCCTGCCTGCAACGCCGCGATTCCCGATCCAGGGACGAGGTTCTGCAGGATCTTGTTCAGATCGAATCCGGGAGGCAGTGGGGTCCCAGCCAGCTCGGCCTGCTGGTCGCTCGACAGCGCACCGTACGCGGCCATGACGTCGGCCATCTGGCTCTGCAGTTCGCTCTGCTTCGCCTGGAGGTCGTCCGAGACCATCTTGGCCTGCTCTGCGGCCGTACGCGCGGCATCCGCGGCCTGCTCGGCCGCCTGCTCGGCGGTACGTGCGTCCGAGGTGGCTTGTTTGAACTGCTCGACCTGGCGGGCAGTCTCGGCAGAGATGACGTCGAGAGCCGACATCTGGTCGAGTAGCTGCTGCGGGGAGTCGCTCACCATGACCGCGAAGAGGCGGTTGGTTCTCCCACCCTGGTAGTTGACGTTCGCGACCTTGTCGATCGCCGGCTTCAACTGCGCGAGTGCGTCTTCCGCCGCCTGCAGCGCCACCCGATGGGTGTCCACGGAGGCCTCTGCGTCGCGCTGGGCCGCAGTCTTGGCGTCCAGGTCGATCTGAGCGTTGTGCAGGGCTTCGGTGGTCTGCTCCGATTCGCGAGACAGGTCGGCGAGGCGGGTCTGAGCATCGGTCGCGCTGCCGATCTGCGGCTGCGCGTGCGCGATCGCCGTCGGGCTCGCGAGGAGGCACGCTGCCAGGGCAGCGGTCAGCACAGCGCGTTTGGAACGAGTGACGCGTTTGACGGTCGGTGTCGCCACGAGGAGGTGACTCTCCGTTCTTGCCGAGACCACCGGATCGAACCGCGCAAACGGTCCCTCGGCGGGGATAACAATTCGAAAACGAACCATACCCACGGACTAGGTCTTGTGGACAGGTTTGACGTCGGCAATTCGTAGGAATCAGCGTACGAAAAGTACGTGAATTCCTGACGAACAGCTTTGCCAGGCTACGAAAAGACGGGATTGCTGTCCATTCGATGCCGAATCGTTGTGACAACCCACAACTTTCCGGCAGGCCGTGACACTGTCGTGTCACGAGGCCTCACACGACGAGAGCAGCACCGGACATCACGAGCCGGTGGGCTCGGTTCCGATGCTGCTCGTCGGTAGATCATGCTGGCGTCCGGTAACAGACGTCAGTAGCGGCGCGCTCCGTCGTACGGCATCGACGCGACCGGTGCGACCTTGACCGGAACACCGGACGTGGACGCGTGAACGACGTTGCCGTTGCCGACGTAGATTCCCGAGTGCGATCCGCCGTAGAAGGAGATCACGTCACCGGGTTGCAAGTCGGACTGTGAAACAGGAGTTCCTGCTGCTGCCTGGTCGTAGCTGGTGCGCGGCAGGCTGATACCGGCCTGCTTGTATGCCCACTGCACGAGACCCGAGCAATCGAAGGAGTCGGGGCCCGACGCACCGTAGACGTACGGGGCGCCGATCTTGGACTCTGCGGCCTGAACGGCCTTGGCTGCGGGCGTGACCTGCGGAGCAATACCTGCGGGAGCACCCGGCAACGCGGGCGCCCCGGGCAGGCCCGGGAGCTCGGTCGGAAGCTGAATGCCCGGGATCTCCGGAACTTCGAAGGTTCCGACGCCGGGGATGGTGATGGGGGCCGCCATTGCGGGAGCAGCAGGAAGGACCACTGCGCCGGCTGTGATCGCGCCGGCTACGAGGACTCGACGCAATGAACGGGTTGAAGTGTGTGACGCCACGAGAAGGGGTTGCTCCGTTTCTTCCACTCATCCGCCGACCGAGTTAGCTGACGGGTTCGGGCTGGGAAGATCAGCCCTACCCACCGGCACGCGGTAGCGATTCGGCGGGATTCACCCCAGTGGAAATCGGGTTCCCGGTTCGGGGCTCTCACGAGGTCCCGATTAGGCGGTGACTTGCGACGCCACTCCGGTGTGGATTGGCGAGACTCCGCAAGGTCTCAGGAAGGTTACGAAACGGCATACGTCCGTGTCGACCCCGACGCGCCGGGCAAGCCCTATTAGTTCCGTTTTCGACTACATCGCTTGCTGGTCGGCCTCTTGGTCACGGGGCGGTAACGGCGAGCTGTCCATCGGCTGATCGTCGTCCGTCACCAGACGCAGACGGGGTACGAGACCGACGTCCGCGAGGACACCCATCGCACCGAGTTCTTCCTGGTCGATGTCGATTTTGGAGGTACGCGAGCGCACGTCCACACGCTCCCCGGAAGGCCACCCCGGCGCCCCGAGAAGGACCGTGACAACGCAGTCCGCGCACGCGATGTCGCGGACCTTGCAATCACTGCAGTCGACAATCATGTGATCCTCGTCTCTTTCGTCGTTCGAGCGTCGTTCACAGGCCCGATTCGGCCGTCGAGAGGGAACCTAGCGACGCCCTCCGACACCTTCGGCGACGACGGATCTCGAGCCCGCATGTTGTCGGTGCTTCCGTCTAGCGTCCAGATCTTGTGAGCCTTCCGATCCAGCTGACGTTCGACGAACTGGACACCCCTCTGCACGACACGACGTTCGTCGTCGTGGACCTCGAGACGACGGGCGCCAGCGCGGACACCGAAGCGATCACCGAGATCGGCGCCGTGAAGATTCGGGGCGGCGAGGTCGTCGGCGAGTTCGCGACGCTCGTCGATCCCGGCCGATCGATCCCGCCGTACATCGTCGAACTCACCGGCATCACGACCGCGATGCTGATCGGCGCACCACGCATCGAACGCGTGCTGCCCGCGTTCCTCGAATTCGCCCAGGGCGCAGTGCTGGTGGCACACAACGCGAGATTCGACATGGGCTTCCTGCGGGCTGCCGCCAGCCGTCTCGACGTCGCCTGGCCCAAGTTCTCGGTCCTGTGCACGGTCAAGCTGGCGCGACGCGTCCTCACCCGCGACGAGGCACCGTCGGTCAAGCTTTCGGCGTTGGCCTCCCTGTTCCAGGTCAGCACTCGGCCCACCCACCGCGCGCTCGACGACGCACGCGCGACCGTCGACGTCCTGCACGCGTTGATCGAACGCGTCGGAAACCAGGGCGTGCACAGTTACGCCGAACTGGTCGACTACCTGCCGAACGTGTCGTCGGGCCAACGGGCGAAGCGGCACCTCGCCGCCGGCCTGCCGCGGACGCCCGGCGTGTATCTGTTCAAGGGCCCGGGAAACGAGGTGCTGTACGTCGGCACGTCGACCGATCTGCAGCGCCGTGTCCGCAACTACTTCACGGGCTCCGAGACTCGTGGACGCATGAAGGAGATGGTCGACCTCGCCGTCGGCGTCGATCACGTCGAGTGCGCCCACGGGCTCGAAGCCGGAGTGCGCGAACTCCGGCTTCTGAGTGCCCACATTCCTCCGTACAACCGGCGTTCGAAGTTTCCGAAGAAGGGGTGGTGGATCACGACCACCTCGGAGGCTTTTCCTCGTCTGTCGGTCGTCCGTGTACCCACGCCCGGCAGTCTCGGTCCGTTCACGGCGCGAGCCGACGCGGCCGATGCTGCGGCCCTCGTGGCGGAGTACGCGGGAATTCGCACGTGCACCCGCAGGCTCCCCGCGACGAAGCTGCACGGGGGTGACTGCCCGCCGACGGCGGTCGGTGGATGCGCAGCCGCGTCCTCGGGGCTGCTGTCGGCCGAGGAGTACGCGTCGTATCCCAAGAAGTTCCTGGCTCTCGCAGCAGGTCTCGACGACTCCGTCTTGCTCGCCGCTCGAGCGAAGGTCACCCGGCTGGCGGACTCCGAGCTCTTCGAGTCCGCGGCGCGCCTGCGCGACCGTCTCGCAATCCTCGCCGACATGCTCGCGCGGATGCATCGGCTCGCGGCCGTGGCGGCGATCGCGGAACTCGTGGCGGCCCGACGAACACCCGAGGGTGGGTGGGAGCTCGCGGTCGTCCGCTACGGCCGCCTTACCGGCGCAGCCGTGGCGCCGCGGCGTGTACACCCGATGCCCGTCGTCGAGGCCATCACGGCCTCCGCCGAAACGGTGGTCCCGGACGACACACCGCTGCGCGGCGCGTCACCGGAAGAAGTAGGCCTCATCGCGCGCTGGCTCGACTCCGACGGCGTCCGCATAGTCCGGACCACCGACGGCTGGATGTCGCCCGTCCACGGGGCAGGCAGCTGGCGAGAGTGGTGCCGCACCGCCAGAGAGGTCTCACGACGCGAACACCGGGCCTACGACGACGTCCGACATCGGTGACGGGCCCGCCCTCTAAGCTCGTCCACGTCACGTGCGACCGACGTGTCGCCATCGTTCGTGGAGGAGCCTAATGATCAACGCCATCGTCATGATCGACGCCGAGGCGAACGCCATCCCCGAGACCGCTCAGGCGGTGGCCGACGTCGCAGGCGTCACCGAGGTGTATTCGTGCGCAGGCGACGTCGACCTGATCGCGATCGTGAAGGTGCGCGATCACCAGCAGATCGCCGAGGTCGTCACCGGAGGCATCAACAAGGTGCCAGGCGTACTGAACACCGCGACGCACATCGCGTTCCAGTCGTATTCGAGTGCCGACGTCGAGGCAGGCTTCTCCATCGGCGAGTGAGCCGGGTAGTAGTCAGTCCAACTCGTTGGACCGCGTCACCCACCGGGCCAACAGATCCGTGGCTGCACCCGAGTCGATCGCCGTCGCCGCGCGAGTGAGTCCCGACGCCACCGCGGGCACCAGCCCGTCGGCGTTCAGCCCGTCGGTGATTCCGCCGTGAGCCGCCAGCGCGGCAGCAGCGTTCAGCAGAACCGCGTCGCGCACCGGCCCGGTCTCCCCCGCGAACACCGCCCGCGCGACGCCTGCGTTGTACATCGCGTCTCCGCCGCGCAGCGCGTCGATGGGAACGAGGTCGAGTCCGAAGTCCCGTGGGTCCAAGGTCGTGGCCGTGACCGACCCGCCGGACACCACGTGCACGGTCGACGTCGTCGACAGCGTGATCTCGTCCAGGCCGTCGTCGCCGCGCACCACCAGTGCGCTGGTGCCCCGTTCGGCGAACACTCCGGCCACCACCGACGCGAGGGACTCGAACGCGCAGCCGATCAGTCCGGCCCGAGGACGGCCCGGATTCGTCAGCGGTCCGAGCACGTTGAACGCCGTCGGGATCCCGATCTCCTTGCGCGCCGGGCCCGCGAAGCGCAGTGCCGGGTGGTAGACGGGTGCGAAGCAGAAGCCGATCCCGACGTCGCGAACAGTCTGCGCGACACCGTCCGGCCCCAGCCCGAACTTCACGCCGAGCGCTTCGAGCACGTCCGTCGTACCGCTCTTCGACGACGCGGCCCTGTTTCCGTGCTTGACGACGGGCGCGCCTGCCGCTGCGACGACGACGGCGGCCATCGTCGAGATGTTGACCGTGTCGGCGCCGTCGCCGCCCGTGCCGACGACGTCGACCGAATTCGGCTCGCTCGCAACGAGATTCGCATGCGCAAGCATCGAGTCCGCGAGGCCGCGAACCTCGGCCGACGTCGGGCCCTTCATCTTGAGGGCGACACCGAAGGCCGCGATCTGCGCCGCAGTCGCGTTGTCGGACATGATCTCGTCCATCGCCCAACCGGTATCGGCGGCCGACAGATCGGTCGACGACGTCAACGCGCCCAGAATCGACTTCCACGTCCGCTGCGATTCGCCGGCCTTCGGATCGGTCATGTTCTCCCCGTGTCTTCCTGCGCTGACGGCTGTTCGGGCCGACGCACTCGACCCTCTGTCGTGCGCACGAAGCTTAGCTAGGCGCGCTCGGTCGCATCGGCACCAGGTTGCAGCGCATCCCACCCGAGAACGATCCCGCCCCGCCGCTGAGCCAGACCCGCCATTCGCGACCGTTCCTGCGAGCAGTGCAGCGCATCGACGATCTGCACTCGCTGCAATGTCACCGACACTCCGTCCTCGACCGGTAGGCGTCGATCTGCATCGTCGATCGTGATCGTGGCCGCCGGTTCCACGAGCGCGTAGCCGTCCTGCGCCGCGATCGCCGCCGCGTCGGACACCGTGTCCGACGGCAGCACCAGATGGTGACGAAGCACCGCCTCCTTCGTCGCGACGAAACCGCCGTCGTCGGTTCCTCGGTCGAGTGCGGCCGAACAGGATTCGGCGTCGTCGAACGAGGACGCCACTACCACCAGATCGTCGCGAGTGGGGTCCAGAGGCACCGTCTTCGAGCGCGAGAACAACCGCCGGAACCAACCACCACCATCGTTCGTTGACATGAGGCAAGCCTTGCACGACACCGGCCCACCGAGTCGTCCACAGGGCCTGAACTGCGCCTTTCGCGAGAGTGTCGACGGCGCCTGTCGATCCGACGCGCCAAGACCGGACCCGGGTATGCGTTCGGTACTACGGGCAGTCATACTTCTTTCTGTGACGAGCGCTGTAGGGACTCAAGGATCGGCAATCACCCAACGCGTGCACTCGCTGAACCGTCCCAATATGGTCAGCGTCGGCACCATCGTGTGGCTGTCGAGCGAACTCATGTTCTTCGCTGGACTTTTTGCGATGTACTTCGTCGCGAGAGCACAGGCGAATGGAAACTGGCCACCGGAGCCGACCGAACTCAACCTCGCGCTGGCCGTACCGGTCACCGCGGTGCTGATCGCGTCGTCGTTCACCTGCCAGCTCGGCGTCTTCGCCGCCGAGCGCGGTGACGTCTTCGGGTTGCGCCGCTGGTACATCATCACCCTGGCCATGGGCGCGTTCTTCGTGCTCGGCCAGGGCTATGAGTACTACCACCTGGTGCACGAGGGCACGACGCTGTCGTCGAGCGTGTACGGATCGGTCTTCTACATCACGACCGGTTTCCACGGACTCCACGTCATCGGCGGTTTGATCGCCTTCGTCTTCCTGATCACGCGAACGCTGGTCAGCAAGTTCACGCCCGCGCAGGCTACGGCGGCGATCGTGGTGTCGTACTACTGGCACTTCGTCGACATCGTGTGGATCGCACTGTTCGCGACCATCTACTTCATTCGCTAACGCGCATGAGCTGTAATTCAGTTTTCACTTCGCCAGCGGACGTTCGGTACCAGCCCCCGACGTTCAGTCCGTCCCGACACGACAAGGGATAGAAGATGAGTTCATCTCCCCCAGCAGCACCCGGTGACAGCACCAGCGGATCCGCATCTGCCGGATCTCCGTCGGCCGTGAAGAGCCGGCGTCAGCGCAAGGTACGCCGCCGCGTCACCGGCGCCCTAGTCCTCATGATGGGACTCATCAGCGCGGGGTTCCTCGCTTCTGCCCTGACTCCCACCCCGCAGGTCGCGACGGCCGACGAGGACTCGGCCGCGCTGATCCGCGAAGGCAAGCAGTTGTACGACACGTCGTGTGTCACGTGCCACGGCGTCAACCTGCAGGGTGTGCAGGACCGCGGACCCAGCCTCATCGGTGTCGGTGAAGCAGCCGTCTACTTCCAGGTCTCGTCGGGTCGTATGCCTGCGGTGCGCAACGAAGCCCAGATCATGCGCAAGCCACCGAAGTTCGACGACAAGCAGGTCGACGCACTCGGCGCCTACATCCAGGCCAACGGCGGCGGCCCGACCGTCGTCCGTGACAGCAACGGCGAGATCGCACAGTCCTCGCTCGCCGACGGCGACATCGCCCGCGGTAGCGAGCTGTTCCGTCTCAACTGCGCGTCGTGCCACAACTTCACCGGTGAGGGCGGCGCACTGTCCTCCGGCAAGTTCGCTCCGGCCCTCGGGCCCGCGAGCGAGCAGCAGATCTACACCGCGATGCTCACCGGACCTCAGAACATGCCGAAGTTCTCCGATCGTCAGCTGACGCAGGAGGAGAAGGTCGACATCATCTCGTACGTCAAGTCCGCCCAGGAGACCAACCCTCAGGGTGGTTGGGGCCTCGGTGGATTCGGCCCCGGCACCGAAATGATCGCCATCTGGGCCATCGGAATCGCTGCCGTCGTCGGCGCAACATTGTGGATCGGAGCAAGGTCATGAGCGACGGCGAGTCCCGGCGCACCGACAGCGGACACGGCGACGCCACCAAGGGCGGACCGGTGGACGTGAACAAGAAGTACACCGACGAGGAACTCGCCGGTATGACCCGCGACCAGCTCGTCGAACTCGGCACCAACCTCGACCACGTCGACGTTGCGTACCGCCGTGACCGCTGGGCCGTCAAGGGCACCCGCGCCGAGAAGCGTGCCGAGCGAGGCGTGGCCGCGTGGTTCGCACTCGCGGGCATCTCGGCCGTCGCGTTCATCGCGATCTACCTCTTCTGGCCGTGGCAGTACGCAGGCCGTGGCGAGGAGAACTACGGCTTGTACACGCTGTACACCCCCCTCATCGGTCTGACGATGGGTCTGGCGATTCTGGGTGTCGGCGTCGGTGCCGTCCAGTTCACGAAGAAGTTCATCCCCGAAGAGGTCTCCATCCAGGATCGTCACGACGGCGGTTCTCCCGAGGTCGACCGCAAGACGGTCGTCGCGGAGCTGGGCGACTCGTTCGAGACGTCGACGCTGGGTCGCCGCAAGGTCATCAAGCGCTCGCTCGTCTTCGGCGGCGGCGCACTCGGAGTCATGGCTCTTCTGCCGCTGGGTGGACTCGTGAAGAACCCGTGGGCGGAAGGTGACAAATCTCCGCTCTGGGTTTCCGGATGGACCCCGCGCTACCCTGGTGAGACGATCTACCTTCGGCGCGACACCGGTCGTCCCCACGACGTCGTTCTGGTGCGTCCCGAGGATATGGATGCCGGAGCCATGGAAACCGTGTTCCCCTTCCGCGAAGCCGATCGCGGTGACGATCACGCACTGCTCGCAGGACTGCGTGGAATTCGCAACTCCGTCATGCTCATCCGTCTCCGCACGGAGGACGCCGACAAGGCCATCAAGCGCAAGGGCCAGGAGAGCTTCAACTACGGCGATTACTTCGCCTACTCGAAGATCTGCACCCACCTCGGTTGCCCGACGTCGCTGTTCGAACAGCAGACGAACCGAATCCTGTGCCCGTGCCACCAGTCGCAGTTCAACGCCCTCGAATACGGCAAGCCGCTCTTCGGCCCCGCCGCTCGCGCGCTGCCGCAGCTGCCCATCACGGTCAACGAGGAAGGCTTCCTCGTTGCCAACGGTGACTTCATCGAAGCCCTCGGACCCGCCTTCTGGGAGCGTCCGAACCGCGAAGCGGAGAGTGAATCATGAGTCCTTCACTGCAAACCCTCGCAGCCAAGCAGGCAGACGACGTCGACAGTCGCTACCACTTGGCGCCGGGCCTGCGTCGGCAGATCAACAAGGTCTTCCCGACGCACTGGTCGTTCCTGCTCGGTGAGATCGCCCTGTACAGCTTCGTCATCCTGCTGATCTCGGGTGTGTTCCTGACGCTGTTCTTCGACCCGTCGCTCAGCGAAGTCGAATACAACGGCATCTACGAGCCGCTCCGCGGTGTGACCATGTCCCGGGCGTACGAGACGGCATTGAACATCTCGTTCGAGGTCCGCGGCGGTCTGTTCATGCGACAGATTCACCACTGGGCCGCCCTGATGTTCGCCTGCTCGATCATCGTGCACATGCTGCGCATCTTCTTCACCGGTGCGTTCCGTCGCCCGCGTGAAGCGAACTGGGTCATCGGCTGCCTGCTGCTGATCCTGGCGATGTTCGAAGGCTTCTTCGGATACTCGCTTCCCGACGACCTGCTGTCCGGCACGGGCCTGCGCGCCGCGTTCTCGGGCATCACGATGAGCGTCCCGGTCATCGGTACCTGGCTGCACTGGCTGATCTTCGACGGCGACTTCCCCGGCACGATCATCATCCCGCGCCTGTACGTCGCGCACGTTCTGTTGCTTCCCGCGATCATTCTCGCGCTGATCGCCGCTCACCTCGCGTTGGTCTGGTACCAGAAGCACACGCAGTTCCCCGGACCCGGCCGTACCGAGAAGAACGTCGTCGGCGTGCGCATTCTCCCGGTCTTCGCCGTCAAGTCCGGTGCGTTCTTCGCCGTGACGTTCGGTGTGCTCGCTCTCATGGGTGGTCTGCTGCAGATCAACCCGGTCTGGAACCTCGGCCCGTACAACCCGGCCCAGGTCTCGGCTGGTTCGCAGCCCGACTTCTACATGATGTGGACCGACGGTCTGGCACGTCTGTGGCCCGCGTGGGACATCTACATCGCGAACCGCTACACGATCCCCGCGGTGTTCGCCGTCGCGGTCATCATGGGCTTGGTGTTCACGGTCATGATCGCCTACCCGTGGATCGAGAAGCGTCTCACCGGAGACAACGCTCACCACAACCTGCTGCAGCGTCCGCGCGACGTTCCGGTCCGCACCGCCATCGGCGCAATGGTTCTGGCGTTCTACATCGTTGCGACGCTGTCCTGCATCAACGACATCATCGCGTACAAGCTCGACATCTCCCTGAACGCGATGACGTGGATCGGCCGTATCGGAATCCTGATTCTGCCTCCGATCGCGTACTACGTGGCGTACCGCTTCTGCATCGGTCTTCAGCGGAGCGACCGCCAGGTGCTCGATCACGGAATCGAGACGGGCATCATCAAGCGTCTGCCTCACGGCCAGTACGTCGAGGTGCACCAGCCGCTCGGCCCGGTCGACGATCACGGACACCCGATCCCGCTCGAGTACCAGGGCGCTGCAATTCCGAAGAAGATGAACAAGCTCGGTTCTGCCGGCAAGCCCGGCTCGGGTTCGATGTTCCGTCCGGATCCGGTTGCCGAGAGCAAGGCACTCGAAGAGGCCATCCACCATGGCGAGCTCGAGCAGCTCGCGATGCTCCGCGAATACCAGGCAGGTATTCACGGAAACGGCTCGAACGGCCACGGTTCCAACGGCAACGGCCACGCCACCAATGGCAACGGCCACGGTTCGAACGGCCACGCCGCGCAAGACGGCGGCACGGCAGGCGAGCAGTCGACGGCTCGTCGCGAAAGCGACATCGAGCGCTAGAGCGTTTGCACGACGAAGGGCGGCACCGTTTTCGGTGCCGCCCTTCGTCGTTCCGCTACCCCTCCCCTCCCCCGGCCCCACGAGGCCGAGAGTTCGTCCACGGCCGTACATTTCAAGCGGTGCCCGCGACGGACCAGGTTTCCGACGGCCGAAGCGCGGGGCATACGGCGAACGTGACCAACGAACGACAACGCATCCTGTCGGTGGCGCGACGCACCCTGGGCCTCGACGAGCTGCGTCCCCTCCAGATCGACGCCGTGTCCGCGCTTCTCGACGGACGCGACGTTCTCGCCGTGATGGCAACCGGATACGGAAAGTCGGCCATCTTTCAAACTGCGGCGGCAATGCTCGACGGGTTGACCGTCGTCGTATCGCCGTTGATTGCACTTCAGCAGGATCAAGTGCAGTCACTCGAAGAACTGGACTCGCCGTCGGCTCCTGTTGCCGTTGCGCTGAACTCGCAGCACTCCGACGCCGAACGCGAGGATGTGCGCGACCGTCTCGTCGCCGGCGACATCGATCTCCTCTATCTCTCTCCCGAACAGCTGGTGCGCGACGACGTCCTGGCCGCCCTAGCCGATGTCGGTATCGCACTCGTGGCAGTCGACGAGGCGCACTGTGTGTCGTCGTGGGGCCACGAGTTCCGCCCCGACTATCTTCGTGTCGGCGAAGCAGTGACCGCACTCGGCCGCCCGACCGTGATCGCGCTGACGGCAACCGCTTCTCCCCCGGTGCGTGACGACATCGTCGAGAAGCTGTCGCTCCGCGATCCGGTCCGCCTGTCGGGTGGGTTCGACCGGCCCGAGATTCGGTTCGAAGTGCGCACGCACGCCGACGAACAGGCAACCGTAGACGCAGCCGTGGAGGACGCGTCGACGCTCGACGGCCAGGGCCTCGTGTACATCGACACGCGCGCCGCGTCGGAAAGCGTGGCAGAGACGCTGACGGCTGCCGGTAGGCCCGCCGCGGCATATCACGGAGGCCTGAAGCAGAACGACCGTGACCGTGTCGCGAAGGACTTCGCAACCGGGGACATCGACATCGTGGTCGCCACGTCCGCGTTCGGAATGGGAATCGACAAGCCGGACATACGATTCGTCGTCCACGCGGCGGCACCGGGGTCCGTCGACGCGTACTACCAGGAAGCCGGACGGTGCGGACGCGACGGCCGTGCCGCGCTCGCGCGACTCCACTACTACCCGGGCGGTCTGTCGATGCACCGATTCTTCGCGACGCGCACCGTCGACGAATCGCTGATCCGACGCGTCGTGAAGACTCTCGGCTCGGCGGGGCGCGCCCTTCCGCTGTCCGGGATCAAGGACCGACTGAAGAACAGGTCCCGCAAGCTGACCATGGTGATCAACCTGTTGGTCGAGTCAGGCGCGCTCGAACGCACCGAGGCCGGGTTGGTGCCGGTCGGTGACGTGAGCGCGAAAGAGGCCATCGCCGAAGCGACGTCGTTGACCGAGGCCGAACAGAAGTACGCACGTTCCCGCGTCGACATGATGCGTGGCTACGCCGAATCCACTCGGTGTCGTCGACGGCACATCCTGGAGTACTTCCGCGAGGAGCTCGGCTCCCCGTGCGGCAACTGCGACATGTGTTCCACCGGGGCCGAATCGGAGGACATTCCTGACGGAAGGTTCACGTTGGGCGACGTCGTCGAGCATCCCGACTGGGGCAGGGGAACGGTCAGCGCCGTCGAATCCGACCGCATCACTGTGCTGTTCGACGACGAAGGTTACAAGACGTTGGCGCTGAGCGTGATCGGAGACGACCTCGACAAAGCCGGATAGCCCCTCTACGCAGCGAGCGCCGACCCCAATCGGGATCGGCGCTCGTGGCGTGAATGCGGTTGTGTGTCAGTGCTTCTCGGGTCCGACGTGGTACTCGAACACCAAGCCTGCGGCAGCCGACAGAATCAGCACGACACCGAAGGCGATGAGCCACCAGAGGAAGAAGGCGAAACCGATCGCGGTGACCGATGCAGCACCGGCGAGCAGGATCGGCCAGAAGCTGCCCGGGCTGAAGAAGCCCAGATCGCCTGCGCCGTCGCTGATCTCGGCGTCGTCGAAGTCCTCGGGACGAGTGTCCAGACGACGAGCGACGAACCGGAAGTAGGTTCCGATGATCAGCGTCAGGCCGACCGACAGGGCGATGGCCGTGACACCGGCCCACTCGACGCCGGTCCGCGAGAAACCGGTGAAGAGGGCGTACACGATCCCGACCAGAAGAAAGAAGACAGTCAGGATCTCGAAGATCTTGGCTTCGATTTTCATATCAGCAGTCTCTCTTGGTCAGTTGCCGTCGGCGACGGATTCGGATCTGACGGTGCGGTCCGTGTAGAACGGCGTGGTGCTGGTTGCGATCGGATCCTGACCGATTGCTTCCAGAGCCTGTGCGTTGGTCAACGCCTGGCCACCTTCGGACAGCGGCTTTCGCAGTTCGATGTACTCCTGGAAGTCGTCCGGAGACACCGCGCGAACCTCGAAGTTCATCATCGCGTGGAAGGTGCCGCACATTTCGGTGCAACGGCCGACGAACGCACCCTCACGCTCGATCTCGGAGATCTGGAAGACGTTGTCCGAGTGGTTTTCCTTCGGGTTCGGGAGAACGTCGCGCTTGAAGAGGAACTCGGGAACCCAGAAGCCGTGGATGACGTCCGACGACGCGAGCACGAACTCGATGCGCTTACCCGTCGGGAGAACCAGAACCGGAATCTCGTCGCTGGTTCCGACCGTCTCGATCTTGTTGTAGCGCAGGTAAGACAGGTCCTGCGGGCTCGCGCCGTGGATCGCGCCGGGAACGAACTCGCCGTCTTCGCTGCCCTCGGCACCCTCACCTGGCGTGGCGCCGGCCTCGGCTGCGGCCTGCTCTTCGAGGTCGGTGCCGTCGTACTTGGCTTCGCCGTCCTTGAGATCGACGGTCTGGTAGCCGAACTTCCAGTTCCACTGGTAGGCCGTGACGTCGACAGTCACGTCGGGGTCCGGGGTCTTCTCGTCGACGTAGTTCTGCACGACGACGGTGAAGTAGAACAGAACCGCGATGATCACGAACGGAACGGCCGTGTACGCAAGTTCGAGAGGCACGTTGTATGCCGTCTGACGCGGGAACTCGGGTGAATCCTTCTTCTTCCGGTGGAAGATGACCACCCAGAAGATCAGAGCCCACACGATGATGCCCATGATCAGGGCTGCCACCACGGACCACGTCCACAATTCGCGAATCGACTTACCCTGGGGCGTGACCCCCATGGGGAATCCGAAGCGCAGGACATCGTTGTCGATGGAACAGCCCGACAACAGCAACGCGGCAACGCCGAGAAATGCTGTCAGCCCAGCTCGCCGAAGGATCCGACTCTGCGCCACGTTCACGCCTTCCTGATCGTTCACCACTGAAGAATGAGGGCGTCCACATGCAGATGCCCATGTACTACGCAGCGTAGACCAAAGGACCCGTGAGGCCACTGTCGGGTCGTTACCTTGCGCGCGCCGTGTCTGCGGCATACTCGGTCATCGGCGCCGGCGGGCTCGTGAGAGCCAGGTCGGTGTAGGCAAAGAATCCATCGATCTACGAAACGAGGTAGTAGGCGCTGTGTGTGGACTACTCGGTGTACTCACGTCGGCCGGCACGGACGGTGCGGGAGTGGACCTTGTCTCCTCCGCTACGCACTGTATGCGTCACCGTGGACCGGACGAACCGGGGACGTGGCACGACGACGATGTCATCTACGGCTTCAACCGCCTGTCGATCATCGACATCGAGCACTCGCACCAGCCGTTGCGCTGGGGACCGGCCGACAATCCGACGCGCTACGCGCTGACGTTCAACGGTGAGATCTACAACTACCTCGAGCTCCGGGAGGAGCTGACGCGCGAGCACGGCGCCGAATTCTTCACCGAGGGTGACGGCGAGCCGATCGTCGCCGCGTTCCACTTCTGGGGCGCCGACGCCGTTCGCCGGCTTCGCGGCATGTTCGCGTTCGCGATCTGGGACACCGAGACCCGCGAGCTGTTCCTGGCACGCGATCCGTTCGGTATCAAGCCATTGTTCCTCGCGACGGGCCCCGGCGGCACCGCATTCGGCAGCGAGAAGAAAAGCCTGCTCGAACTGACCGCTCTCGTGGGTATCGGCACCGACCTCGATCCGCGCGCGACGGAGCACTACACCGTCCTGCAGTACGTCCCGGAGCCCGAGACGCTGCATCGCGAGATCCGCCGTCTCGAATCGGGCTGCTATGCGACCCTCTCCCCCGGTTCCGAACCGAAGGTCACGCGCTATTTCACGCCGAAGTTCCCGGTGAAGCCGTTCGCGGCAGGTTCCGACGCCGCACGCTACAAGGAGGTCGCGAGCGCGCTCGAGGACTCCGTCGCCAAGCACATGCGTGCCGACGTCACGGTCGGTTCGTTCCTCTCCGGCGGCATCGACTCGACGGCCATCGCCGCGCTCGCGATGCGTCACAACCCGAATCTGATCACGTTCACCACCGGGTTCGAGCGTGAAGGGTATTCGGAGGTCGACGTCGCCGCCGAGTCGGCCGCCGCGATCGGCGCGCGCCACGTCGTCAAGGTCGTCGGTCCGGAGGAATTCGCGGCGTCGATTCCCGAGATCGTCTGGTACCTCGACGATCCCGTCGCCGACCCGGCGTTGGTGCCGTTGTACTTCGTCGCGAAGGAAGCTCGGAAGCACGTCAAGGTCGTGCTGTCCGGCGAAGGTGCAGACGAGCTCTTCGGCGGCTACACCATCTACCGGGAACCGTTGTCGCTGAAGCCGTTCGACTACTTGCCGAAGGGGCTGCGTCGAGCAGCGGGCGCGTTGAGCGAGCGGATCCCCGACGGAACCCGCGGTAAGAGCCTGCTTCATCGCGGTTCGATGACGCTCGAGGAGCGCTACTACGGAAATGCCAGGAGCTTCGGCGACGCGCAGCTCCGGGCAGTGTTGCGGGACTTCCGCCCGGAATGGACGCACACCGACGTGACGGCACCGATCTACGCGCAGTCGCAAGGGTGGGATCCCGTCGCGCGCATGCAGCACTTGGACCTGTTCACGTGGCTGCGCGGCGACATCCTCGTCAAGGCCGACAAGATCACGATGGCCAATTCGCTCGAGCTCCGCGTGCCGTTCCTCGACAACGAGGTCTTCCGCGTCGCCGAGCAGCTGCCTCTCGATCAGAAGATCACCAAGGACACGACGAAGTACGCGCTCAGGCAAGCGCTCGAGGGCATCGTGCCGGGGCATGTGCTGCACCGCGCCAAGCTCGGCTTCCCGGTGCCACTGCGGCACTGGCTACGCGGCACCGAACTGTTCGATTGGGCCCACCAGCAGATCGCCGAGTCCCAGACCGATCACATCCTGAACAAGGCGGCCATCACGTCGATGCTGAACGAGCATCGCGAAGGCAGGTCCGATCACAGCCGTCGACTGTGGACGGTGTTGATCTTCATGGTGTGGCACGGAATCTTCGTCGAGAAGCGCATCGTGCCGCAGATCGCGGAGCCGACGTACCCCGTCAGTCTCTGACCCCGAGAACAGCCTCCGAACCCTCGGAACATCGATGGGCCGCGACACCTCCTGGGAGGATGCCGCGGCCCATCGATGTTGCGGAGTGATCAGGCGGGCAGCAGGGCGCCGACCTCGTCGGCGGCGACGGAGCCGTACGCCGCACCCAGACGCTTCAATGCATCGTCACGCGTGAACTTCCACTCCTGCGTTCCTGTGGTCTCGAGCACCAGGACGGCGACCAGCGAGCCCAGCTGAGCGGCCCGCTCGACGGACGCGCCCGCGCGGTGCGCAACGAGGAAGCCTGCGCGGAAACCGTCGCCGACGCCCGTCGGGTCGACCTTGCTGGTTTCGGGCACGACGTCGACGTGGGTACGGACGCCGTCGGCGGTGACGATCTCGACGCCCGACTTTCCGAGCGTGGTGACGCGAATGCCGACCATCGACGCGATGTCGTCCTCCGACAAACCGGTCTTCTGGCGCAGCAGGCCCCACTCGTACTCGTTGGTGAACAGGTACGCGGCGCCGTCGACGAGCTGTCGCGCTTGATCGCCGTTCAGACGGGCCAGCTGCTGCGACGGGTCGGCGGCGAAGGGGATGCCCGCCTCCCGGCACTGCGCGGTGTGCGCGAGCATGGCGTCGGGATCGTTGGCTCCGACGAGGACGAGCTCGACGCTCTTCCCCGACGCCACGTCGCCGATCGAGATGTCCCGTGCCTCGCTCATCGCGCCCGGGTAGAACGACGCGATCTGCGCCATGTCGTCGTCGGTGGTGCAGACGAAGCGGGCCGTGTGCGCAGTCGTGGAGACTCGAACGCCCGAGCAGTCGACACCGTTGGCTTCCAACCAGGATCGGTACTCACCGAAGTCGGGTCCGACGGCCCCGACCAGGAGCGGGGATCCTCCGAGTACACCGAGCGCGTAGGCGATGTTGCCGCCGACACCGCCCTTACGGATGACGAGGTCGTCGACGAGGAAGCTCAACGAGATGTTCGAGAGCTGGTCTGCGACGAGCTGCTCGGCGAACTTACCCGGGAACCGCATCAGGTGATCGGTCGCAATGGATCCCGATACCGCGAGTGTCACGTACTTGGGCCTTTCGGTCGTTGTCGGTGCGGAATCAACCGTACTCGGCGGTCGGCCGCACAGAGTGCAGAACTGTGCACCGAACAGCACTACGACCGGTACCCACCCTCACGGGCGAGTACCGGTCGTAGTTCGGGGTCGTTCAGATCAGTTGAACGAATCGCCGCAGGCGCAGGAGCCTGTTGCGTTCGGATTGTCGATCGTGAAGCCCTGCTTCTCGATCGTGTCCACGAAGTCGATGGACGCACCTTCGACGTACGGAGCGCTCATCCGGTCGACAGCCAGCGTGACTCCGTTGAAGTCCACCGCGAGGTCGCCGTCGAGGCTGCGATCGTCGAAGAAGAGCTGATAGCGCAAGCCGGCACAGCCACCGGGCTGAACGGCGATACGCAGCGCGAGGTCGTCGCGGCCTTCTTGATCCAGAAGCGCCTTGGCCTTCGACGACGCTGCCTCTGTCATCGTGACCTTGTGCGCAATGGTCTCGTTCGAGACGGTCATGGGCTCTCCCTGTCAGTCGTACAAACCCGTGAACGTCTCAACCGTACTCCGCGCGCTCCTATTCCTCACAGTCCACGTCGTCTCGAATTTCACCTCGAAACCAGACCAGTCTGCGTGGCCGGTGTTCGTGCGGCCGTCGACAGCCGATAACCTGGGGGTGTGAAGTTGCTACGCCGCGGAAACTCCGACAATCCGGACGATCGCGATTCCCAGTCCGCCGAGTCCTCTGCACCCACCGAGGACTCGTCGTCGAACGTCTCCTCGGGCAAAGGCCGTCCGACGCCCAAGCGCCGCGAGGCCGAAGCGAGGCGTCGCGGTCCCGTGGCTCCTCCTCCGATGACGAGCAAGGAAGCCCGCGAGCGCCGTAAGGCCAACCGCGGCACGAAGGAAGATCGCAAGAAGGCGTCGGCCGAGCGCCGCGCCGCGTCTGCCGACCGCCGTAGCCGGATGCTCGCGGGTGAGGACAAGTACCTTCTCCCCCGCGACAAGGGCCCGGTCCGTGCCTACGTTCGCGACCTCGTCGACGCACGCCGCAACCTCGTCGGGCTGTTCATGCCGATGGCGCTGCTGCTCATCTTCGCGCTGTTTCTGAACCCTGCCGTTCAGGCGTACGTGACGCTGGCGATGTTCGTCATGATGCTGTTCATGGTCATCGAGGGCGTCTTCATCGGCCGACTCGTCAACAACCGCGTCCGCGCACGGTTCCCCGACACTCCCGACGGCGGATTCAAGCTCGGCTGGTACGCCTTCGTACGCGCGTCGCAGATCCGCAAGATGCGTGCACCGAAGCCTCGCGTCGAACGCGGCGCGGCTGTCTGATCCGTGACGCCGGGCCAGCGCATCCTCGTTCTCGGCGGAACACGTTCCGGAAAGTCGGCGTACGCCGAGAGCCTCGTCGATTCGGTGTCGCCCGTGCGCTATGTCGCGACGGGTCGTCGTGACCCGTCCGACGCGGACTGGCAAGCGCGCATCGATTCTCATGTGGCACGGCGACCGGCCGAGTGGACCACGGTCGAGGCGTCGTCGGACCTCCCCGCGGTGATCGGTGGATCAGACGACAGCACCATCGTCGACGACCTCGGCACCTGGCTCACCCACACCATCGACGACCTGAACGCGTGGGACAGCCCGCGCGGCACCGTCGCATCCCGTGTCGACGCCGTCGTGCACGCGGTCGCCGCACACTCGGGTCACCTCGTACTGGTCAGCCCCGAAGTAGGGATGAGTGTCGTCCCGGAGACTCGCTCGGGCAGACTGTTCCAGGACGAGATCGGCGCGATGAACTCGTCACTCGCGGCGGTGTGCGACACCGTCGTTCTGGTCGTCGCGGGACTGCCGCTGACGCTCAAGAGTGATCCGCCCAGCCCGCACTCATGAAAGGTCTTCGGTGACCGAGACTTCAGAGCCCACCGGTATTCCGACGCCGCTTCGGCCGGTGGCTCCACCGTCTGCCGACGCTCGCAGGGACGCGTCGGAACGTCAGAAGACTCTGACCAAGCCCGCGGGCAGTCTCGGGCGGATCGAGGATCTCGGTGAGTGGATCGCCGCCTGTCAGGATGCCTCTCCCCCACGCCCGCTGACGCGTCCGCGCGTCGTCGTGTTCGCCGGCGACCACGGGGTGGCCGCACACGGCGTCTCGGCATACCCGGCCGAGGTGACCGGGCAGATGGTCGCGAACTTCCTTGCCGGCGGCGCTGCCGTCAACGCACTCTCGGCCGTGGCAGGAGCGTCGGTACGCGTGGTCGACATCTCGGTCGACTCGGAGACGGATCCGTCGGTGAGCGCGCACAAGGTGCGACGCTCGTCCGGCTCGATCGACCGCGAGGATGCACTCACCTCCGACGACGTGCTCGCCGCGATCGACGCGGGCCGTGCCATCGCCGACGAGGAAGTCGACAGCGGCGCTGATCTGCTGATCGCGGGCGACATGGGTATCGGAAACACCACTCCCGCAACGGCTTTGATCGCGACGCTCACCGACACCGAACCCGTCGCCGCGGTCGGACGCGGCACCGGCGTCGACGACGCGGGGTGGATGCGCAAGACCGCCGCCATTCGCGACGCCATGCGTCGCGCACGACCGGTCGTCAAGGATCCGGTCGCACTGCTTCGCGTCGCCGGCGGCGCCGACATCGCCGCGATGGCAGGGTTCGTCGCTCAGGCGGCACACCGCCGCACGCCCGTGATTCTGGACGGTCTCGTCGTCACCGCGGCTGCGCTCGTCGCCGAGGAGTCGGCGCGCGGCGCGCGCGAATGGTGGGTTGCCGGGCATCGCTCGACCGAGCCCGCGCACTCGATTGCCCTGCGCCACTTGCGTATCGAGCCTCTGCTCGAACTGGACATGCGGCTCGGCGAGGGATCGGGCGCGCTGGTTGCGCTACCTATGATCCATGCCGCGATCGCGACGCTGTCGCAGATGTCGACGTTTGCCGACGCCGGAGTCAGCACCGAAGCCGCGTCCGAGGACTGACCGTGCGCGGCGCACTCGTCGGACCTGCACTCGCGCTGTCGTGGTTGACGGTCCTGCCCATACGCGGTCCACACCGCGTCGACCGTGCCGCCGCCGCGAGAGCAATTGCATCGGCCCCGCTCGTCGGTCTGCTGCTGGGCCTTCTCGTGGGCGGAACGTTGTGGCTGTCGATCGCGGCCTCGCTGAGCGCAATCCTCGCCGGATTTCTCGCCGTCGGCGCCCTCGCACTCGCGACGCGCGGAATGCATGTCGACGGTCTCGCCGACACCGCGGACGGTCTCGGCTGTTACGGACCACCCGAACGTGCGCGAGAAGTCATGAAATCGGGGGGCGCGGGCCCGTTCGGCGTGGCTGCGATCGTCGTCGTGTTCGCGCTGCAGGCAACGGGATTCGGCGCATTGGCCGATCGGCATGCATGGTGGTCCGTCGTGCTCGCGGCGGTGGTGGGACGGGTCTGCGTCGTGCTCGCGTGCCGCCGCGGGTTCGACGCCGCGCCCGAATCCGGATTCGGCGCATTGGTCGCCGGAACCCAGCCGCCGTACACCGTCGCGATCTGGGGCGTCGTCGCGCTGGGTCTGTCGATCTTCGCGGTCGACGACCGGTGGTGGCAGGGACCGCTCGTCGTGGCGGCCGCCCTCGCTTTCACCGAAGCCACCGTGCGCCACTGTTCCCGACGGTTCGGCGGGATCAACGGCGACGTGCTGGGCGCCGCGGTGGAGGTGACGACGGCCCTTGCCGTCGTCGGCCTCCTGATCGGTGGCTGAGTCAGCCGAGCTTCGTCATCCAGCCGTGCGTGTCGGCGAACGTGCCGCGCTGGATGCCGGTCAGCGTGTCGCGCAGAGCGAGCGTGACCTGACCGGGTTCGCCGTCGGCGATGGTGAACTCGCCCTCGGCGGACTTCACACTGCCGACCGGCGTGATGACGGCGGCCGTGCCACAGGCGAAGACCTCGGTGATCTCGCCGGATTCGGCGCCCTTCTGCCATTCCTCGGTCGAGATACGGCGTTCCTCCACCGGGATGCCGGAATCGGTGGCCAGTGCGAGCAACGAGTCCCGCGTGATGCCAGGCAACAACGAACCCGACAGCGACGGCGTGACGAGCCGGGCGTCCGAGCCGGAACCGAACACGAAGAACAGGTTCATTCCGCCCATTTCTTCGACGTATCGGCGCTCGATGGCGTCGAGCCAGACGACCTGGTCACATCCCTGCTCACTGGCCTGCGCCTGCGCGAGCAGCGACGCTGCGTAGTTGCCCGCGAACTTCGCCGCACCCGTTCCGCCCGGGGCCGCACGCACGTATTCGGTCGACAACCAGACGCTCACCGGCCTGACACCACGCGGGAAGTACGCACCCGCGGGCGACGCGATCAGCATGTAGCGGTAGGAATCCGCCGGGCGGACACCGAGACCCGCTTCCGTCGAGAACATGTACGGCCGCAGGTACAGCGCGTCCTCGCCGCCGGCTGCGGGGACCCAGTCGTGATCGACGGCCAGAAGTTGCTCGATCGATCCGATGAACAACTCGTCCGGCAGTTCCGGCATCGCGAGCCGACGCGCCGACGATCGGAAGCGCTCGGCGTTGGCGGTGACGCGGAACGACGCGAACTCACCGTTCGGCTGGCGATAGACCTTCAGACCCTCGAAGATCGCCTGGCCGTAGTGCAGCACCATCGCTGCCGGGTCGATCTCGATGGGACCGTACGGGCTGATCGTCGCGTCGTGCCAGCCCTTGTCGACGGTGTAGTCGATGACCGCCATGTGGTCGGTGAAGAACTTCCCGAATCCCGGCGCAGCCAGTACCGCCTCCCTGGCCTCCGAGGGAGCCGGAGAAGGGTGCTGCACGCGCGTGAATTCAGGTAGGCCAGTCATGAGGACAAATCTTATCGAACGACCGTAATCGTCCTCACTTGGTATTCGGCGACACGAACGGTGGAGCCACCGTCTCGCACGCGAGCATCCGGCCCCGGACGTCCACGTGTACTTCGTCTCCGTCGGACACGTTCGCTGCCGTGTCGATCAACGCGAGCGCGATCCCGACGCCGAGCGACGGCGAGAAGGTCCCCGACGTGGTCGTTCCGACGGCGGAACCGTCGCGCATCACCGTCAGCCCGGGACGGAGAACGCCTCGTCCGACCGCCTTGATGCCACGCAGGGTCCGGGTCGGCCCGGCCGCCTTCTCGGCGGTCAACGCATCCTTGCCCCAGAACGCGTCCTTCTTCCAGCCGACCGCCCAGCCGCACCGGGCCTGCAGCGGTGAGATCTCGAGCGACAACTCGTGCCCGTGCAACGGGTATCCCATCTCGGTCCGCAGCGTGTCGCGCGCACCGAGGCCTGCGACGAGCCCGCCTGCCGCCCGGACGGCGTCGACCAACGCGCGAAACAGTGCGTCTGCGTCGGACCACGACGGCACGAGCTCGTACCCGTGTTCGCCGGTGTACCCGGTGCGGCAGACGCGCACCGGGACGCCGTTCCACGTCGCGTCCGCGAAGGCCATGTACTCCATGTCGACCGGCAGCCCCAGTGTGGCGACGACGTCACGTGACGCCGGTCCCTGCACCGCGAACACTCCGAAGTCGCGATGCCGATCGGCGACCGTGACACCTGCGGGCGCCGCATCGGCAAGACCGGCGACGACGGCAGCGGTGTTGGCCGCATTGGGAATCAGGAAGACTTCGTCGGGCCCGACGAAGTACGCGATGAGGTCGTCGACGACACCACCGGATTCGGTGCAGCACAACGTGTATTGGGCTTTGCCCGGCCCGATGCGCTCGAGATCGGCCGTCAGCGCGGAGTTCACGAACTCGGCGGCACCCTGTCCGGACACGAGCGCCTTTCCGAGATGGCTGACGTCGAAGAGCCCGACGTTCTTGCGCACGGCGTTGTGTTCGGCGACGACACCGGCATACGACACGGGCATCTCCCACCCACCGAACGGAGCGAAGGTCGCACCGAGCTCGGTGTGGACGGCGTGAACGGGTCCGCGTGCAAGTGTGTCTTCGCTCATAGCGGCCAACGCTATCCGACGTCACGCCATCACTACGATCGGTGGGACCGACACATTCTCTTTCCACTCGTAGGAGCTGCCCAGTGCCATCCTCCACAACACGCACTCTCGGACCCGACCTGGTCCTGACCGGCCGCCTCGGCAAGAACATCGACGTACTCGTCGTCGCACTGAGCACCAGCGAGGACGGGCTGGAGCTCGTCATCACCGACGACATTTCCGACGACGCGATCGCCTCCGAGCTGCTCGACGCGTTCGAGATCGTCGGCGCCACCGGCAAAGCCGACGAACTCACGCGTATCCCCGCGCCCTCGGGTCTCGCCGTGAACAGCGTGCTGGCCGTCGGTCTCGGTACGTCCGCGGACATCGACGACGAACGCATCCGACGCGCCGCGGGTACTGCCGCTCGCTCGCTCGCAGGCACCGACACCGTCGCCACGACCCTGTCGTCGCTCGACCTGGCCGCCGCTGCCGAAGGCTTCTTCCTCGGCGCCTACACCTTCACCGAGTTCAAGTCTCAGCTGTCGGCACCGGGTCCCGACGCGGCCCCGCTCGGCCGCGTCGAGCTGCTGGTGACCGACCCCCGCGCCCGAGAGACGAAGGCAGAACTCGCCCGGTCCGTCGCCCTCGCCGAATCCGTTGCCATCGCACGCGATTTCGTCAACACTCCCCCGAGCCACCTGTATCCGGAGGCGTTCGCTGCCCGGGCGAAGGAACTCGGCACCGCCGCCGGACTGAAGGTCGAGATCCTCGACGACAAGGCGCTCGAGAAGGGCGGCTACGGCGGCATTCACGGCGTCGGCAAGGGCTCGTCGCGTCTACCGCGGCTCGTGCGCCTGACCCATGCGGGCGGCAAGCGGAAATCGAAGAAGGTGGCGCTCGTCGGCAAGGGCATCACGTTCGACACCGGCGGTATCTCGATCAAGCCTGCGTCGGGCATGGAGAACATGACATCCGACATGGCCGGTGCCGCGGCCGTCATCGCGACGGTGATCCTGGCTGCGAAGGTCGACCTGGAACTGGACGTCGTCGCGACGGTCCCGATGGCGGAGAACATGCCGTCGGGCACCGCGCAGCGTCCCGGTGACGTGCTGACGCAGTACGGCGGCATCACCGTCGAGGTCATCAACACCGACGCCGAGGGACGCCTCGTGCTCGCCGACGCCATGGTGCGCGCGTGCGAGGACGATCCGGACTACCTCATCGACACCGCGACGCTGACCGGCGCGCAGGTCGTCGCTCTCGGCAATCGCACCCCCGGCGTCATGGGCACCGACGAGTTCCGCGATCGCGTCGCCGCGATATCGCAGGCCGTCGGCGAGGACGGCTGGGCCATGCCGATGCCGAAGGAGATTCGCCGCGAGCTGGATTCCAAGGTGGCCGACCTCGCGAACGTCACCAACAACCGCGCCGGCGGCATGCTCGCTGCAGCGCTGTTCCTGAAGGAGTTCGTCGCCGACGGTGTCGAGTGGGCGCACATCGACGTCGCCGGACCTGCCTACAACACCGGAGGCCCGTTCGGCTACATCGGCAAGGGCGGCACCGGTGTCCCGGTGCGCACGATGTTCGCGGTGCTCGAGGACATCGTCGAGAAGGGGTGAATCCCTCGTGAGCAGAAATGTAGAGCCCGCTCTACTTTTCTGCTCACGACCCCTGCGCCCGCCTGCGGAGAATCTTCTGCCGCGCGTCGTGGTCTCGCATGCGCTGCGGGTAGCCCGTCTTGCGGACGTCGTAGACCGGGATCTTCAGGTCCGGACCCAACTTTCGGATGTGCCGCTCGTCGACGGCACGACGCGTCCACTCCCCGTCGTTCGCCACCAGAACGACCGTGACGGGAGTCACTGTCGTCTTCGGTTCGACATACGCCTCGACTCCGGTTCGTGCAGTCGCCCACTCGGTCAGATAGCTCGCGGTCGAGCCGTCTCCGGCGCCTCTACCTCTGCCACCACGTCGTCTGAAACGGTCGAACAACCCCATCGGTGACTCCTTCCGTGTGCGCCGAAACCGTCGTCGCGTTCCGCACCAACTTGTGTTACTCACCAGTTTGCCAGCGCAACTGCCGCCCTCGGGGAACATGAAATGTTCGAGGATGGAAGGATGGATTTCCGAGGCCGCGAATTATCGCAAGTGACAACCGCGACCTTCGCAACGCCAGCAGAATGGTCTGCGACCACAAGTCGTCGGATCGAAATACCCGCATACAACTGTCGAGGAGTCAACAGACATGGCCTTCTCCGTCCAGATGCCAGCTCTTGGTGAGAGCGTCACCGAGGGAACTGTCACGAGGTGGCTCAAGCAGGAGGGCGACACCGTCGAGGTCGACGAGCCGTTGCTCGAAGTATCGACGGACAAGGTCGATACCGAAATCCCGTCCCCCGTTGCTGGCGTTCTGACGAAGATCGTGGCTCAGGAAGACGACACCGTCGAGATCGGTGGCGAGCTCGCCCAGATCGGTGACGCAGGCGAGGAATCCGCACCCGCCGAGGAAGCACCGGCAGAGGACGACGAGGCTGCGCAGCCCGCGGCCGAGGAGCCGACGCCCGCCGCCGAGCCCGAGCCCCAGGCCGAGGAAGAGGCTCCCGCGGCCGCGTCTTCCTCGTCGCAGTCGAGCGGATCCGGCACCCCGGTCAAGATGCCCGAGCTCGGCGAGTCCGTCACCGAGGGAACCGTCACCCGCTGGCTCAAGGCAGTCGGTGACGAGGTTGCCGTCGACGAGCCCCTGCTCGAGGTCTCGACCGACAAGGTCGACACCGAGATCCCGTCTCCCGTCGCCGGAACGCTGCTCGAGATCAGCGCTCAGGAAGACGACACCGTCGCCATCGGCGAGCAGCTGGCCGTGATCGGATCGGGCGCTCCCGCCGAGAAGGCACCGGAGCCCGAGAAGACGCCGGAGCCAGAGAAGCCCGCTCCCGCACCCGAGCCGGCCAAGGAAGCACCCAAGGCAGAAGCTCCCAAGGCGGAGGCCCCCAAGCAGGAAGCACCCAAGCAGGAAGCGCCCAAGGCCGCTCCGAAGCAGGAAGCTCCCAAGCAGGAATCGGGCGCGACCCCGTACGTCACCCCGCTGGTCCGCAAGCTCGCGGCCGACAACGAGGTCGATCTGAACACCGTCACGGGCACCGGCGTCGGTGGCCGCATCCGCAAGCAGGACGTTCTCGCTGCCGCCGAGGCCAAGAAGGCACCTGCAGCCCCGGCTGCTGCCGCACCGTCCGCTCCCGCCGCATCGGCTCCTGCCGCCGCTCCCGCTACCGCGGGCGTCCGTCCGGAACTGGCTCACCTGCGCGGAACCACGCAGAAGATCAACCGTATTCGCCAGATCACGGCGAAGAAGACGCGCGAATCGCTGCAGACGTCCGCTCAGCTGACGCAGACGCACGAAGTCGACGTCACGAAGATCGCTTCGCTGCGCACGCGTGCCAAGGCGACGTTCAAGGACAACGAGGGCGTCAACCTGACGTACCTTCCGTTCTTCGCGAAGGCCGTCGTCGAGGCGCTCAAGGCGCACCCGAACGTCAACGCCAGCATCGACGAGGACAAGAAGGAGATCACGTACCACGCCGAGGTCCACCTCGGAATCGCCGTGGACACCGATCAGGGTCTGCTGTCTCCTGTCATCCACAACGCCGGCGACCTGTCGCTGGCCGGACTCGCTCGCGCGATCGCCGACATCGCCTCGCGCGCCCGCTCGGGTGGCCTCAAGCCCGACGAGTTGTCCGGTGGCACGTTCACCATCACCAACATCGGTAGCCAGGGCGCCCTGTTCGACACCCCGATCCTGGTCCCGCCGCAGGCGGCCATGCTCGGAACCGGCGCCATCGTCAAGCGCCCGGTCGTGGTGAAGGACGACGCGGGCAACGAGTCCATCGGTGTTCGCTCGATGGTCTACCTGCCGCTGACGTACGACCACCGTCTCGTCGACGGTGCCGACGCAGGCCGCTTCCTGACCACGATCAAGCAGCGTCTCGAGGACGCTTCGTTCGAGGCCGATCTGGGTATCCAGTAACACGACGGCTGCCGTGAGTATCTGTACGCTGACGTAACGGATACGCTCGGCCATCCTCGGGACAACGGGGAAAGACACACAGTCGGGGCATCATTCGCACATGCGGGTGGTGCCCCGACATCGTCGAGGAGGCAATCGAATTCATGCGTGTAGTCATTGCTGGTTCTTCAGGTCTGATCGGTACCGCCCTTGTCGCGTCGTTGCGCGGACAGGGCCACGAGGTCGTCCGGCTGGTCCGCCGACCCCCTGCCGGTCCCGACGAATATCAGTGGGACCCCACTCGTGGCACGCTCGACGACCGCGCACTGCGCGACGCGGATGCCGTGGTCGATTTCTGCGGTGTCGGCATCGGCGACAAGCGCTGGTCCGGCTCGTACAAGCAGGCGATCAGGGACAGCAGGATCACTCCCACCGAGGTTCTCGCCGAAGCCTGTGCCTCTCACTCGATTCCGACGTTCGTCAACGCGAGCGGGATCAACTTCTACGGTGACACGGGTGACCGTGTGGTCGACGAGTCCGCTCCTGCCGGTTCCGGATTCCTCGCCGAGGTCTGCCGAGACTGGGAGAACGCGACGGCGGCTGCCTCCTCGGCCGGAGTGCGCACCATCATGCTGCGCAGCGGCGTCGTGCTGTCGCAGCGAGGCGGCATGCTGGATCGCCTTCGTCCCCTCTACCTGCTCGCGCTCGGTGGCCGCCTCGGCAGCGGCCGTCAGTACTTCCCGTGGATCTCGCTCGACGACGAGATCGCCGCGATCGTGCACGGACTCGAGAACGACGCCGTGTCCGGCCCGGTCAACATGGTCGGCCCGGCGCCTGTCACCAACGCGCAGTTCAACAGCGCGATGGCGCGAGCCGTTCATCGGCCCGCTCCCTGGGTCGTTCCCGGCTTCGTGCTGCGCGCCGGGATCGGCGAGTTCGCCCAGGAGGCGATCCTCACCGGGCCACGGGCCATCCCGTCGGTTCTCGAGAACACCGGATTCGAGTTCAGGCACAACACCGTCGGCGAAGCACTGCGGGCCGCGGTCGGTCGATGACGGGAGCGTACTCTCGCCGGTATGAGCACACGATCCGCGAGGGAAAGTTCCGATTCGATCGACGTCCAGGAGATCGGACACACGGACTACCTCGAGGCATGGGATCGTCAGCGCGCCCTCGCCGACATGCGCGCCGAGGGCAACGGCCGCGACACCCTACTGCTGCTGGAACACCCGTCCGTGTACACCGCGGGCCGACGCACGTCGCCCGAGGACCGTCCGCAGGACGGCACTCCGGTCATCGAGGTCGACCGCGGCGGCAAGATCACCTGGCACGGCCCAGGACAACTCGTCGGCTACCCGATCGTCAAGCTCGCACAGCCGATCGACGTCGTCGACTACGTGCGCCGGATCGAAGAAGCGCTCATCACCGTCTGCACCGATCTGGGTATCGCGTGCGGCCGGGTCGACGGCCGCTCCGGTGTGTGGCTCGCCTCGACCCAGCGAGACGGCGTGTGGCTCCCCGAACGCAAGATCGCCGCGATCGGCGTGCGCGTGCAACGCGGCGTCACGCTGCACGGATTCTCGTTGAACTGCAATTCGACGATGACCGGCTTCGACGCCATCGTGCCGTGCGGCATCGCCGACGCAGGCGTGACGTCGCTGTCGAGCGAACTCGGGCGGGACGTGAGCATCGCGGATGTGACACCTGCCGTCACCGCCGCCGTACTCGCCGCTCTGGACGGAGAGCTCGCGGTCTCCGACCACCCCGTCCTCCAGCCGGAACCGGCCTCGCCGTCCGGTAACCCGCAATTCACCACGGTGAAGTTCGGCGCGTAGCATCGATTCCGTGACTGTGGTTCCAGAAGGACGCAAACTGCTCCGCCTCGAGATCCGAAACGCGGAGACCCCGATCGAACGCAAACCCAACTGGATCAAGACCCGAGCCAAGATGGGACCGGAGTATTCCGAGCTCAAGGGTCTGGTCAAGCGAGAGGGTCTGCACACCGTCTGCGAAGAAGCCGGCTGCCCCAACATCTACGAATGCTGGGAAGACCGCGAGGCGACGTTCCTCATCGGCGGCGAGCAGTGCACCCGCCGATGCGACTTCTGCCAGATCGACACGGGCAAGCCCGAAGCCCTCGATCGCGACGAGCCGCGCCGTGTCGCCGAGAGCGTCCAGGCCATGGGCCTGCGCTACTCCACCATCACCGGCGTCGCCCGCGACGACCTGGAAGACGGCGGCGCCTGGCTGTACGCCGAAACCGTGCGCTACATCAAGAAACTCAACCCCAACACCGGTGTCGAGCTTCTGATCCCCGACTTCAACGCCAAGCCCGACCAGCTCGCCGAGGTCTTCTCCTCGCGGCCGGAGGTGCTCGCGCACAACGTCGAGACGGTCCCCCGCATCTTCAAGCGCATCCGCCCCGCGTTCCGCTACCAGCGGTCGATGGACGTCATCACCGCCGCCCGCGACGACGGCCTGGTCACCAAGTCCAACCTGATCCTCGGCATGGGCGAGACGCCGGAAGAAGTGCAGGAAGCGATCCGCGATCTGCACGAGGCCGGCTGCGACATCCTGACGATCACGCAGTACCTGCGTCCCTCGCCGCGGCACCACCCCGTCGAGCGCTGGGTCAAGCCCGAGGAGTTCGTCGAGCACTCCGAGTACGCCACCGAGATCGGTTTCGCCGGCGTCATGGCAGGGCCGTTGGTCCGCTCGTCGTACCGCGCCGGACGTCTCTACGCGCAGGCGATGGCCCACCACGGCCGCGAACTGCCGGAGAGCATGAGCCACCTCGCCGAGGGCGGCGACGCATCGCAGGAAGCCAGCTCGTTGATGGCGCGTCTCGCCGCACACTGAATCTCTTACCGCCGCGGTGACAGTGGTCGCCGCGGCGGGACGTATCCTGTGAAGCATGGCGAACGGCAGTAAAGCGGGCAAAGCAGGTAAGCCCAGCAAGGAAGCAAAAGCGGCAGCGAAGGCTGCACGCAAGCAGGCATCGAAGGAACGACGCGGTCAGCTCTGGCAGGCGTTCCAGATGCAGCGGAAGGAAGACAAACTTCTTCTCCCGCTGATGATCGGAGCGATCGTCGGCATCGCCGTCGTCGCGTTCCTGATCGGTCTGATCTTCGGAATCGAATGGTTCCTGCTGCCGTTCGGACTTCTGATCGGTGTACTGGTCGCATTCATCATCTTCGGACGTCGCGTCCAGAAGTCGGTGTACACGAAGGCCGACGGTCAGGCCGGAGCGGCCGCGTGGGCTCTCGACAACCTCCGCGGGTCCTGGCGCGTCACCAACGCGATCGCAGGCACGACGCAGCTCGACGCCGTCCACCGCGTCATCGGCAAGCCCGGCGTGATCCTCGTGGCCGAGGGCGCCCCGCAGCGAGTCAAGTCGCTTCTGGCACAGGAGAAGAAGAAGACGGCACGCCTCGTCGGCGACACCCCGATCTACGACATCGTGGTCGGCAACGGCGAGAACCAGATCCCGCTCTCGGGCCTGCAGAAGTACCTCACCAAGCTGCCCAACAACATCGACAGCAAGCGCATGGACACCATCGAGTCACGTCTCGCCGCACTCGGCACCAAGGGCGGGCCTGCGATGCCGAAGGGCCCCGTCCCCGGAGGCGCGAAGATGAAGGGCGTTCAGCGCACCATCAAGCGTCGCTGATTCGAGAAAATCCCAGCTCGAGCAGAATCAACGCACACGCAGCATTGCGGTGCCCGTCGCCCGGTCGTGCATTCCGCGTCCATCGTGATCCGAGATCACGGCCGGGAAGACGAAGACGATGAAGAACGTACGTACCAACGCGCGGACGAATCCGACCCGTGCGCGAGCGTCGACACGGGCCACTTGAATTCCCACGATCAACTGCCCCGGCGTGAACGAGAAGACGGCCACGGCCGACACGCCGACCACGAACCACACCAGCAACGTGACGGTGGACAGCGACTGCTGCCAGCCCGTGAGACTCAGCACGAGCGCACCGATTCCCATCGCCATGAGCCAGTCGACGAGCAGCGCGAGAATGCGTCGACCCAGCCCTGCCACCGCCCCTGGACCGTCGGACGGTAGTCCGAGCCGTTCACCGGGGAACTTCTGTTCGGTGCCGTCGTCGTCCATCGCCGCGTTCGGACCGGACAACCAGGAGCCTGTCATGCGTGCCATGGCTACCAGGATAGGCTTCGACCTCGACGCCGGAAGAATGCGTCACCGTAGGGTGTGAAGCGAAGCGTCGCCCTCCCACCGATCACGGAGACCGCTTTCGACGCTTCCGCGAAGCGTGACTCACAGAACGCGACGTGTAACACGGGCGAAACACAGCCTTGACTGGCGGGCAACACGAAGTCCATAACGTGCTGCTCGACGGAAACGACAAAGGAGTAACAGGTGGCGTTCACCACGGCCGAAGAGGTCATCAAGTTCATCGCCGACGAAAACGTCGAGTACGTGGACATCCGTTTCACGGATCTTCCCGGCACCCAGCAGCACTTCTCCATCCCGGCGTCGGCGTTCAACAAGGATGTCTTCGAAGACGGTCTGGCGTTCGACGGTTCGTCCGTGCGGGGCTTCCAGTCCATCCACGAGTCGGACATGATGCTCCTCCCCGACGTCCGGACGGCTCAGGTCGACCCCTTCCGCGCCGCGAAGACGCTGAACATCGACTTCTTCGTGCACGACCCGTTCACGCGTGAGTCGTACAGCCGCGACCCCCGCAACGTCGCGCGCAAGGCCGAGGAGTACCTGGTCTCCACCGGCATCGCCGACACCGCGTTCTTCGGCGCCGAGGCCGAGTTCTACATCTTCGACTCGGTGCGCTACGACTCCGCCATGAACGGCGCGTTCTACGAGGTCGACTCGATCTCCGGCTCCTGGAACACCGGTGTCGAGGTCAACGCAGACGGCAGCCCCAACCTGGGCTACAAGGTTCGCCCGAAGGGTGGATACTTCCCGGTCGCGCCGTACGACCACTACGTGGACCTGCGCGACGAGATCTCCACGAACCTGCAGAACGCAGGCTTCGAGCTCGAGCGTGGACACCACGAGGTCGGCACCGGCGGACAGGCCGAGATCAACTACAAGTTCAACACCCTGCTCGCTGCCGCGGACGACCTGCAGCTGTTCAAGTACATCGTCAAGAACACCGCATGGAAGTACGGCAAGTCGGCCACCTTCATGCCGAAGCCGCTCTTCGGTGACAACGGTTCGGGCATGCACGTCCACCAGTCGCTGTGGAAGGACGGCAAGCCGCTGTTCCACGACGAGGCCGGATATGCCGGACTGTCGGATCTCGCCCGCCACTACATCGGCGGCATCCTGCACCACGCTCCGTCGCTGTTGGCGTTCACCAACCCGACGATCAACTCCTACCACCGCCTGGTGCCGGGCTACGAGGCTCCCATCAACCTCGTCTACAGCCAGCGCAACCGTTCCGCTGCCGTGCGTATCCCGATCACGGGCAACAACCCGAAGGCCAAGCGCCTCGAGTTCCGCGCACCGGACAGCTCGGGCAACCCGTACCTGAACTTCGCCGCTCAGATGATGGCAGGCCTGGACGGAATCAAGAACAAGATCGAGCCGCTGGCTCCCGTCGACAAGGACCTCTACGAGCTCCCGCCCGAGGAGGCCAAGAACATTCCTCAGGCGCCGACGTCGCTGTCCGCCGTCATCGACCGCCTGGAAGCCGACCACGAGTACCTCACCGAGGGTGGCGTCTTCACGACCGACCTGATCGAGACCTGGATCTCGCTCAAGCGCGAACAGGAGATCGCTCCGGTCAACCTGCGCCCGCACCCCTACGAGTTCCAGCTGTATTACGACGTGTAAGCTTTTTCGGCTGAGACGTCGCGGCTGACCTGCGGCGGAGTGTTCAATCCGTCCACTTCGTCCGCAGTCAGTCCGCAGCAGCTTTCAACGAGTCCATCCGCGCCGCAATCACAGCACCAACAGCGGCACGGGTGGACTCGTCTGCGTCCGGCCACAAGTGGCCGTAGATGTCGAGCGTCGTCTTGGCGCTTGCGTGCCTCATTCGCGCCTGGACGGTCTTGATGTCCGCCCCGGAGAAGATCAGCAGTGACGCGAGGTAGTGCCTCAGATCGTGGAATGAGAACTCGTCGGGAAGCCCCTCGATGCTCCCCCGGACTCGCCGGATCTCGCGATCGATAACCCAGGGCCCGGCCGCTTCCCCGCGGCCGTTCGTCACTATGTTCCCGTGTGGCCACGTCTTGACGAACGACGACAGCATCAGCGTCATCTCCTGCGGAATCGGGATGGGCGCCTCGCTCCCCTCAGTCTTGAGCTCCTTCGCCGGCCACTGCAGTTTCGGGTGAACGACTCCGCGGATGAAGTCGATGTCCTCGACGACGCGGAGCGCCGTCGCCTCAGCGATTCGCAGACCAGCGAATGCGCCGAGAAGTATGGCGGGCTTGATGTGATCGGCGACGGCGTCGTATAGAGCCCACAGCTGTTCCGTCGTGATGAGGTAGATCTTCGCCTTGCCCATCGGCGGCGAGGTCTTCCGTGAGCAGGGGTTCCTGCCGAGCAGATTGTCGTGCACCGCATCGCCGAGGATCTGGGATAGCCGCTGATGCAGTGCGTGCACGTACGAGTCCGCCATGCCCGCCTTGCTCAGCCTCGCCGTCCACGCTTTCACCATCGATGGGCGGATTCCGGCTATAGGTAGCGGGCCGAACTCACTGGTTATCTGCGCGATGTGCGTCCGCGCCTGACGGACCGTGCTCTCTCTGTGCACTCCGTAGCCGATAATCCATTGATCGCACCACTGCTGGACTGTGAGCTTCGCGTCGCGTGGCGCGACGTGTGTCCCCTGCACCAACGTTGACACGGTGCCGTCGAGCCAGTTCTGCGCGTCGGCCTTCCGTTCGAACGACCTCGCGTGCTCTTGCCCGAAGTCATCGACGTACCGAGCCCGCCAACGCTTTCCCCTGCCGTACTGGGCAGATTTCGACCTGTCCGACTTCATCCAACGGTCTTCGACGCCTGAACGCCGGTTACGCCTCTGAGTCGTCATCCTTCAGTAGTTCCTCTCGGATTTGACCGGTGCGTTCCTGCAGCCATTCGGTCGCCCGGTCGGAACGAACGATCGCAGTGATCGCTACGCGCAGGAGTCTGTTGGCTGCCGCACGGGAATCAGGGTCTGAGTCGCCGGCTGCCCGTAGCTGGGCGTGGAGCTCGCGAACTTCGACGAGGTCCTTCTCGAACCGATCAGACACGACGCCGAGCGCCTCGATGTTGTTGTCCAGGATCTTCGCGTGAACATCGGCAAGTGTGATCATTCGGCCCAGTTCGCGCCCTACGTTCCCGAGTTCGTCCAACGAAACCTCGAGTACTCGAGCAATTTCGATCGCCTCGTTGAATTTCAGTGAGCGAGTGCCCTTTTCGATCTTCAGGATGGTCTGCTGATGGAAGGGAGTGCCCAAGCGTTGGGCGACTCGTTCCGACAGTTCGGCCTGAGACATGCGGCGAGCAGTACGGAGTTCCTGTAATCGCTCGCCATAGGCAGTGTCGCTCGCGTCGTTACTCACGACGCAAACAATAACAACGTTTTGGAGTATTGACGAGACGCACATTCGTTGTATCGTGATGGTGTTAGATCACGACAACGAAAGGTTGTTACTGGTGGCTCACACAGTGCAGACCGACATCGAGGAGCGCTTCCTCACCACTAAGCAGGTCAGCGAAATCTACGGAATCCCTGAGGCGACCCTGCGTTACTGGCGCCACGTGGGTGAAGGCCCATCTTCGTTCGTTCGGGGCCGTCGCAGCGTCATCTACCGCCGCAGTGAAGTAGATCGTTGGGTTACAGCCCAGGAGGCGATGAGCGTTCGCGGCGGGGTCGCCTGATGACGCCGCCGACCTCACGCTGCGCAATCAGCTTGGTCTCTACATCGAAAAACACCGCCAGCCACGGGATGGCAGTCCCTGTTGTGGCTAGCGGTGTCCAGTTCCGTCCCCATTCGCAAGGAGAAGAACCAATGACGAAAATTGTACCTGCTCAGTCCGACAACAACCAGAGTGATGTGGAACGCACCACCGAGCTCGACGAGTTCGTGCAGCACATGCGCCAGTTCGAGCCGTCGGTTCAGCCTGAATCCGCGCTCTGGCAACTCTACGAACGTGAACATCTTGACGCGGCCACTGCGGTGGTTGACCGCTACGCGATCGTCGACAAGCTGTACCCCGACGCGCAGGCGCCCCACTGGGCGCAACTCGACGAAACAAAGGACAACCGGTTCCCGTGCAACAGCTACTGGCAATCGGTGCCTGCGAGTGTCCCGCTCCGACGGATGCCCGGCTACATCAACGCCCAATCCGGCAACTTCGCTGTCGCGCACCTAAAGATGCACCTCCAGCAGAACCTGCGGGACAGAGATCCCTCCGTCAAGGTCATGCGGATGGGGGCGACCTACACCGATTCCGAGCATCTCGATGTCCTCGACCAGTACAACCTCACCCTCGACGAGGCGGCGCACCTCGCACACACGCTGCTTCTGCTGCTCGACATCGCCGCAGAGGGCGTCGCCGAGAACCGCGGTGCAGCGTGATCGGCCTTGGCGGATCGATCCGCCTCGCGAAAGGCACCCGCGTCAACGTCCGCCTGGCGGATGTTGGCATCGAGCTCGAGCTCGCAGCCGATGGGGTAGATCAGACCTACCCCATCGCGTTCGACGACGCCGAGCACCTCGCAGCCCTCCTCATAGACCTTGCCCGTGTCACGCGGCATCGGTCCGGCGTCGGCGATCTGGTGGTGGCGTGATGGCGCACATCAGTTTCACCGGCGACGACGCCAGGATCGTCGTGCGGCACAACGCAGTCGTGGACAGGGTCTGCATCCGCATCGGTTACGACGCCTCGATCTTGTTGCGCGACCCCGAGGAAGTGCACGACCTGGTCGACCAGTTGCAGGCCGCGGCGAAAGCGCAGGCTGCACATCGAGGTCGGGAGCTGGTGCGCGACGAGAACGCTGTCAGATTCCACGCCGACATTCGGGAGGCCCTGCAGTGACTCCCACCGAGCTGTTCCTCGTAGTCGCGCTGATCGCGCAATCGATCTGTTGGCTCGCAACGGATTTCAGAAGGTTCGTCAGGAGGCCCGGCGGCTAGATCCTCGGCGGCTACCGCCGTCGAGGCACCTACGACACGAGCGACCTAAAGGTCATGCCAGGCAACCGCATTGACCAGCGGAGAGGCCGGGGACCAACCCCGGAAACCGGCCTCTCCACCACAGAAAGCGAACAACTCCATGGTATCGAAAATTGGAGCTCAAATTGCGTCCGACCACCGCGACGACTGGTGGTGGGAGCCTGCGATGGCCGCCCTCAAGTCGAAGGCCGAGACGGGGCTGGTCTTCGAAGCGTACGACTTGACGGACGAGTTTGGGATCGACGACCCCGACCACCCAGGACGGTGGGGAGCTTTGTTCCGTGAAGCCAACCGTCTCGGCGTCATCGAGCCGGCTGGTTATTGCGTTGCACGACGTCCTACGCGGGCGGGTGGCCTCACCCGTCTTTGGAGGGGGCGTACGGGCAGTGACTAGTCCGAACCCAGGACATTCGAAGCTTCGGTGGTACACCAGCCTCCGAAATGCCGACCTGACAAACGCTGAATTTCGGGTGCTCGTCGTGCTCTCGACGTTCACTGACGGGTCGATGGGGAACGCTTTCCCAGGGCTACGCGTGTTGGCAGAGCAGTCCTGTGTGAGCGAGCAGACCACGAAACATGCTTTGAGGTCGCTGCGCTTGAAGGGGTGGATCGAGCTGTCTGAACGTGGTGGAAATCAAGTGGGTAAGGGTCGGGCCAATGTGTGGAGGTTGCTGCCTCGCGAACTGAAGGGGGCTACCGGCTTACCCCCTTCGTTTATCCCCAAGGGGGTGGCTCACTTACCCCCTTCAGATATCCCCAAGGGGGGTAATTCGTCACCGGAAGGGGGTAAATCACTTACCCCCCAAGGGGGCAAGTCACTTACCCCCCATCAGTTCATAGATCAGTTCATAGATCAGGGGGGTGTCGCCGAGGTGACGAATGTGCCACTCCGAAGCGCGCAAGAAGCCCCTCCCCGTCGCTGTCCGACCCACCGAGGAATGCAAGGCGTGATCCCGAGCTGCGGCGCATGCAAAGAACTCCGCCTGCAGAACGAGGCTTGGGTAAAGAACCAGACACCGTTAGCACGGGACATCGCTCGATGCCCCGACTGTCGCGGCACTCACTGGCTCGAAACGGAAACCGGCGAGCCAATCCGCAAATGCGACCATGCCCGCGCCCCATTGAAGGAGGTCTCTTGACCGCAAAGTATTCGCCCCTTGACGCGCTGAAGTACGCCGCCGTTCTCACCCACCACACAGTCGATTGGACGACTGATTCGATCATGGGCCGCGACGGCATGACCGAGGATCTAGAGGAGTCGACAGAACAGGAATTCGACGCACTGCGATCTCTCGCGCAGTCGATCACAGACTTGTCCGTTCCGTGGGTGCGAGATCGAGACGCGTTCTGGCGTTACTCCGACGGACGCCCGATGGAAACACGACTGACGACCGACTACGGCTCGGTGATCGTTCACACCTGGCATCCCGACCCGGACCACCCGGCACCTAAGCCCTACGAGGTACAGGCGCAGGACGGCGCTATCTACGAGATCGCCTTTCATCGCCCATCGACAATCACAGCAACGCACGTCGGGTACTGGCGACCGAGGCTGTTCGCTGTCCGGGACGAATCGTGAACGAGTCGGGCACCGAGGCCCTGTTGGTTCGAATCCTGACGAATCAGCCACGTCTGAGTGGCGCCGCATGCGTCGGCCGCTCCGAGGTCTTCGACCCTGCTGAGACTGGCGAGGACCCCGACGACGTGCGCTACCGCCACGAGGTCGCTGCGAGCATCTGCCGCACCTGCCCAGCGCTCAACAGCTGCCGCGATTGGGCCGAGACCGAACGAGCGAGCGGCAGCGTGATCGCGGAACGCGCCCGATACACGCGCCGAAAAGCCGCATCGATCCAACAACCAGTTCTGTTCTGACCACCAAACAACGAAGGAGCTCAACCAATGAGCGAACAACCCGCACGCTTCCTGCTGCTGAATGACACCGCAGGACTTCCCTCGACATCGGTGGACAACGAGGCGGCCTACCGAGCCGCCCATACCTTGCATGACCTTGTATCGACCTCGGACGCAGACACCGACCGAATCCTGGACCTAATCCAAGCCGCTGTAGAACGTGAACACCACGCGACCGTCGTCGTCATGACCTATACCGTCGCCATGCTCGGTCGTTCGATCGGCACTCTCGTCAGCCTTCTCAACGAACGCGGTGTCACCCGTTCCGAAGTCCTCGCCAAGATCGGCGTCGACGAGCTACCCAACCCAGAACCCCCGATGTATCCGCCCACAACCGAAGGAGAACCCACGTGACGACAGACAACCCCGCTCAGGACGACGCACAGACTCACGCCGAAAACGCCCTCTATGCGATGTTCGACGAGACAGGTCTGCCGACAGCGCTTCTCGTCGAGTCCGAGATCCGGCAGGCAGCCGATCGGCTGACGTGGTCTGTGTTCGGCGAGGCTGGCGACCCCGAGAAGGTTCGCGACGTCATCGCCGATGTCCGGTCCCAGCACGGGCCCGCGTTCGGCGCGATCGCCGGCGCCGCGCTGTATGCGCTCGCCCACTACATCGTGAACCCGCTGGTTGTGCAGGCCGAAGGCGACGGCCACGACGGCGCCGACATCTTCGCGCAAATCGCCGCGCACGCCCAGGTCAGCAAGCAAGCTCGACGCAATCCACCGGCATGACCGTTCGTGTCTCGCTCGATTCGGCGGTCCGGCCATGCGTGCGTTTTAACGCGGGCGGGCGGATCCGGCTTGAGCTCGGCCGGACTGGCATCGGGGTCACGATGACCCGGGCTACCGCACTGGCACTGGCTGACGCGATCGTCGACACCGTCGAACGCAGTCGAAAGAACAACCGCAACACCCACTGAACGACCCTGTCCGTCATCAGTTGTGGGGGCGATCCCCACAACTGGTGACCGGGCGAATGGCTTCACGGGGCGCGATGCCCCGCTCGTGCGCGATGCCGAGAGCCGAACAGCGAAACCGACTCCGGTCGGTCCATTCGGGCTTCCTCATCGCGAAAGGCGCACGACCGCAATGCTCCCACCCCCGATCGATGCGGCGCACTACCCAGTGCCGCCTGCGCAGGTGCACGGCGAGACCCTGCTCGTCCAAGGCCCCGCACTGGCATTGGTGCACCGGGCGCTGCTGTTGATGGCAAAGCACAACGAACGCCGCCCGACCACGCCCACGTTCGAGCTACTCAGTCGGACCATTCGGCAGGCTATGGACGCTCAGGAGGCCATGTCGCGTACGCGACAACGCGACACGACATCCGTTGCCACTCAGACAGAGTTACCGCTGACCGAACAGATAGGGACTCGGGAAGCGGCCGAGATCCTGGGAGTGACACTGAGGACCTGCCAGCGATTGGCGGGCGAGATCGGCGGAGCGCGATGCTCTTCCAGGTGGGTGTTCGACCGGGCCGTCGTTCAGGCATATCGAGCCGAACGCACTGCACGCACCGAGGACTGACCCAACCGGAGCCCCGAGCGGCTCCGCAGCCTCAGGAGCATCCTCATGGGAGTTGTCTACCCCGCTGGACCGCCGACCATTTCCGGCGACATCGCATCTATCAGCCGCTACCTCTCGACGCCGAGCGTCATCGCCAAGCGCGTGAACGAGATCGCCCGCCAACGGTTCATTGCCGATCGAATTCTGTTGGGCCGCACCGAAGTATCTGGCGGCTCTGTGATCATCGAGCAGGACGACCCACTGTTCACCACCAGGCAGCCTGAGGCCATCACCCCGGGCGCCGAGTACCCCCTCGCAAACGTCAACAGCGGCGAGGCCGTCGCGGTGAAGGTCACCAAGTGGGGTCAGGATGTGCCCATTACCGACGAGCAGATCAAGCGCTCGAACTTCTCTCCCATCGAGAAGGCTCAGCAGACGCTCGTCAACACCCTGATCCGCACCGTCGACGGACTGGCTTTGAGCCTGATCGCGTCGACTGTCACGCAGACCCAGCCGGTCAGCGAAGGCGTGTGGTCGTCGTCCACCAAGATTCTGCTCGACATCATGCTCGCCAAGGCCAAGCTGCGGAAACTGAACAAGGGGTACGACCCCGATCTGCTCGTCATCGACGACGACACTTGGGCCTACCTCGCGGCTGACCCGAACCTCGCTCTCCAGCGTGCGCGAGAAGACACTACAAACCCGGTCTACACGGGCGAGTTCTTCACCCTTGCCGGTCTGACCATCCTTCCCACACCGAACCTGCCGGCTGCAGGCGCTTGGGTGATCGACTCGAACAACCTCGGGGGCATCGCCGACGAGAAGCTCGGGCAGGGCTACGAGGGCGACGTGATCGAGACGAAGTCGATCCGCGACGACGACAACGATCAGTGGCGTATCCGTGCCCGCCGTGTCTGCGTGCCGTACGTCAATTCCCCCGACGCGGCCGTCCGTATCACCGGCATCAGCGCCTGACCTCACTCGCACGCGACTTACATCGCGGACATCGCAGCGGCTAGTCAAAACCGCTGCTGCGCAATTGATTTGGAAGGTGTGCCGTGGCGGGCGGACGGATAGATATCGAGGTAGCTGCGGACGTCAGCCGCGTTGCAGGAGACCTCGAGCGTGGACTCGGCCGTGCAGTCGGCGTAGCGGGCACCTTCGGCAAGATCATGGGCGCCGGCATCCTCGCCGGTGGTGTGACCGCGGCGTTCGGTGAGGTCATCAAGACCGGCAACGACTTCACCAACGAGCTGAACACGATGCAGGCGGTGTCGTCGGCGACAGCCCAGCAGATGGCTGCCGTGTCGGATCGGGCCAAGGAACTCGGCAACGACAATCAGCTGTCTGCGACGTCGGCGTCCGACGCGGCCGCAGCGATGACGGAGCTCGCCAAGGGCGGTTTCACCGTCGAGCAATCGATGGAGGCCGCGCGCGGAACGCTGCAGCTCGCCGCGGCGGCTCAGATCGACGCCGGCACCGCGGCGACGATCCAGTCGCAGGCACTGCAGGCATTCGGGTTGGACGCCTCGTACGCGGCGACCGCGGCCGATGTGCTCGCGAACGCTGCGAACGCCTCCTCGGCTGAGATCACCGACATCGCTGCAGGTTTGCAGCAGTCCGGTGCCGTCGCGAACCAGTTCGGTCTGACGGTCGAAGACACTGCGGCTGCCCTCGGTGTGCTGTCGAACGCCGGTATCTCCGGTTCCGACGCAGGCACCCTGCTGAAGTCCGCGCTTCTCGCGGTGACAGACCAGGGCAAGCCCGCGCAGGCGGCGATCGAAGAGCTCGGTCTGACGATCTACGACGCCGAGGGCCAGTTCGTCGGCATGTCGAGTTTGTTCGGCCAGCTCGACGAAGCTGCGGCGAACATGACGCCGGAGCTGTACCAGGCCGCGACCGCGACCCTGTTCGGTTCGGACGCTATGCGTCTCGCCGGTGTCGCGGCCGAGCAGGGCCAGGCCGGGTACGACGCCATGCATACGGCGATCGAACGGCAGGGCGCGGCCGCCGAGGTCGCTGCCGCGAAGACGCAAGGCCTTCCGGGTGCGATGGCATCGATCGAAAACGCCACCGAGACACTCACACTCGGCCTGTACGGGCTGATCGAAGGCCCACTCGAAGGTTTCGCGACCGCGGCGGCGGACAAGATCACCGCCGTCACACCCGGCATCATCTCCGGGCTTCAGGATGCTGGCGGCGCTGTCGTCGAATTCGGTCAGATGCTCGCCCCGGTCGCTGGATTCGTCGGCGACGCCGTCGGCGCTTTCCTCGACCTCCCAGCCCCGGTGCAGGCCGTCGCCGGCGCTCTCGCTGCGCTTCAGGTCACCGGTGGCGCCGACAAGATCGGCAGCTGGTTCCAGGACATCACCGAAAACTTCCAAAGTTTCCGCGAGGAAATGCAAGGCGAGATCGACATGCAGGCTGCCCTCGGCAGCATCGGCGAAAACGATCCATTCACCGAACTCACCGGTGGCGCCGACGAGTTGGCTGGTGCGCTCGAAGAGAACGCCGAGCCGCTGTCCGAGCTCGCTGCAGGTTTGGCGACGCTCGAACGTCGCCACCCAGCGATTCGGCAGATGGCCGACGGCTACCGCGGCGTCACCACCGCAACGCAGCGGTTCGCTGACCGCCAGCGGAACCTGGCCACCACCTCCGGTGCTGTGAGTGGCGCGCTGCGTAACGGTGCGGCGCAGGCTGCCCGGTTCGGTGGCGTCGTCGGCGGTGCTGCTGTGGCGGGCGCGAACGGTCTGGTGTCTGCCGCGAAGGGCGCGATCGGTGTTCTCGGCGGCCCGTGGATGGTCGGCATCATGGCCGCCACGGCGATCATGGGCCAGTTTTCCAGCGAGAACAGCAAGGCCAGCCAGCAAGCCCAAATTCTTGGTGACTCGTCGACCAATCTGGCGATCGCGCAACGCGATGTCGCGAAGGCGTTCCAGGAGTCGAACGGCGAGATCTCCGACTCCGTCATGTCGGCGCTCGCGCTGCAGATGGAAACCGTTCGAGGCGAACTCGACGGCCTCGCCGATACCGCGCCTGGATCGTTCGACATCTTCCGCGCCGCCGGCCAGGACATCGCAGGGTGGTTCTCCGGTGTCGCGCAGGCTGGTACCGACGCGTTCAACGCGCAGGAAGAAACAGCCGAGTCCGCGGCGCGCGTCAAGGGCGCGTTCGACTCGCTCGGCCTGTCGAACGAGGAACTCGCCGGGAAGCTGACGGCGTCGAACACCGAGTTCGCGACCTTCGAAGCGGTGCTGCGGAATTCGGGTGACGGCGGTGAGGAAGCCGCCGCGAAGATGCGCGAGCTCCGCGAGGAAGCGCAGCGCGCTGAGCTGACAGCGAAGAACACCACGCCAGGGTTCTTTGACCTATCGACGGCGATCGGGGTGCTCGCTGACGAGTCGGCGTCCGCTGATGACCGGGTCAGCGCACTCAAGACTGCCCTGGATGTGCTGTCCGGCAAAGAGATCCCCCTGTCGGATGCGGTGCAGGCGTACAACGATGCGATCCGCCAGATCGGCGAGGAACAGCCAGCCGCGGTCGATCCGGCCGGCGGTGTCGGTGATGCGCTCGTCGGTGACGGCGGCGCCGTCAACACCCAGCTCGCGAACGGCTCGGCGCTCCGTGATTCTCTGACCGAGATCCGTGACCGCACTATCGATGTCACCAACGCGACGATCACTGCGTCGCTAGCGCAGGGCAAGAGCTTGCCAGAGGCGCAAGAAGCCGCGCGCGCAGCGATTGCTTCAAACGCTGACGCACTACTTGGGCTTGGCAACAACTACCAGCTCACGAAGACGCAGATCGAAGCGATGGCGGCTGCTGAAGGTTTGCTGCCCGAGCAGATCATCATGCTGGCCAGCCTGTCCGGGGCCGACGATGTGACCCAGCAACTCACCGTAATCTCGAGCATGCTCAAGGGCGTCGGCCAGCCCGTCGACGTCCCCGTCGACGTCCTCGACGCGGAGGCTCTCCAAAAGATCAAAGACCTCGGTGGCACCGTCGAAACGGACATCAACGGCAAGCCCGGCATCGTCCGCATCACAGCACCCACCGACGACGCACTGAGGCAGCTCCGAGACATCGACCTCGCCGCCAACAACACGGCGCGTAACCGCACAGTGTCCGTCGACGTAGTCCTCAACAACATCGAAGAGGTCGATCGACGACTCGACGCGGCAGTCAGATCGGGCGTGGCAGTTCGCGGTCAGACTTTCGCAACTGGCGGGCCAATCACCGGCGGCGTGCCCGGCAAGGACTCGGTGCCGATCCTGGCGATGCCTGGCGAGCACATGCTCACCGTCGACGACGTCAACCGTCTCGGCGGGCAGGAAGGCGTCTACCGGTTCCGTGACGCTCTGGCGCGCGGCGAGGTCCGCGGCTATGCGGGTGGCGGCGCGATCGTCGACAGCCTGACCGCGTATGTCGGACAGAAGTTCCCGGCCCTGAAGATGACGTCCGGCTACATAGGCCGCGAGGGCGAGACCGGTTCGTACCACAGCATGGGTATGGCAGCGGACTTCTCGAACGGCTTCGGCAACACAGACGCCCAGCTTGGTCTCGCGACGCTGATGGCGTCGAAGTTCGGTTCAGAGCTGAAGGAACTTATCTACGACGACCCGCGCTTCGGCCGCGAGATCAAGGACGGCGAGTTCGTAGACGACTCGTTCTACGACGGCGCAGGCGACCACACCAACCACGTGCACATCGCCACCGACCACGTCCTGGTCGACCCCGGTGATGAACCCGAGGCCGAGGTAGCGCCGCTGTCCGAGCGGGATGCGATCGCAGACGCGATCATCGCCGAAGGCCGACGTCGCGGCATCACCGACAACGGCATCAAGGCCGCCGTCATGACCGGACTTGCCGAGTCGGATCTGTCGCTTGTCGAGGGCGGACCGGACACGTCGACCGGACCGTTCCAGCAGCAGGAATGGTGGGGCTCGTACGAGGAGCGGATGGACCCGACCATCGCGGCCGGGAAGTTCTACGACCGTCTCGTCGAGTTCGACTACGACTCGATGGATCCGGCTGACGCAGCCCAGCGGGTGCAGCAGTCCGCGTTCTCCGACGGCTCGAACTACCGAGAGCGTGCCGGTGAAGCTGACGCCATCATCGCGTCGCTCGACGGCCGCGGTGCGAGCCTCACCTACTCGACGTCCACATCGTCGTCGAGCAGCTCCAAGAAAGTGACGTGGGCGGAGAAGGATCAGATCGCTCTCGATCGAGCCGTCGTCGCTGTGACGCAGGCGAAGGAAGCCCGCGACGAGACCTACGCAAACGAGAAGAAGTCGCAGGCTGACCGCGAGCAGGCCGACCTCAAGGTCAAAGCCGCCGAGCAGAAGGTTGTCGACCTCCAAGCGAAGAAGGACGCCGCCGCGAGTGGAGCCAAGGAAGGCCCCGCACCGCAGGCCCCCGAACTCGCCCGCACGTTCAGCGACACCGAGCGCGCAGAGCTCGAAGCACGGATGGCCGTCGACGACGCGAACACCCGGCGCAACGAGGTGTACGCCGACCCGGACTCGACACCGAACGACAAACTCCGCGCCGACATGGCCCTCGACGAAGCACGCCAGAAAGCAGCGAACCCCGACTCGACATCCACCTCGACGAGCAAGTCCGGCGAAGCATTCTCGATCAAGGACCGGCTCAAGGACTTCGGCAGCCAACTGGTCGCGATCGGTATCGACTCCCTGTTCGAGCAGATGCCCTTCGGTATTGGTGATTCGCGACTGTGGGACCTCAAGATCCCCACGTTCGGTGACGTGTACGGGCCGACCAACCCGGACGTCAGCGACAGCCAGCTGAGCGGCGAGAAGCCGTTCGACTCGTCGAAGCCGGGTCTGGCGCCGCCTCCGATGGAATGGACGGCGCAGCTGCGCAAGGACTGGCAGGGTCAAACGGCCGACTTCATCAACTCGCTGCGCAAGAATGCTCTACTGCGTGACACCGGCGGCCGGCTGCCGCACGGAGCGATGGCCCTCAACCTGTCCGGCGAGGACGAGTGGGTCTCGACAGGTGCGCAGCGAGATCAACAGATTCGAGAGATCGCCGCGGTTCGTACAGCGAACGCAGCCGCGGCCGGAACGGCATCGCTCGACCTGACCGGCTTCCAAGGCAAGATCGACGAACTCGTCAGTGCCGCACGGCAGCCCGCGGTGACGTTCCAAACCGACTCCGTCGATCAGGGCATCCGGGCGTGGCGCAGTGAAGTGAATGTCCGCTCGCTGTCGTTCAAGAAGCGCTCATGATCATGATCTCGCTCGCGCTGATACTCGCGTCCGCCGGCACCGACCGGACCGCCGACCAAGCCGCATTCCTCACACGGCAGGAGCAGCAGTGCCACGAGCCACCCTCAAGGTGTGCCGCATCGCCGGGTGCCCACGCATGCAGGCCGGCCCCCTGTGCCGAGAGCATGCAAAGGACCGAGAACGACACCAGCGAGCAACCGTACCCACGAAGGCCACACGCGACGATGAAGAGCAGGCACGCCGCAAGGCAGCCGTCGACGCCCACCGGGCCATCAACGGCGAATGGTGCCCCGGAATCGACCGCCCCGCCCACGACCTCACCGACCGGGACGGCGGCCTCACCGCCAACCACGTCACCCCCATCGCCCTCGGCGGCGACCCACGCGGACCGCTCTCCGTCGCCTGCCGATCCTGCAACTCCCGCCAGGCCGCCCGATTCTGAACTCTCGAACACCCACACCCACCCACTGACCCTCTGCCTGGCCCCCTCACGTTTCGCCGCGAGGGAGGTCAGTCGATGACGCGGAGGGTTCAAGATTTCCGGCTATCCGGTGTGCGTGGCCGAAAAGCCCACGCACCAACGGGTCACCGCAGTTGTGTCGAAATTCGACACGACTGGTTCGACTCTTCGGCAACCATCGACGTTTGCACCATGGTTGCCCACGACTACCCCTCGGCGTCAAGCTCACCGCAGATCCTGGGCATGGCATCAAAGCGGAGGTATGGCCGGCTAGGTGATGAATCTCCAGCGTCTCGGCGCAGGCCCCTTTCCGTCACCCATGACCCTGCCAGCGCCGAGGGGAACCTTCACAAGTTCGAAACCTTCTCCGCACGACCGACACCCCTAGAGAGAGAACTGACATGGCTGCTATCAAGATGACCGCTGATTTCCGTGAGGGCGCTGCGGTGTGGGCGACCAGCCAAGGCAATTCGCTGAGTCTGCACACCGGCGATCCGGGCACGACCGGCGCCAACGAAATCTCGGGCGGCTCCTACGCACGTGTGGCGACGACGTGGACCGCCGGCGCGGTCGATGGGGCGGTGGTTGGTAGCGAGGTCGAGTTCAACATTCCCGGCCCGGTCGCACCCGCTACCGTCGTCACGCCGACGCATCTGGGCTGCTGGTCGGGGTCGACGTTCAAGTGGGCGGTGCCGATCTCGAACATCCAATACCCGGGCCCGTCGAAGGTTCGGATCACAGCCACGTTCTCGGCGCCGCAGGGCTAACAGTGCGTTTCTCCACAGCGCCTAGACCAGCCATTACTGAGTCGGTTGCGCCTCGACCATCGATGGGAACGAGCGTTGCGCCACGTCCGTTCGCAACTACCTCGGTAGCGCCCCCGAACACCGTTCCTCCCCAGCCGCAGGTTGTGATGAGACAGGCCGTCGCAGCGGACCTGTTCTTCGATGTCGCTGTGGCACAGACCCCGATCATCTTCCTCCCGGCGTCTGCCGAGTTGCCGTTCGACGTGACGGTGGTGCAGCAGCCGACGGGCGGCACGTACACGATGGCCGTGGCCGCTGAGCTCCCGTTGGCGGTCGACCCGTTGACGGTGCCCGTCGCGCCGGCCGCACCGTCCTTCGACTTCGCTGTCGCCGCTGCCACCTCGCCCGTCGTCGAGGCGGCGCCGTCGTTGCAGTTCGACGTCGCGGTGTCGCAGTACGTGCTCGCGAACCAGGGCATCGACAAGTCCGGCAACCAGATCCTCACGACCGCCAACGTGTGGACGCGGCTGTCCCCGTGGGCTGTCCGCTCCGGATACCCGGCGACGGGCATCGTCGACGGCGACGGCATCCGCATCCCTGCTGGTGTGGTCGCCTCCTACGAATACCGGCTCGCAGTGGGGTCGGGCGCCGGGACAGCGAACTCACAATCGATGCGGCTGGTGAACGGCTCGACCGTCGTCGACTCGGTCACCATTGCGAACACATCGACCACCGCAACCCGGACGGGAACGTTCACGGGCACCGGCGAGGTCGCCCGCCTGGAAGCGTCCGTCACCTCAACGAACTCCGGCCGCGGCACCATCACCGCCTCCACCTACCTCGTCCTCACCGTCATCTGATCCGATGGCCGATCGCCCGATGAATCGAAGAACGGTTGGTGTCGCAGATGCCACTTCCTGATGCGGCAGGCGACTACTGGCTCGGACAGCAGCGCATCACGGCCGCGACGCTCGCCATGGCCAAAAGGCTCTGGCGCAAGATCGACGAGACCAGCTTCGACGAGTCCTGGGATCGAATGTCCCCGACCCTGATCGTCACGGTCGAGCAGGCTCAAGCCGCCGCCATCCGCGAGGCAACCGCCTACGTCCCGACCGTTCTCGACGAGCTGAACATTGCCGTCGACCCGGTCGCCGCGCTCGCACCCGACGCGCTCGTCGGTGTCACGGGCGCAGGCATCGCGATCGAGGAAGCTGCCTACAACTCGATCATTAAAGCGAAATCCGCTGTCGCCGAGGGAGTCCCTGCACAGACGGCGCTCAGTCTCGGCGGACAGTACCTGCAGATGCTCGTGCAGACCGCGCTCGCTGACACCGCCCGCGCCGCCGAATCCATCCAGACCGTCACACGGCCGAGCCTCGGATACGTGCGGATGCTCAACCCGCCGTCGTGCTCGCGCTGCGTGATTCTCGCCGGACGCTTCTATCGGTGGAACGCCGGATTCAAACGGCACCCGCGGTGCGACTGCAAGAGCATCCCCGCCCCCGAGTCGATCGCCGACGATCTGACCGTCGATCCGAAACGGTATTTCGACTCGCTCAGCCCCGAGGAGCAAGACCGAACGTTTGGCGTATCCAGCGCGCAAGCTATCCGTGACGGCGCCGACATGGGTCAGGTCGTCAACGCTGCCCGAGGTCTGCAACAGGCGCAGGTGTACGGGCGGCAGCTCGAGTACACCACCGAGGGAACCACCAAGCGGGGCGTCGCAGGCCGGATCATCCGAGCTCGCGGCCGCAGTCCCCGCACCACACCGAGGCTCATGCCGTCCGCGATCTACGACATCGCCGAGGACCGGGCCGACGCCCTCCGTCTCCTGCACATCAACGGATACCTGCTCGACCGCGACGGCGTGCCACTGTCCGGACGCGGATCTCGCAGCGGCATCACCGCGGCAGCCGCACCCGACTTCTCGGTGCCGCCACCGAAAAGCGCAGTGCCGCTACCGGCGCCTGTCGAGACGCAGCTCTACAACGCAGACATGGACGCCGCCACGTACTGGCAAGTGCGCGACAACGTCGAGCGATACCCAGAGCACCTAAGGGAACGACTCGGCGAGGCCGGCGTCACCGTGCAGCTCGCACCGAAGCTGACCGAAACGGCAGGCGGATCCAAGTGGGCAGGCGTCCAATACGCCGACGGCCGCACGTTCGATGACATGAACGCTGTCTACGACGAGTCCGAGAAAGCTGTCCTGCTCAACGGCAACCTAGTCAGCGGCTCGACGAACACCGTCTTCCACGAGATGAGTCACGCCGTCGACAACACAGCACTCCAAGCGAAGCCCCTCGATGTCGACTGGCAGGAGCCAGGACAAGACCGCATCGTCAAGACCATCTCGACAGTCTCCGACGATCCCTACCTGATCTGGGCACACAACCGCGTCTACGACGCCGGCCTCGCTGACCCGTACTACCGAGTAGGCAGCATGAACAACAAGGCGTCGGGCCGATCCGAATGGTTCGCAGAGTCGGTAGCAGCCATCATCAACAACGATCCCGTTCAGCTGCTGAAGGTTTCGGCATTCGACAGCCAAGCGATCGATGTACTCCGCTGGTCGCTGACCCGTATCCTTGACCTATGAGAACTCCGGTGCTGATCCTCGACGACGGCAGGTACCTCACCTATCAAGGTGACGTGCTCCCTGCTGTCCCTGTCGATGACGAACAGCTCGCGGCACGGCAAGCGATCGACCCGGAGTACACCCGCTACGACTGGTACCGCGAGCACGCAACCGGTGACGCACTCACCCTCGGCGAGGTGTTCGAGACGACGCTGCAGACCGGACGCCTGTCGTTTTCGACGCAGTGGTTCACGGTCGCGAGGAAGAAGGGCCACGAGCTCGCCGAACTGAGCATTCTTCCCGAGGGCATGGCACAGTTCGACCCGCGCAAGCAACCTCCCGCTGGGCTTTCTCGTGACGCCACGGAAAAGCCCGCCGCCGGCCCTCCGCCGCGCCCTGTAGCGCCGCCGCAACGCCCCTGACAGCACGAAAACCGGGCAGAAACAGCCCACCAAATCGCCCCAGGTTCAGACGGATCACACCCTCACCGCAGTAACCGAACCACGTCTGACCAGCCACGATGCCGACGCCGACAAGCTGGCTGACCAGCACAAACGCACCCACCCCCGCAC